>JBDKGH010000090.1:0-38761 GCA_039798265.1 Bacteroidota bacterium | reverse complement strand
GTCAAATTACATGCTTCATCCAATGTTGGGTTGCCGTAGTCAATACCAGGACCTTCATTGAAGTTTTGATTCACCTCATTTAAATCGAGCTCTTGACAATAAACCGCAACCAAATGCAAATCACCCAACCACGCACGATCCAATGTCATTTCATTACAAAGAGCAAAAGCATAACTGCTATTCCAATTGGTCAGGTTACCGTTACGAGTGCCCGTATATTTCAATTGACCATTGATGTACAATTTCTCTGTTCCTGCATTCCAAGTATAAACTACATGTTGCAAGTTCACTACCGATGGGTTAGCCGAAATTTGAGGAAGACCATTGCTATCACCACCTGAAGTGGTGCGACTACGAAAGATGTAGTTCGAACCATCTTGACCCAACATAAAGTTTCGGTTACTGGTATTGCTCGACATAGTAGCAATACGTGATGGACCCGCTTGTGAAGCATTATCCGGTTTTACCCAAGCCTCAAAAGAAAACTCACCGGAAGCATTCAAAGCCTGATGCATGCGCGTAGCAGCACCTGATGACTTGATAATGGTTCCAGTGTTTACACGTAATCCACCTCCGCTCAACCAGGTAACATTACCCGGGTGTTGAATGGTAAGATCAATTGGTGTGTTTCCGGATACATCGTGTACCACACTACCACTTCCTTCTTGGAAATTGTAGACACTTACAAGATTGTAAGTCACACGCTGTGCTGCTGCTGTGCCAAATACGGCCGAAAGCAACACAAGACACAGGCTGAGTGCCCACGTCGAGAAACGCTTTGTCGCGAAACAGTAAAAATGATGCATAATGTTGGGTTAGGTTAGTAAGTAGTCTTGACTCGTTCGTCTTTAACTTTTCACATTTAGTCGTACAAATATATGGTTTAATCTAAAGTTGTGAACAATTTTGGAAAAATTTTCCCAAAAATGGACACCACTCAATTCTAAACATCTTGATTTACAACGGCTTACGATCCTGGTCAAAATTGTTAAAATCTTTGACCGCCCATTTTTATCCTACCTTTGCTACCCCATTTTCCAAATTTGAAACACTCTTCCAACCGAAAATGGTCCACTCGTAGTTATGAAAAACCCGATCATAAAGAAAATAATTGGCTATATCCTTAATGGCCTACTCATTTCATTACCTCTTGTCATCACCATCTATGTGTTCTTCCGCCTTTTCACCTGGCTCGATGGCCTCATCCCCGGAGAACGTGAATATCCGGGCCTAGGAATCCTCCTTTTACTCGTTCTTCTGTTTCTATTAGGCTTTATCGGTAGTAAGGTGATCAATGAGCCCGTAAAAAGAATGTTCCTCCGATTCCTCGATCGAGTTCCTTTAATAAAGACCATCTACAAGAGTATTACCGACCTCCTAGGTGCTTTCGTAGGTTCTAAAAAGCGTTTTAATCAACCTGTTTTAGTAAAAGTGTCAAAGGATATGGACCTGGAAATGATCGGATTTGTAACCGACGAAGACCTCAGTGAATTGGGTGACTCGAAAGAACTTCAAGGAAAAGTAGCCGTGTACTTCCCTATGAGCTACAGCTTTTCGGGACATATGATGATTGTGCCTAAATCCAATATTCAACCCGTAGATCGCAATGCAGTAGATATTATGAAATACATAGTGTCTGGTGGTGTGGTTGAATTAGACCATGACGACCATGCCTCGGCTTAGTGCGTTAGCAACCCTTCACCTTATTGTTTTTATCTGGGGATTTACCGGAATACTCGGCGAACTAATCTCTCTTGACGCCGCTCCATTGGTGTGGTGGCGAACTTTAATTGCCACTATAAGTATTGCCGCCTATACCCTTTGGGTAAAAAAATCTCTGCGCGTTGGCCTTCTTCCTTTTTTACAATTCGGCATAACGGGGCTTGTCACCGCCGCCCACTGGATCTTCTTTTTCGCCGCTATCAAATCATCCAATGTTTCGACAGCATTGGTGGTAATCAGCACCAACTCATTCTTTGTGGCCCTCGTAGCACCATTAATCAGCAAATCTAAATTCCGACCCTATGAACTCTTACTCGGAGTTTTAGTCATCGCGGGGCTGAGCCTTATTTTCCATTTTGAACCTCAATACAAAATGGGCATCATTCTCTCTTTAGCTTCCGCCTTTTGTGCCGCCGTTTTTTCCTCTGCTAATAGTGTTTTTGTAAAAAAATACGAACCCACCACCATCGCCTTCTACGAACTTCTCACCGCTTTTGTAGGTGTAAGTGTCTATCTGGCTTTCAGCCAAAATGGTCTCTCCTCCATTACCATGCTCCAAAAGAGCGATGTTCTGTGGCTACTATTACTTGGAACACTCGCCACTGCATTTGCGTTCATCAAAGCCATCGATGTAATGAAAGTGCTTTCTCCTTTTACTTGCGCCATTACCATCAATCTCGAACCGATCTATACCATCGTTTTTGCCCTCCTCCTCTTTGGCGAAAAAGAATACATGAGCCCACAATTTTATCTCGGCTCTGTTTTGCTCATCGGAACGCTATTCTTAGAAAGCTTTCTTCAGCAGAAATGGAATAAATAAGCATAAAAAAAAAGGGCCGTCTTGGTTAAACCAAGACAGCCCTTCATATTTTGGATGATCCGACTATTAGAAGTGGAAATGCACCAATACAGCAGCAGGAGCTACACCGAAAGCAGAGTTGTCAGTGTCCAAGCTGAATGAAGATGATGTACCAGTTGTTGTAGCATCAGCACCTTGGATAGTAGTTTCACCAGCACCAGTGTTGCTGAAAGCTACGCCCCAACCGAATTCACCACCGATTGACAATTTTGGAATGATGAAGTATTCAGCACCTACGAAAGCGCGAACACCTACACCGAATGTTGATCCAGCTTTTGACTCCAAAATGTCACCATCAGCAGCACCATTACCGTACTCGTATGATGTTTTTGAACCGCTAAGGTTGATCATAGCCATTGCACCGTAGTAACCTTGAAGACGGGTAGAACCACGACGCTTCTCGATACCACCACCCAATGTAACATTGTTGTAGCTCATTGTAGTCTTATCTTCTACTGTACCAGTACCGCTTGTAGCAGGAACAACTGTAGTAGATGACATAGAACCAATACCGATACGAACCATACCGCGGTAAGCTGAAGTCTCAGATTGGAAACGCTTTCCTGTGATAGCAAGACCACCGTTAGTGTAACCGAAACCGAAACCACCGTTAGTACCACCGTTAGCTAGGTTACCGAAGTATGAAAGGAATGATGTAGCATCAGTACCAAGAGCATACTCACCAGTCTCTGGCAAATAGTTCTCTCCTTTCTTAGATTGCAACTGGGCATTCATCGTACCCGCTACCGCTAGGGCAGCACAGAACATAATAACTTTTTTCATGATTGGAAATTGTTGGTTTTGTCCAAAGCTATGCAGCTAGAGCAAGTCCTCAACCTAACCCCATTAGAAGTATATCAACAGCAAGTCGTTGAAATGTTGATAAGTGTGGAAATTGTTAATCCCGCCTCTTAACCCTTGTTTTACAGTGTTTTACAAAAAAGACGCAAACCCGTCCTTAGCCGTCCAATAGTCAGCATCTCTCAAAACACCCCTATTTTATCGCAGAACGACACTCTCTTCTTTTAAAAAAAACATAGGTTTTTCCATTCTATTCAAGAAAATCAACCGTTTTTAAACCATCCTAAACAAAAATGCCTAGATCAAGTCTAGGCATTTCATTACTTATTATATAGGTATAGGATTACTCTACTGTAACACTTTTCGCTAAGTTACGCGGTTGGTCCACATTACAACCACGCATTACCGCTACGTGATAAGCCAAAAGCTGCAATGGTATAACAGAGACCAATGGTACCAAGCTATCATCCGTTTTTGGAATTTCAATCGCGTGGTCTGCCAACTCTTTAACCGTTTTGTCGCCCGCAGTAACGATCGCTATGATCTTTCCTTTGCGCGCCTTCACTTCTTGTATGTTGCTCACCACCTTTTCGTAAGAATGGCCTTGAGTCGCAATAACAAAAACCGGCATCTCATCATCAATCAAGGCTATCGGGCCATGCTTCATTTCGGCCGCCGGATATCCTTCCGCATGGATGTACGAAATTTCTTTCAGTTTTAATGCTCCCTCTAAAGCAACGGGGAAGCTATATCCTCTGCCCAAATACAATGCATTGCGATGATCTTTATAGATCTCAGCTATGGTTTCAATCTGAGAATTGGTCTTCAAAACCTCATCGATCTTATCTGGAATAGAGTTTAACTCTGCCATCAGTCGGGCCACGCGATCATGTGTTAGGGTGCCGCGCTTAGAGGCTACCGCCAAGGCCAATTGATACAATACGGTTACCTGAGCAGTAAATGCTTTAGTAGAAGCCACCCCAATTTCTGGACCTGCGTGAGTGTAAGCTCCACTGTGCGTAGCACGTGAAATGGTAGAACCAACAACATTGCACACGCCAAAAATAAAGGCTCCTTTCTCTTTTGCGAGCTCAATAGCCGCTAAGGTGTCCGCCGTTTCTCCACTTTGAGAAATGGCGATAACAATGTCATCGGGGAATATCACAGGATTGCGGTAGCGGAACTCTGACGCGTACTCTACTTCCACAGGAATGCGAGCAAACTCTTCAAATAAATACTCCGCCACCAAACCAGCGTGCCATGAGGTACCGCACGCTACAATAATGATACGACGGGCATTGATCCACTTCGATTCGTGCTGATCAATACCGCTCATGCGTATCAATCCATGCTGCAAATTCACGCGTCCGCGAATAGAATCGCGAATAGAACGAGGCTGCTCATGAATCTCTTTTAGCATGAAACTATCATAGCCTCCTTTTTCAATAGCCTCCAACTTCAGCTCCAACGCTTGTATGTATGGCGTTTTTTGCTGATTCTGTATCGTTACTATTTTCAATCCCTCATTGCGATCGCAAAGGGCCACTTCTTCATCTTCCAAATACACGACATTCTTCGTGTACTCTACTATTGGAGTAGCATCCGAAGCAATGTAAAACTCACCATCTTGACCAACACCAATCACTAGCGGACTCGACTTCTTGGCCGCAATCATTTGATCGGGATTGTTTTTGTCTAAGATCACAATGGCGTATGCACCTATAACTTCAGCCAATGCTATGCGCACTGCTTCAAACAACGGAACGCCTGTTTTTGAGCGAACGTCTTCTATAAAATGCACCAATACTTCTGTGTCCGTATCACTGGTAAACTTATGGCCGCGGTTTAACAACTCCTCTTTAAGAGGCGCATAGTTCTCGATGATTCCATTATGAATCAACACCAAATTGCCATCACCAGAAATGTGTGGATGTGCATTTACATCGTTTGGTACACCGTGTGTTGCCCAACGTGTATGACCTATACCCAAGTTACCGGCGGTTGTTTGTGAAGCTACTTCGGCTTCTAGATCAGCAACCTTTCCTTTTTTCTTGTACAAATTAAATTGGCCATGGTCGAGCATAGCAACCCCAGCGCTATCGTATCCACGATACTCCAAACGCTTCAAGCCTTTTATCAAAATAGGATATGCATCACTATTACCTAAGTATCCTACAATTCCACACATGTTGTTTCGTCTTTATTATGGTGACTCAGCGAGCACCGGTCGTTTTGTTCTCTACGAATGTAATCAATTTGAGTAGGTTATCACTAGTCGCATATTCTCCTTCTTATCCGTGGAGAACGCTGGCCCGTGCAAAACCATTCGATTGGCTGTAACACCCGCCGAACTGCTCAATAAATAAAGTGGCCCCGCTGCTATATCCCCGCTCAAACGCTTTTGAATATAACGGCTAATATCAAACACCACATGACCATTTACGAGATCCACCGTGCCACCAATGGTGCCTAAGGTTTCGTCTGGCATTGTGGTGTACTCTCCATCTTCATTTTTATATAAAATGAATAGTTTGTCATGCGGGCGATAACGAAAATCTTTTTCAAAAGGAATGATCAAACGGGCCTGATTGATCGTGGCCTCTGGTGTATTTTCTAAATCAGGGAAGTCTATGGTACTTAAAATACCACCAGTAGATTGAACATACAACAATTGACTTCCGTCCATTGGATTTACTGGGTCTAAAGCAGCCAAAGGCCCGGTATAAATTCGCTGCACATAAGTGTAGCGAGCACAATCAGAAGTAATCAAAAAATCGTAGCTCGTTGTATCGGGCTCATCGCCGGATAAATCGCGATAATACACGGTCACTTTTGAATCTGGATCAACTAAATCATAGTTGATGATGCCAGCATTGCGGGTTTCGGCCTCAATAAAAATACCTTTGAAGTAATCCTGAAAAGCATCATTATCATCCAAGGCACCGCTCACCGTGGGGTTCAACAAATGCAAACCCAACTCTTTGTCCAACGGCAAACGCAATTGAGGGGCAAGCGTGTCTTCTCCCACAGCCACGTCTTCATCTAGATTCGGCGTTTGATATTGTCCTTGCGCCGAAATCCAATTCCGGTTTTTAATAGCCGTTCGGTGCTGAGAATAGTAGGTGCTATCCAAATAAAGTTCTTCGTCTATTTCATAAACCGAAAATCCTTGTCGGCTAACACCTCCGTAAGGATCTACCACTTCAGAATAAACTAAGGCAAGCACCACAGAGTCAATCTCAATCTCCGTAGGAAATGATTCGGATGAAGTGCTCATGCGCAACTGGGTATAAATACCCATGGTGGTAGAACCAAAAACAGGATCGATATAGGAACCCAACATAGAAGAGCTCAGTTCATCTGTACGAATGCTGTCATCTTCATACACCTTCACTTCAAGGCTGTAGTCATCCGATTGAAAAGCAGAAAGTTCGTCTTCCGGTGGCAATAGATCGATGCCTCCAGTAGAATCTGGCTTTTTACAAGAAGAAAAAAAGGCGAGTATAAAAAAGGAAAACAGCCCCAATTGCTTGAGACTGTTTTTCGAATTTCTTATCATGGTGAAATGATTAATCAACGAGCACTTGCTTTCCCGCATGAACCTGATCAAAGAATTCATCGATAGCGGTAAGATGGTCACCTTCCGCGTATTGACGAAGAAGAGGAACATCGTGTTGAGCAATATAGTTTTCAAGTTCTGCATCGGCTGGAGATTGAGTCAAAATGACACCATCCGCGTATTTCGCCGCAATTTTCATCAAATTGAGGTGAGTCGGATTGGCCAATTCTTCAATATCAGACGATCCAAAGTTGTCAAATGCTACTTTGCCCATCATATTTTTATTCAAGATACCGTCAAAGCCTTCATCATAAACCGAATAAACGATTTTGCTGTCAGCGAAGTAAGGATCTTGATGGAAAAATTTCTTCACATAAAGTGGCATCAATGAAGTAAACCAGCCATGGCAATGGATAATGTCCGGTGCCCAGCCCAATTTTTTCACTGTTTCCAAAACGCCTTTCGCAAAGAAAATCATGCGCTCATCATTGTCTGCAAACAGTTTACCTGAATCATCTTGGAAGTAGGCCTTACGATGGAAGAACTCTTCATTGTCGATGAAGTAAACTTGTAAACGTATTTGAGGGATGCTGGCCACTTTTATGATCAACGGGTGATCAGTGTCATTCACAATCAAATTCATACCAGACAGGCGAATCACTTCATGCAGTTGGTGACGTCGCTCGTTGATTTTACCATAGCGAGGCATAAAGATGCGGGTCTCTTTGCCTCTTTCGTGTACGGCCTGTGGTATTTGACGGCTGAAATGTGCAGCTGGGCTTTCTGGCGAAAACGGAAGAATTTCCGAAGAAACGAAAAGTACTCTTGTTTTACTCATATAAAGTACCGATTTCTAGTATCGAGTATGCAAAGGTAGATAAAAATCTTTTTTGATTCCCGCAAACATTTAGTTTTGACACCGCAAAGTTAAAATCCTAAAAAACACCCAAGTGATTGTATTCGAAACAATTAACGATTTGACCACCTGGTTAAATTCCTGCAAAAAAAACGGGCAAAGCCTCGGTTTTGCCCCCACTATGGGTGCTCTCCATAATGGTCATATCTCACTGATTAACAGAGCGAAAGAGGATAATTCGATGGTCCTTTCTTCCATATTTGTCAACCCCACTCAGTTCAATAATCAGGAAGATTTAAAAAAATACCCCAAAACCATCGAAAAGGACCTCGAAATGCTCCGCGAGGCAGGTTGTGATGCCGTCTTTTTGCCTTCCGTTACCGAAATGTACCCCGATCCGAACGCTCCTAAGGGGCATTGGCACTTCGGGCTTTTGAGTGAAACCCTCGAAGGGCATTTCCGACCTGGTCACTTTGATGGAGTGCTGACCATTGTAAAAAAATTCTTCGATATTATTCAACCCGACAATGCCTATTTCGGAGAAAAAGACTACCAACAACTTGCGCATATCCGAAAACTCGTGGAAGTGGAGAAGATGCCTATCAACATCATTTCATGCCCCACACTGAGAGAAAATGACGGATTGGCCATGAGTTCTCGCAATTTGCGTTTAACTCCTGATCAACGCAAAACCGCACTGGTCATTCATCAAGTACTACAGGGTATAAAAGACCAAGTGCCGCAAGAAGATCCGCCTTCCCTTGAAATATGGGGACGGTCAATCTTCCTGCAGCACCCAGAAATAGAATTGGAGTACCTCGAAATTATTGACGGACACACTTTCTCACCATTAGCCGATTGGGCCGATAGCGAGGAGCCTGTTGCGCTGATTGCCGCATACGTTGGCGAAGTGCGCCTAATTGATAATATGCGTTTGCTCTAGTTGGCCAACAACTTGAATCCGCGTCCGTGGATGTTAATGATCTCCACTTTTGGATCGTCTTTCAAATGCTTGCGCAACTTGGCAATGTACACGTCCATACTTCTACCATTAAAGTAGTTGTCGTCGCCCCAGATTGCCTTTAATGCAAAGCTGCGCTCCATCACGCCATTTTTGTTTTTACACAACAAGTAGAGCAACTCATTTTCTTTTGTGGTCAATTTGCTCTCCTCGCCAGTGGGTGATACCAAGCGCTGTTTGTTGTAGTCGAAATGATAGGTGCCGATTTCAAACTCTTGTGCCTCATCATCCGATTCGGGTAAAGCCGCTGTTCTACGCAGAATGGCGTTCATTCGCACTAACAACTCTTCCATGCTAAACGGCTTCGTCATGTAGTCATCTGCACCCACCTCAAATCCTTGGAGGGTATCTTCTTTCATGCTCTTTGCCGTGAGGAAAAGAATCGGTGTATGCTTATCGTCTTGACGGATTTCTCTTGCCAAGGTGAAACCATCTTTCACGGGCATCATCACGTCAAGAATAAAGAAGTCGTAACTATTACGCTTCACGAGTTTTGAGCCTTCCTGCCCATCAACGGCCAAGTCTGCTTCAAATCCCTTTGCGTTGAGGTATTCACTCAACAGTGTGCCGAGATTCGGATCGTCTTCACACAATAAAACTCTAGTTTTCTTTTTCATGTTTTCGAGGTATATGAATAGTAAACGTGCTACCTTTTTTCATTTCACTTTCTACATCTACACTTCCACCGTGTTTTTCTAAAACACCTTTTACATAGCTTAATCCTAAACCAAATCCCTTCACATTGTGAACGTTTCCGGTAGGCACACGGTATAGCTTGTCGAATATGCGGCGTTGATTTTCTCGCGATATGCCCATGCCTCTGTCTTTAAAGGCCACCGCCACTCCATCCATTTCATCGCGGGTGTAGATTTCCACCGTTGGGTTGGCTTCACTGTATTTAATGGCGTTGTCTATCAAATTGTAAACAACATTGGTAATGTGCAATATGTCACCCACTACCACAGGATCACTCGCATCTAAATGGGTGATAATACCACCATTTCTTTTCTTTACTTGTATTTCGATATTGCGAATAACCTGCTCGATCACTGTATGAAGATTGATTTTTTGAAAGCGGAGTTGCATTTCGCCTTGCTCAAAAATGGCCGTTCGTAATACGTTTTCAACCAAAACACCTAACCGTTTATTTTCTTCATTGATCATTCCCACATACGTGGTAAGTGCTCGCGGACTCGTTTGCATATCCGGATCGTTCAAGGCCTCGCATGCCAATGAAATAGTCGCAATGGGCGTCTTCAATTCATGGGTCATGTTGTTAATGAAATCGTTCTTTACATCGCTCAGTTTTTTCTGGCGATAAATAGTGCCAATTGAAAACGAAAACAAAAACATGATCACTAATAACAACACCCCACTAATGGCAAGCATACTCCACATGCTTCGCAACAAATACTTCTGCTGCTCAGGAAACCAAACCCGCAAATAGTTGGGGTCAGAAATGGGATCGTTAGGGAAAAGCTGGGTTTTAAATCCTTCGGTAAAAAAATACTCTTGATACAATTCAGCACCTTCTTGCATGAGCTCGGGCTGATGAAGCTTATTGAAAATGCCGTACACGTATTCGGCTTTAATGCCTCGTTCTTCCAATTCAAAACGCAATAGCGAATCCAGTTGCGATGAATCTACCCGCTCTTCAATCGTTCGATAGATATCCAACTCCACGAGTCCGCCCATGATGTCGTCTAAAATTCCACTTTGCGCCAAAATCTTACTCTGCTCTAAGCCACCTTTTCCTAGCTGATTGTAAAAAACAGAATCGCGGCTTTCTTCCATTGCACCGCCATTGATCACATCCACTTGTCGTTTGCCATATCGCAAGACCAGTGAACTATCACTAGCTCCTGAAATCGATACCGAGGTGCGAACTGCTTCTTCAGCTGCTAATTTCTGCGACTCTATTCGCTCTAACTTTTCAGATACTCTGTTAAGCGCCTTGCTCACATTCGATGCAAAGTCTTGCTCCCGGAGCGTGAAGGTGTTATTCACCCAATACACCTGAATGGCAATTAACCCAATCACCGCAAAGGTGCTTATGGCCATTAGGAGTCGAATGTATCTTTCTTTCATTGGGGTGCCGATTGGCTGCACAAATAAAGGATTTAACATTTCGCCCACCTAACACCCTTAACGACTTTTAACAGGGTTTAACCGTCAGTTAATAAAGATTCGCAGCCCTCAGGCTTAAGTTTGTCGTCTATTAGGTCTCCAACAGAAATCGCTCCTCACGTGGAATCGGCTTCTAATGATTATTTAGGTTTTATAAGGTCTTTCGAGACATTACAGGTTTAACTTAATTGGAGAGTACCTATTCGAAACAACATAAAGAACCCGCTCTGCTTGCAGTGGCGGGTTTTTTATTGCTATCCTCCATTCAAGTTCGTTTTTCGTCCATTCACCGGCATTCCCTTTTTCTGACCTCTTTTCTACTAGCATTTTTGCAGCACTTAATGAATGTAGCTATGAAAACCTCCTTTGCTCTTTTTGTTTCATTACTCATCAGCACTTTTGCTTGGAGCCAAAATGCCGCTTTACGCGGAACAGTGACCGACAAACAAAGTAGCTTCCCACTAGAAGGTGTTACCATCGTTATCACCGATCTCGCTACTCCCCTGGGTGCAGTTACCGATAAAACAGGGCACTTTCGTATAGAAGGCTTAACAGCAGGCCGACATTCGGTCAGCGTTAGTTTCTTGGGATATGAGCCTCTTACTTTTTCCAATCTTCTTTTTAACAATGGTAAAGACCTTGAACTAAACATTCAATTACAAGAGATGGTCTCTGAGATGGGAACGGTTGAAATAATCGCTGAAGAAAACAAAGGAGAACAAATCAATAAAATGAGCAGCGTTTCTACCCGATCATTCAGTATTGAAGAAGCGATGAGGTATAGCGGCACATTGCAAGATCCTTCTCGTATGGCTCAAAACTATGCCGGTGTGAGTGGTGCTAGTGATGATAGAAACGACATTATCATTCGAGGAAATTCACCCACTGGCGTGCTCTGGAGAATGGAAGGAATAGACATTCCAAGCCCCAATCACTTTGCTACTTTGGGCACTACTGGTGGCCCCATTTCTATGCTCAACATTAACAACCTCGCTAACTCCGATTTCGCCACTTCTGCATTCGCAGCAGAATATGGAAATGCCCTTTCAGGTGTTTTCGATTTACGCTTGCGCACTGGTAATCGTGACAAACGAGAATACACCGGTCAAATCGGTTTCAATGGTGTGGAAATAGGACTTGAAGGACCTTTTAAAAAAGGTGGTCAAGCTACTTACATGGCCAACTACCGCTATTCGTTTCTCAACGTAATGCAATCGTTGGGAATCAACTTCGGTACAGGCAGCGCCATACCCGAATACCAAGACCTAACATTTAAAGTTGATTTGCCCACCCAAAAAATTGGGCGCTTCCAAGTGTTTGGCATGATGGGAAGCAGCTTCATTGATTTTGATGCTCAAGCTTCCGGTGAAGACAACTTGTATTCTGAAGAAAATCAAAGCTCGCAATTCACAAACACAACCGGAGTGGTGGGTGCGTCGCACACGTATTTCTTCAATGAAAAAACCTATGGCAAACTTGTACTAGCCGCATCACAAGCCACCAACTATGGATGGATTGACACCCTTGACGTCAATGATGTAGCTTCTCGAAACTACGGTTTGCACAATGAACAATACAAATACAATGTTCACTACTTTGTCAATTCAAAACTGAATCAACGCCATACGCTGAAGGTAGGTATCATGTCCGATCGATTTGATTTTGATGTGCGCGATAGCAGTTATGTGGCCGCCGGTTATTTTTTCCGCAACATCGATTCGAAAAGCACTGTTGATTTGATCCGCTCATACGCGCAATGGATGTGGCGACCCAGCGAACAACTCACCGTTAATGCAGGGCTTCATGCCAACTACCTCACACTCGACGGTCAAAGCAATATTGAACCACGTTTTGGGATGAGGTACAATTTTCGTCCTACTCATGCCTTTACTGCAGGCGCCGGTTTGCACAGCCAAATGCAACCTGTTACGATCTATTTTAACCGAGAAGATAATGCCTTAGCATCCACTACGGGCGAGGCCACAAATACGGATTTAGGCTTCAACAAAGCCATTCATGCCGTAATGGGTTATGAATGGACAGTGAACAAAAACATGCGCATCAAATCAGAAGTGTATTATCAATATCTCTACAACATTGCCGTTGATCCTTTCTCTAGTTCATTCTCCGTTTTAAACGTAGGCGCCGATTTCCTCTTACCTAACAATCCGAATTTAGTGAATGAAGGAACCGGTACTAATTATGGCGCGGAAGTTACTGTCGAGCGATTTTTAACCAAAGGATTCTATTACCTCTTCACGGCCTCTTTATTTGAATCAAAGTACAAAGGAAGTGATGGCATAGAGCGCAATACAGCATTCAACGGAAACTATGTGTTCAACTTTTTGGCGGGTAAAGAATGGAAGGTTGGTGAATCCAATCTGTTCTCCCTTGACTTTAAAACCACCTATGCCGGCGGCCGCAGATATTCGCCTATCAACCTTGAAGCATCGCGCTTAGCCGATGTTGAAATTCGCGATGAAAGTCAAGCCTTCTCTCAACAATATGATCCCTACTTCCGCATCGATGTAAAGGTGGGATTCCGTCAAAACTTCAAGAAGTTTTCACAAGCCTTTTTCTTCGATGTGAGAAATGTAACCAATCATCAAAACATTTTCACCTACGGATATTCGCCTTCTACCAATGACATTAGAACGACCTATCAAACCGGCCTTTTTCCTATAATGCTGTACACGATTTATTTCTAATTCACGATCTTCGCTGCGCATGAGTGTTTTCAAAAAACATCAATCGATCGGAGTTAACGATTGGGGAATCATCCTTTTGGGTGGTCCGCTGCTCGCGTTTCTTGTGCCGTTGCTTTTTTATGGCATTTCGGTAAATGAAATGGTGATCTGTTTTGCCCAAAGCTGGTTTGTGGCAGTGCCTTATGTCTGGTTCATGTGGATTGGTGATCGCGCCATTATGATGGCCGTGCACAAAAGGTATCCCGAGCTTCACCAAAACATGAAGCGATTACTCATCAGCTGTGCCATCATCATCGTTTACACCACGCTCATCACGCTGGGCATGGAGTGGTTTATTAAACAATCGCCCGATACGGAAAACTTATTTGTAAAAAACGCTTCATTCAGCACTGCGCTTGGCTCCAATTTATTTTCTACCGCTGCCATCATCTCCATCTATGAAGCGCTGATGTATTGGAGTCAACTCAAACAACAGTTGGTGATCACCGAACGATTAAAAAAAGAAAATGCCCAAGCTCAATTGGACTCCTTGAAAAATCAAGTGAATCCGCATTTTCTATTTAATAGTCTGAATACATTGGCCGGCATTATTCCTGAGGATAGTGACAAAGCCGTGCAGTTTGTGCAACAGCTCAGCACGCTCTACCGGCACCTGCTTGACCTGAATGAAAAACAAGTGGTGACTTTAGAAGAAGAACTCGAATTGCTCAACAGTTACCTGTTTTTAATTCGGACACGTTTTGACCACAGTATCGATATCCAATTGGAAATAGCACCCGAATCGAATCAACTGTATTTGATACCGCTTTCACTGCAAATGCTTGTTGAAAACGCTGTAAAGCACAATGTGATTTCGCAGAAAAAACCATTGCACATCCGCATCTATACCGATGACAACGGCTTTGTGTGTGTGCACAATAATTTCCATCCCAAACAACAACCCGTAGAGGGCACGGGAACAGGGTTAGAAAACATCAACAGTCGTTTTATGCTCACTTTTGATAAGCAGATCCTAGTGCATAAAACAGAACATGTTTTTGAGGTAAAACTTCCACTTATTTCCATTCAAGAACTATCCTGATCATGAACGTATTTTTAGTAGAAGACGAACAGCCCGCTGCACGCCGCTTGGAGCGACTCATCAAAGAGGTACGGCCCGATTACACGGTAGTTGAAAAGGCAGATAGCATTGAAGATGCTGTCTTGTTTTTAAAAAATAAACCTGCTGTTGATCTTTTGATGTTCGATATCCAACTCGCCGACGGATTGAGCTTTGAAATTTTCAAACAAGTAGAAATAGATACGCCTGTTATTTTCACCACCGCTTGGGATCACTATGCGCTCAAGGCTTTTCAAGTCAACAGCATCGACTATTTACTGAAGCCCATTGAAAAAGCACAACTCGACCAAGCCTTGAATAAGTTTGAGCGTTTGCGTGGTCAACTGACTAATCATTCCTATCACGAACTGATTCAACAGATACAACAAGAAAAGCCGATTTACCGCAAGCGTTTTTTAATCAAAGCCGGTGGTCGTTTAGCTTTTATCCCGGTAGAAAGCACGGCTTATTTTTTCTCTGACGAAGGCCACACTTTCATTGTTACCTCTAACGGTGAGCGCTACTTACTCGATCAAACCCTCGAAGAGTTAGACCAGCAATTGGACCCTTCTCTTTTCTTTCGCATCAACCGCAAGATGACGATACACCTCAATGCCATTGGCCGTATGGAGCCGCACTTTTCGAGCCGCGTATTGCTCGAGTTAACTCCCCCTTTCAACGAAGAAGTATTCGTGAGCCGCCAACGGGTGAGTGAGTTTAAGCAGTGGATTGATCAGTGATCTGACACAGCAAAAAAAATAAACAGGCCCACCGTTGTGGGCCCGTTTGCTTAACACCGTTACTCTACCACGAGGCACATAGGAACTACTTGATTTGTGCACTCTACTTTTATCACATACACACCAGCTGGTATTCCGTGTATGGAAAACGATAAACTCTTGTCATCGTTAAATGCTATTGTTCGGTATAACTGTCCATTCGTTGTATAGATCACTGCTCCAATTACATCGCCTGGAGCAATTCCCTTTATTTCCGCCCACTCATTAGCAGGGTTTGGAAAAAGTGTTGCGGTTTCCTTCTTCTGCCAACCTTCACTCTCCGCAACACTTTCCACATCGCTTCTTTCTTGCAAGGCATATTCAGTATCTGTTGTGCAATTGGTCTCTGTTGTTTCAAAAAAATCAATCACCTTTATTGCACACGGATGATTCGAAGAACACACTGAAATCGTAAAAAGATGATTGATATCTCCGAGCTGATTGTGCCAATTATTATAGTGTGCGTAAAGCGGCATTTGTCCGCAATTCCATTGACAAATCATGTCAGAAATATTGCCTGAAAACACGGCCAATCCAGCCGGTCCAAAATCATTATACCCATTAGATAAATCAGGAGCCAATGCGTTATCAAAGTGAACATGCGTTGCATTAGCCTCGAATAAATTATATCCTCCGCCTGATTCTGTGGAAGCCATCCACTTCGAGTTTTCGTTAAGTTCAATCGCTATACTATTGTCGGTCCACTTACTGCACCTCGATTGAAGTTTGCCGTCCATCTTCCGTGTAGCAGTGGAATAGGCATTCCATTCGCAACTTTCAAGAGAAATAAACGGCGAACCTTTGTCAAAAAATCCGAAGGGTTGATTGTAATTTCCTTCGAACACACAGTGTTCCAAAATAGACGCCTCATCTAGCCAACTGCTTGACATACTGCAGTGATAAAAATGACAGTTGCGAAAAGTATATAAGCCATGGATTGCGTTTACACCGCTATTCTCTCCTTGCCATTTACACTTCAGTGCCATCGTAGAAACGTTATTCAAAAAAGTGGACACTTGGTTAAACTGACACTTTTCCAAATGAGTAGCATAACCCCAAAAACTTAACTCCGCATTTTCTTCGTTGCCCAGAAAGGCGACGTTGATAATACTCGAAGGCACATTATTGGCCCACTTCGAAAGTGGCTCCATAGTCACCTTAACATTGCTCACCATTAACTTGGAACCGTCTTCCCCGCGGCAATTGAAGTGCGAGAATGGCTCAAATAACAAAGACTCGTCATAATTACCGAAACCGTCGATAATGAATTTAGCGTTCGCTGCTAATACTACATCATCATCTTGCTCGGCGTAAACGATCAATTGACCATGTGAGCTTTCACTGCTTGCAAACGGGCTCCATTCTAATGACTCGCCCACATAAACAATTCCTCCTAAAAAGTGAATCTTTCCATTGGTGTGATCTACATTGAGCTCGCCATTGTCCAAGTAAACCTTACTTCCCTTTTCTAAAAAAAGTTCGCCGCCCGCCAGATTTAAAATGCCTCCAAAATCAATCTGTATGGCTCCTCCATTGCGGACAATGATCTTACTTCCCCGGTTTACGGTACATTTTCCATCTCCCAGTATTCTCAAAAAACCATCTTTTTCGATGATTAAAACACCTTTCGTCAATCCGTTTTGATCTCCAACTGTTATTGCGCCATCATTCATTACAGTGGCTGTTGCCGCCCCACATAACGAGCTCAACTCGACTTGAAATGTGGATTGAATAAAGGGAGGTTCGTCGGTGTAATGACCGTGCGTAAAATTGTTGATCATCAACTGAGCTTGATTACTGACCACTATACTCGATAGCCGATGAAACGTGCTGGAGTAAAAGTTAAACGCATAATTCTCGCCAGAGAATATAACGGGCAGCCATGGCTCTCCATTCGGCTGCAATCCAGCAAACACTTCGGATTCAATCCAATCTATCGTGTTAGCTGTAACTTCAACGTGTTGCTGATTGACCTCGGGAATAAACCAGTTGTCAAATGGACACAGTTCTTGATTGTTGGCTAACAATTCTTGGATAGGCGTTTGCGGATTATTAATTGTCATGTCTAGCGCGCTGTATGTCGGAACAAAACAGTGCTGGCTATTGTATTCGTCGGTTTCAATTTCACTGCACTGAGCAATAAAGTCAGCATTATCATTGAACGAGTCCACCAATTCTTTTATAGATTCTCGAGTGCCGCCTGGCGCATAGTCAAGCGCAGGCCAATCATTTGCTACCGTAGGCAATAAATGATACTGGTTGATTCCGGTAAGAGTTCCATTGAAAAGTCCCAGGTTCTCGGTAAATAGAATATCGGCAATAACCGTCTCCCATTCATTCGATGCTTCATGATCAGTATTCCCAGGTAGAGGGTATAACCTTAAATTAACCAAGGGTATCTCTCCTGAAAATTCGCACCCGTAATCAATCAAAGGTGCGGTTAACTCCGCGGTTAGGGCCGTTCCTAGTGAAGATCCATTCGCGATTGCAACATTTCTACAACGCTGCGGAAGTCCGTTTTGCGATTTCCATAATTGCCATTGCACAAAGAGCTCGGCACTCGGAGACGCTACCAATGGTTGATTGATTTGATATTGCAACATTTGGCGTGCTGCTGGGCGCATGAGTTTATTATCAATCATCACCGCTGCTGCACTCACATATTCGCTTAATTCATAAATCGTTTCCTGCAATGCTGCTGGAATGTACGCGCCTTGATGCGGAGAATCTAATGAAATAAAAAGACGTGTGCAGTGATTGACACCATCCAATTCCATTTGTCGCAGGGCATGGCGAGCCACCTGTCCGCCCATACTGGCGCCTGCAACCACAATAGGCTCCAAGCCCACTCGAAACGCTATACAACGACTAATCAATTCTTGCAAAAGCTTTGAGTTGTCTTCAATCCTCGCTGCTCCATCATAAAAATCAAGCATGATGATATCAAAACCCATTGCGCGCAAATCATTCAGCAAGTATGGAAGATGCGTGAGCATTTGAAACTCGATTTGACCATTTGTATTTCCGCCAGTAAATTGACACCATCCAAAACGACCATTCCGCTTTTCATAATGATCATATTCAAAGTCGATTCCCTCCACGAAAATGAAGGGTTTATCAAAAATCCCATCATCACTCCATAAAGTGTAGGCATTGGCCTTCATTCCATCTACTGAAAATTGCCACGGGAAATCACCGTTCTCCATTGCCCAGGGCGTTTCATGCGGATCAGGAAAAGCCGATTGACAGAGATCATTCTTGAGCATCACCCGCACGTTTTTCCATTCTTCACCTCTGCGCAGTTGTAATTGAACTTCTCCGCCAGAATATGCACTTTGAATCAACTCCTCGCCCGGGCGCAACGAGTGCCAGCCATCACCAAAATTGATCCGCATTTCGTCAGGAAATGAACCGAGATTGGAAATAAAAAAACGGGAATCCCAATACCATCTTTTAGCTCCTTCTATAGCGTTAACGCCCAAGTCAAGAATAATTGTTTCCTGCCTTTCGAAGGGATTCTCAATATCAGTTGACACCACAAATCCATCTTGAATTTTTAACCAACCCTCTTCTAGCGCGTTTTTTCTAAATCGCCAATAATCGATCTCCATGATCACAAATGGAGTAGCTGCATGCGCTTGTTCCGTCAATCGTCTTTTTTCATTCAGTTGAGAAAAACTCAACTGATCAGTGCAATGATCCGTTCTCGAACGAATCATTTGAAAGATCATTTCCTGGGTTTGATCACTTCTAACTAAAACATTGTCTCTTGCGTTCGGCGGTACCACTCGATCAATAGAACCTACCCACAGGTAGGAGTCGCAAGAATGATCAATTCTTAGTTTTGAGAAAACCTCTGGCACTTGTGCATTTGCCAAAAAATTTGTGCACAGGAAGGTCAGGGAGAAGCAAAGAGTGCTTCTCCAGTTTGGGGTGGAGACCATAAGTAAAAGATTTAAAGTTAGGTTATGAAAAAACGGCTAGTAGGTAATAACAACCGTAGTGGTGTCGTGTGCACCAAACCATTGACTAGCCGTTTGTATCGCATTACTGGCAACACCATTCACCCGATGCTGTATGGTGAATGATCTATTAATACACCCTTCCATTGGCCGAATTAATGAATCGCCTTCTCCAATAATTGTTTCAAGAGGAAAACTCCCATAGAACTCTGGCCCGGAGAAATAAATAGCAGTTGTGTCATTGCTAAGCGGTAGCTCATCAATTACCTTGAATTTTACCCAAGAAACAGGGGTTACATCCACCCGAAAGACACTACCAATAGAAGCATTAAAATCCGTAGGACAGTTGTCGACATTTAAACAGGCAATCCGGTCTTCACTTTCAATATATAATTGATTGCCCTGAATATCCTTATCAAAATAAAAATATCCCTTGTCATCAATTGGAGCGAATGTCGATGATAGAATTCCACCTGTTTGATCAGTATTCAATAGATGGGCAGTGCCTTCGCCAAATGCCATATTCGTGTTCCTGTAGTAAGCTCTACAGTTATACGCGTTTTCAAGGAAAAGCGATTTTCCGTCTTCTTTTTTACAAGACGCTGAGAAAAGAATTAATCCTAAATAAAAGAAAATAATGTGCGTTGTTTTCATGGAGAAATTGATTTAATTCTCCAAAGAAAAAAAATTATATACTCAAAATCAAATAATTGTTATGCAAACAAATATGCATATAGAATAAACGTAGAAAAGACCGTTCTAAAACCTCCATCTCACGCTGATTGCGCCGTTGTCAGCGCCGAATCCGCTCCAGCCTACTACATTGTATTCGGGTTTCCAGTCCACTGAAATTTGTACGGGTAAATCGGGTAAATAAAACTCCAAACCGAGTATAGCATCAAAGCCCACTACTATCTCTGAGCCTCTGTTGGCCTCGTTGGTCCAAGCTGGATGGCCGGCGTAATAAGAATAACGACCCACGTGGGCGCCACCGCCGTAGTAATATTTTAAGCCCTTTACACTTTTGGTCAATCGCTCGTGAAACTGCATAAGTCCACACAAGTTAAAACCGCGGTAACGCGTGTACAGAATGCCCTCTATCACTTTGCGATCAGTGCGGAATTTTTGCACCGAAAGCCCTGTTCCCGATCCCAAGCGAAGTCCTACTGCGTAGTCTAACTCTCCGCGCTGGGCGCTTGCCCTTTCGCTGGAAAACAAAAACAATAGTGCAGTAGCAAGGACTAGAAGGGGGCGGAATTTGGATAACATTATTCGAAAGTTAAATTGTATTTTTTTCCGAACTCATCCTGTGCTTTCATGAAACGCTCCTGAATTTGCTTCGATCGATCTAAGATGCGCGAAGCTGATACATTAGCCGAATCTGCCATGGCTGAGGTCAGTAATTCAGGATCTATACGATGAATATCCGATAAGGTTCTATATTCTCCTTCAACCATGGCGTCATAGGCTTCAAAAAGCTCTTTTGCGGCCAATTGGAGCGATGGATCTTGGGTAAATGGTCCGATGCTATCCAACGCATATTTGCCTTCTTTTACGCGGGCCCGTAGATTCGAATAAGCATAGTCTATTCGATCCATATTCACCGAAGTGTCGCGCAGGGTAGAATCCATCAACTCAAAGGCATCGATGATTTGCATCTGTTGGCTAATGATGCGATCGTTATACTCGGCGGCATCTTCTGATTTGCGGCCACATGACACGAAAAGCAAGATGGCAGCTACAACAAAGAACAAGCTAGTGCGGTAACGAAATTTCATGGTGTTTTCGAATTAGGTTCGGCAAGCGGTTTTTCTCGCCACATGAATAAATAGGGATTGTCGTAAAAGGGCTCTATGTCTTTTGATCCGATAAGCAGACCCAAGTCTATCAGCCAAAGCATTCCTCCGCCTCCGGCGGTAAGGGTATAAAAAACGGGCACCATCACGGCCGTGCCCAAATACATGCGATGAACACCAAAAAGACCTAATGTGGCGTCGAGGACTATGGCCACCAGCCTTGGGTTTTCAGCGTTTTCTTTCATCCACCACTGCCTTGCTTCAAAATGGCCTTCTTCGGTTTCTTGGAAAAAAACTCTTCCCATAGCGCCATCCAGTCGCAATTGCGCTTTAGGCTTTAAGCCAGCCATCAAACCGAATAGTAGGATTAGGAAGAGGTGCTTCATCAGAACAATATTCGGAAGTTTTCTTCGATAGAAAGCGTTTCTTCTAGGAAGTTATAAAAACCCTATGGTATAAAACAACAAAGGCCTTTTGCAAGTGCAAAAGGCCTTCGAGTTTTAATCCTTGTTCGGATTAGGTCAATATCAACATAGCATCGCCATAGCTGAAGAAGCGGTACTTCTCTTTAATGGCTTGCTGGTAGGCGTCCATCACTAAATCATATCCACCAAAAGCGGTAGTCATCATTAACAATACGCTTTCTGGCTCGTGGAAATTGGTGATCAAGCTATCCGCAATATTAAAATCATAAGGAGGGAAAATGAACTTGCTGCTCCAGCCATCAAAGGGCTTAAGCGTATGGTTCGTACTTACACTGCTTTCAAAAGCGCGCAACACGGTTGTTCCCACCGCGCATACACGACGACCTTGGCTTTTGGCCTCGTTCACCATGTCAGCGGTTTCGCCGGGTATGATTAACTGCTCGCTGTCTGTTTTGTGCTTGGTCAAATCTTCTACTTCTACCGTGCGGAATGTGCCCAAACCGATGTGAAGAGTCAATTCAGCCATATGAATGCCTTTGATCTCCAAACGCTTGGAAAGCTCACGGCTAAAGTGCAAACCAGCAGTTGGCGCCGCTACTGCTCCTTCGTGCTTAGCGTAAATGGTCTGATAACGGAACTCATCCTCTGGTTCCACTGGACGCTTGATGTATTTTGGAAGTGGGGTTTCACCCAACTCATAAATCAAACGCTTAAATTCTTCATGAGTACCATCGAACAAGAAACGAAGTGTACGGCCGCGAGATGTAGTGTTATCTATCACCTCCGCTACTAATTCATCGTTCTTACCGAAGTACAACTTATTGCCGATACGGATTTTGCGGGCAGGATCAACAACGGTATCCCAAAGCAAGCTTTGAGCATTCAATTCACGAAGCATAAATACTTCGATCATAGAACCGGTTTTTTCCTTGTTGCCATACATACGGGCAGGAAACACACGAGTGTTGTTGTTCACCATCACATCACCTTCATCGAAATAATCGAGAATGTCTTTGAACATGCGGTGTTCGATCTTGCCTGTTTTTTTGTGAACCACCATCAAGCGAGATTCATCACGATGGTTGGTGGGATACTGAGCTATCAGTTCTTCTGGTAGCTTATACCTAAACTGACCTAGTTTCATAGTAGAAATCAAAGGGGTACGATTTTAAATGGGTCGGCGAAAATAAGCTATTTAGAAGCCTTTGTAAAGAAAAACTTTTACAACGCCCTATTATCAAGCGTTTTGAGATGATCTCGGCGGGGAAACCTCGTCAATTCTAGCTAAAACAGCCTCTACAGTCATGCTTTCAGCCACAGTAAAGGGATAGCTAGCGGTGCGACGAAGCGCGCTAAGGTAAGAACCGCTACTCAGCCGCATGCCGAAGTCATTTGCTAAACTGCGGATATAAGTGCCTTTGGAACACTCTACGCGGAAATCAATTTTCGGTAGCTCGAAATGGGTTAACTCAAAGTCGAAAATAGTGATCGGAACGGCATTCAACTTCACCTCCACTCCTGCTCGCGCCGATTCGTAGGCCCTTTTTCCATTCACCTGCTTGGCGCTGAATATGGGCGGAGTTTGGAACTGCTCACCAACAAAAGTTTTGGCATTCGCCTCATACATTTCGCGAGTGAGGTGTGCAATAGCAAAATCGCCTTCAGGAGCCGTTTCCAAATCATAGCTCGGAGTTGTTTGCCCCATGGTAATGGTGCCCGTGTACTCCTTTTTTCCCGCCATAAATTGCTCGATACTTTTGGTGTATTTGCCTGTACAAATAACTAAAACACCTGAGGCTAAAGGATCAAGAGTACCCGCATGTCCAATCTTGAATTTTGCTCCATTGGATCGGTTGCGAACGCGCCCTTTTATTTTGGCCACTACATCGAAACTGGTCCAATCAAGTGGTTTATCAATAACAAGCACACAGCCCGCTATGAGCTGATCTAACGAATCAAATTGATTGGTGTTGGGCTTTTCCATTTTTTGAGGCTGCAAACATAACGACTAATGAATGAACAAAAAGCCTCGATGATTCAAGCGTCCTTTGAAGGACGTTGGTCGCCACTTCAGACCATCATCATTCATTACCCCTGGTCCAAAAACCCAAATTATTCCGCTTTCGTCAACCTCACATTCTTTTCCTCCTTCTGTAAACACGCGCACTGCGTAACCAGGCAAAGGCTTACCCACCGAGCCCGCTTCAAAGCCTTCCTGCTCTAATAATTTGCCTACTATATCTCGCCCTTGGTAGTTGTGCACATTCACCGCAAATACGGACGCCGTGAGAGGAGAGCCTGCGCAGGTCATAACCTGAATACCTCGCTCCATCAACTGTTGTATAGAATCTTCACTGGGATGAATAGCCGCCGTAAACAAGGTTTTTAAGTTGGCAAAATTCTTTTTCTGAGCGAGACGCGCAACAGCTTTTAATTGTGTGGGCGTGCAGATCACTAAAGAAGCATCGCTTTGTTGAAGACGATCCGCAAATTCGTCGGCGCCTGTTTGGTCGGGGAAAATTTCCAAACTCATATCTGAAATCAATGGCAATAAAAACTCAATCACAAAACCAAAGGCGTCGAAAAGCTCTAGATCCGCCATGATGCTGGTGCCCTTTTCAAAATAATACACTTGGCGCAACGCATTAACAGCAGCTATCAACTGACGATGTGTGGTGGGAAATAAGTTGAATTGTCCTTCTTCGTTTTTTTCAGAAAAAATAACCACCACGTCCTCACTCGTGCGAGCCGAGGTAAACCATGACCTCACTTCCTTTCTTGCACGCACACATATACTTGGAGCCACCACTCCCTTGGCCATTGAGTCAAAAATATCTTCAATGTAAATGATCTCATCATTCACCGGTGCTGACGAAGAAAATTTCAAATCGCGTGTTGTGATGATGAGCCTTGTATTGGTTTGTTTACTCAACGCAAAACACTCTTCGTTCGTCATGTCAGCGCGCAAATGAACGATGGTTATCCCTTGCTGCATGAGGTAAACATGCAACAGCAGACTCTCCGTGTTTTTAGGCAAAAGCAATGCAACTTTACGATGTGCACTCAGCGGTTGAGCCAAGGTGTTGTGCATGGCTTTTAACCGATTCGTAAGGGAGGAAAAATCGATTTTCTGATCTCCCGTTTTCCAGCAGCCTTGCGGTTTTGATCGCAGTACTTTATTGATCAGAATATCCATTCGATCCTCGCGGCGAATCATTCGATTGACATGAGCCGCTTCCATTTCTTTCATCTGTTGGCGAAGAGAAAATGCTGTTATAGGGCCGATGATTGGTTGGCCTATCATTACCATAATTTTTCTTCTCAGCGACTTGAGATTGAATTTTATCATGCGGCGATGACCAGCACGAAAAGTAAGCGGTGAGCCAATTACATTATGAAAGTGAACCGGTATTATAGGCGCTTGAATAATTTTTGAAAGATGTTCGACACCTTTTTTAAACTCAAGTAATTGACCTGTTCGAGAGACGGTACCTTCAGCAAAAATGGCGACTATCTTACCATTGGCAATGTTCTCCGAAACAGCTCGGTTGAAGTCTTCAAAATTATTTTTTCCCGCTCGCGGGGCAATAGGTATGCAATGAAGAGCATTCAATAATGGGCGCAAAAACGGCTTTTTAAAAACATCTTCATTCATCACAAAATGAACAGGGCGGGGCATGGATGTAACCAACAATACAAAATCGACATAACTGAGGTGATTGGCTACAATCAAAGCACCACCTTCCATGGGCACATTATCTTTTCCCGTCACTTGAAAGGAATACATAAGTCGCCCAATCGTTTTTACCAATCCTACTACAACGAAGGCCAAAACAAAGTGAAGTACTTTTTTCATGCGACAAAGAAGGAAAATTATTCGTGCACCACACAAATCGAATTAGAGCATCAACTTACTTCATAAAAAACAGGTCTTTTTATTGCGTTTCCTACTATTCCCTTATTTTTCAATATATTTACCCTGATACCTGACATTCCAGCTGATCTAATAACGTACTTTTAAAAATGGATATTTTAGAATCCACCATCGATACTTTGAGTGAGACCCACCTCTCCTCCTTGCGTCAATATGTACAAACCGGTGGCAAAGGAACCAAGGAAGTGCAATTGCTGGACCTGCTCACGCGATCGCCGCGCCCTAGTTCCAAATCCATACACGCGAGCCTATA
Organism: Bacteroidota bacterium; assembly: GCA_039798265.1. GTDB lineage: Bacteria > Bacteroidota > Bacteroidia > Flavobacteriales_D > Sanyastnellaceae > JBDKGH01. The sequence continues at coordinate 12,860 of JBDKGH010000090.1, read as the reverse complement.
TAAGCCTGCAAATGCCAATGCTTATCACAGCTTAAGAAAAAGACTTAGCGCAAAGGTGATGGAATTTGTTGCCCTTTTGCAGCTTTCACAAGATGAGGAAGGAGCTTCTTCCATTGCAGGGCTCATGGTTCAAGCCGATTTTTTTCTTTCCAATCGTCAATATAGCACTGCAGCCCGACTGCTGGAAAAGGCCAAATCAAAAGCCCTTCGACGCGAACAGTATGACTTACTCGAGAGTCTATTGATAAGGGAAATCAATCACGCCACAGGACTTGGGCTTAACCCCGAATTGCTCTTAAAAGAATGGGAAGAAAACAAGGAAAAAAAGGAACTTCATCAACGGCTAGCGTTTTCCAATAGTCTTATTCAATTCAAGTTGAAACAGGCGCGAGCAAAAGGTTCGGTACTCGATCACGAGTTGCTTTCTGCTGAAATCCTCAATTCACTTAACATCAGCAGTCAGGCCGTGGCCAGTCCGCGGTTTATGTTTGCTCTCGTGCAGTCGTTACGCAGTGGCGTGGTCAGTTCAAAAGATTATTCGCGATTCGCTCCATACGTTTTGAGTGTTTATGAAAACTTGCGTACTCGCCATGCCTTTGATAAAGAGCACAGGACCGAGGAAATCGGGTTTTTGTACATGCTTGCCCACGTACACTATCGCAATCGAAATTTCGAAAAATCAGAAGGCTACTTGGCGCAAATGAGAGCGTTTTATGAGCAGCATACCATACGTGCTTTTTATCACAAGTACATTCCCTTATGCGCGGCTGTAGCGGGATTCTCCGGAAGAAACGAAGAGGCGGTAAACGTGCTAGAAGAAGCCTTGAAAAAAAGAAGTATTCGCGAGATTGAAGATCGTCTGACCGTGCAGCTCAATTTGGCTGTGTACTATTTCCAATCAAAGTCTTATAAAAAGGCGAACAAAACACTGCTGTCCATGCACCACAGTGATGCTTGGTTAGAGAAAAAAATGGGCATGGAGTGGCGTTTTAAAAAAGAAATGATAGAGTTGATCGTGCAGGTAGAACTCGGCAATTCAGAAATCGCACTTGCCCGTGTGAAGCGCCTTGAACGCGGTTTTTCTGAATTTCTTCAACACCCCATTTACCAACGCGCAAGCTTGTTCATTCGCTTTATCAAAGAAATGATTTTACGCCCCGAACGCGCCACTACCGAGGCATTTGCCAAAGAAGTGGACGCCGCAAACATGGGATTGCCTCAGCACCAGGAAGACATTCAAGCCATTACTTTCTTTTGCTGGTTAAAGGCAAAAATGCTCAACAAAGATTACTATGAAGTGCTTTTAGAGGCTATGAATAATAATGAGACAAAAAATTAATTCAATAAAAAAAGGCAGCTCTAGAGGAGCTGCCTTTTTTTTTTTATACTTAAGTACTACTTCTGTACACGCTTAATGCTGCAACCAACAGGCTTTGTTTCGGCTACTGGAACAGGTTTTCCGTTGGCCATATTGCCGATTGCATTTTTCAAATAATGCTCTTTAACGAGACTCGGACTTTCGTTGTTATCGTCGATAGAGCCTTTGTAAACAAGCTTGAAATTTTTATCAAATAAGAAAACATGCGGAGTGGTGCGGGCTCCGAAAGCGTTGGCCAGTGCTGAGTTTTCATCGAGCACATAAGCGATTGCATCAAAACCTTTTTCTTTTGATCGTGCTTTCATATCGTTGAGGTTATCGCCTTTTTCGCGTTTGCCCTCGTTGCTATTCACCAACACCATACCTACTTGATTCGCATCAGCGAATTTTTTTAGTTCCATGTAACGGCCTTCCCAACCATCGCCATAACCTTCAGCGCCTACTACAAAAGGACAAGTGTTACAAGAGAAAACAACCAAAAGACCATTACCACGCTTGATATCGGCTAAGGAAAGGTCTTTGCCCGCTGTGCTTTGCATTTTAGCAGTGGTCATTGGTGCACTGGCTCCAATAGCCAATGATTCTGGGTCGTTTGCGACTGGTTTAAACGCCACCGCTGCAATCAGGGCTAGCATAAAGCCACCCGCAAAAAGTATCTTTTTCATCTGTTGTAAATTTTTAGATAGACCAATGTACAACGCTCTATGGTGCACAGCCTTAAAAAAATGTTATAACGCCAAAAAGGCCACTCCGTTGAGCGGCCTTCAATGGTAATAAATGAAAACAATTAAACTATCTAAATCTCTACATGAGAACTTACAAGAGGGTTTAACGGTAGATGTGCCACTAAAGGTTACGTAAGCTGTGAAATTTAATCGCTAGTGCCGCCTATATCATTGAGAAGCAATAAAAAAGCCCCCCATCTTTTTTCGCAATAACCTCAAAGCGATGTTCAAAAGACGGAGGGGCTCTAGCTATCACTTTCGATCGCTATAACAAAGTTGACCACTGAATCCCATGATCAAATAGGGTAAATACCGTATTTGCCCAATCCCATTTATAACGACTTTCGTCTTGAACGTAATAACCTCACCATGTTCCCATTATTTCCTCTGCGACTTTTATTCGTCGTACCGCTATTCTTCATTAGCATTACTTGTTGTGCTCAGTCATCTGACGAATGGATAGACCGGGCAGTGCACAAGTACAATGCTTTCAACTACTGGTCAGACACGGTAACCAGCAGTTCCAATAAAGACACCTACATCAACGCAGCTCTCAACGAGCTGAAGCTCATCCAATCTGATCTCACCAATGCAAAGGCTGGTGCTACCATGAATCAGTTGCAGGTAATCGAGTATTTCGATATGAATACTTTGTACAATGTAGGTTTTCTTTATGGTAAAATGGGAGAGGAAACCCAATCGATCTCTTACATGCGACAAGTGGAGCAGCGCATGAGCAAATTCACGGAAGGTTCTTTTCCGCTTCGATACCTCTTTGAAGGAAAAAACTATGTGGTTAACTATTCGAATTTCGAGCCTACCCGAATGGAGTTCTATGTTGGGTTTGGCGAGTTGCTCGTTCGAAAAGGCTTTTATGAAGAAGCTAAAACTAACCTACTCCAAGCCACTACCTTCAGCTATGAAAGCAACGCCTTTCGATTCATTGCTTATGATCAACTTATTTCGTTGAGCGACCACTTGCCACTTACCAATACCGAAAAATTGGACTATGGCTCCAAATCCATGTACTATTTCACTCAAATGGAAGAACAAACCCGCGCCTCTTTAGTGACTGGCTTTGGAGCGAGTCTGTTTAGATACAAGCAGTTCTTTCTTCTTGCGCTCGAAGAAGAAACAAAAAAACTAAATCAATCCGTTTCCTCTTACGCCCTTAGCGCCGCTCAGTCTGCTCAATGGATGCTCGAACATACTGAAAGTTTTACTGAAGAACTCGAGTGCCAATTGATGCTCTATGATTGTTACCGCGCGGTTCTATTCTGTGGTGACATGGATAGGCAACGCATTCGAACTGCTTATGATTATTACAAAACCAATGATCCTTCTAATGTTGAATGCAGAGATCGCGGTTTGGCTATACTCGGCCCTTCTAGTATCACTTGCCTCGACTTTCAGTGGACCGCTGATGAGTATAAAAGCATGAACAATGATCTGTTCTTTACCACCTACCAACAACTCGCTATTGATTGCACGGTAGAAAAAATTAAACAGCAAAAAGAAGAGGAGAAACAAGCAGAAATTCAACGTAAACAAAATGAGCGTCAATACCGACGAAACAATAGAGATTACTTCTTCTACACAGGCCTCAATATATTTCCCCTTTTCGGAGCAGAGCCCGATCATGGGATTGCCGTAAACGCAGGAAGTAATAAGTTCATAGTGGAGCTGTCCGGTCTTCAGGTAAACAGGAAGAAAGAGAACTTCTTTGACCTTGATCTTCGGGAAGTAGATGATGTACAAGATCATTATTGGGATGGTTATTTTGCTCACGTCAACTTCAAATTTACCACCGACGAATGGACAGATGGTCGAGGCGGATATTATGTTGGATTTTTGCTTGCAAAAAATGAAAGGACATTCGAGCCCTTTCAGTCCACTGTAACAAACGTAAGTACCGGAGCCACACAGCTCGTCCATTTTTCCCCGCGCTCTTCACAATCGATCTTTATGTTTAACTATGGCATTATGGCGGCTCGGGTGGTAGGCTTTGATCTTTTCTTCGGATTTGGTGCCGCTTACAACACCTTTGATGGTAACGATACCAAATACTGGCGTAACCCCGATTATCTTATCGAAGATCGCATGATGCAATACAGGGTGAAAAACTATTGGTCGTTTACTATGCGCATGGGATTAAGTATCGGTATCGGATGGGGTAATTAAAGATAAGATCTCCGATTCATCTTGCGCATATCTTACCTTTGCACTGAAGATGAATCGCTTACTCCATCGCCTTTTCTTTAGCGCTCTGCTGATCTGTTCTTCCTTTGCTGTGAATGGACAATCGACCATCATCAGCGGCACCATTAGTGATCTCGCTAATGGAGAGCCCTTGGGCTATGCACTGGTGTACATTCCCGGAACAGCTGTGGGGGTTTCTTCAAATGATTACGGTTATTACTCTCTTTCTATTGATCCTTCTTTTTTCAAAAGTGATAGTCTAATCATCGAAATAAAAATGATTGGTTATCCAGTGAAAGCTATTGGCATAAAAAAAGGAAAATCACAAACCTTCGATATCTCTCTATCTGCAGATGGCGAAAGTTTAAAAACCATCGAAATCATAGCCGATGCAGGGCAAAAGGAAAGAGTTTCTTCGACCCAGATGAGCGCCTTTCGTATACCCATGAAGGACATCAAAAAGATGCCTGGTCTTTTAGGCGAAACAGATATCATCAAGATTGTACAACTCATGCCTGGTGTGCAGAAAGGTGGTGAAGGTGGGACGGGCATGTTTGTTAGGGGAGGAACAGCAGATCAAAATCTCGTTTTACTCGACGAAGCCACGGTCTACAACATTGGACACCTCTTTGGTTTTTTCTCTGTTTTTAATCAAGATGCCTTGCATGATATGACCATGATTAAAGGCGCATTTCCTTCAGAGTACGGAGGTCGGCTTTCTTCCATTCTCGACATCACCATGAAAGAAGGTGACCTGAATAAAATAAATGTAGCTGGCGGTGTTGGATTGCTTTCCTCCCGATTGACCATTGATGGTCCGATTAAAAAAGAAAAAGCTTCCTTTCTCATCTCTGCTCGACGCACTTATATTGATAAACTCTTCCAAGTAGTGGGTGGTTTTTTGCCCTACTATTTCTATGATTTCAATGCCAAGGCCAACTGGAAAATTAGCCCGAAAGACCGCATCTTCTTTTCCTCGTATATAGGAAAAGACATACTCGCCTTTGACTCAAATGATGTACAAACCAACGACATTTTTGGCTTTGGTTTTGAATTGGGCAACATGACCAATACCATTCGATGGAATAGAATTCACTCCTCCAAACTATTCACGAATGTGAGTCTTATACATACCAAATTCAATTATGACATTGGCGGAAAATTTGACAATAATAATGTTCTCATCAAAAGCGATGTTCGAGATATAAGCGTAAAGTCAAGCGTTGATTATTACTGGACCCCCGACTTGAAACTAACTGCTGGATTTCAGCAAATAGGTCACATTTTCAAGCCCAACGTAGTGAGCACGAGTGGTGAGATTTCTACTTTTCTACAAAGTCAAAAAGGAACGCCTCTTTACTCGCAAGAGTTTTCCTTTTACAAAGGAGCCGAGATGACCCTCAAAGATGGATTGCTCAAGCTTAATCTAGGAATACGCACGAGCGGTGCGTTTGTACCCAATCAAACTTATGCCGGTTTAGAACCACGATGGTCTGCGCGCTATTTGCTCAATGAATTCTCATCGCTCAAATTTGGTTATAGTCGCATGAAGCAATATATGCACCTCGTATCGAGCAGTAGTGTCTCTTTGCCTACCGATTTGTGGTATCCTGTTACCGCTGATGTTTTGCCTCAACGCAGCGATCAATTCGTTCTCGCTTGGCATTCATTATTAAAAAAATGGCGCGTGAACACCGAGGTCGAAGTGTACTACAAACACATGAACAACCTGATTGAATATAGAGAAGGAACTAATCTCATTTTGAACAACAACTTTGAAGAAGAGCTTGTGCAAGGCTCTGGTGATTCTTGGGGTGTAGAATTTCTTGCGCAGCGCCAAGAAGGCCGTATAACAGGATGGATTGGATATACCTTAAGCTGGGCCACCCGACAATTTGATGAACTCAATCAAGGTCGAACATTTTGGGCCAAATATGATCGCAGACATAACCTCTCTGTGGTGTGTAATATTACCCTCTCTAAAAGATGGGATTTCAGTGCGGTTTGGGTTTATAGTTCAGGTTCTCGATTTACCCCGCAAATAGGACAATACTTTGTACCGAACGCTTCATTCACTGGAGTTGAAACCATACCCGTTTATACCGAGCGCAACGCGGTGAGCATGTCTCCTTCGCACCGATTAGACATCAATTTTGTGCTCAAGCCGCGACCTAATAAAAAGAAAAAACTCAGCAGTGAATGGCACTTTGGCGCCTATAATTTTTACAATAGAGCAACACCCTACCGCATTGAAATCGTTCCTGCTACTACTGGTTTGGGTTATCAATATCAACAACCAGGGCTATTCGGTTTCATTCCATCCATCGCTTATAACTTCCAATTTTAACTATGAAAAAAAGCATATCCTACTTTTTACTCCTCATCGTTACGCTTGGATCTTGTGTTCCGGAACCACTACCACTTGAAATAGACCAGCTCGAGGAAAAGCCCGTTATTTGGTCGCAGGTTATAGGTGAAAATGGTGCAATCCTATACTTCGGCCGAACCTTTTCTGCTCTTGAATTTTCAGATACAGAAGACACCGCATCTGCTGACTTTCTAAATGAACTATTGGTTCAAAATGCAGAAATCATCCTTAGAGGAGCGGGCGACGTTGATACCCTTTTTCCTCTTACAAACGGATTGTTTCTTACACTCAACGCTACACTCATTCCCGGTGAAACCTATACAATTACTGCACGCGACCTCGATAAGGGATTGAGTACTTCTGCCTCGGCCGTAATGATGCCGCAAGTGGCCATTGATACGGTAACCTTTCAAAGTATAGATACCAATACCTATAACCTCCGTGTTCGATTTACTGATCCTTCAGGGCCCAATTGGTATGCGATTCATTTTTATTCCTCTTACAACGACCCTTTGGAAATACAAGATCCTCTAGAAAGCACTGGAGTAGTGCGCACAGTAATACTGAGCGATATTGAATACAACACGGCTAGTATTGCCCTGAATCAAGAACTCGACTTTTTGGAAAGTGATACTGTATATGTTTCACTCAACAACATCGATGAAGGATTTTACAATTATCTCCAACAACGTTCGCGCGGAGGTAATTTGTTTTCTCAAGCCATATCAGAACCCATCACCTATCCCACAAATGTGCTCGATGGTTATGGTATTTTCTCGCTCTATCGGCCTTCTGTGAAAACAGTCATCCTCGAAAATTAATCGGTGATTAAGCCATTAGTAATGGCTATGCGCACTAGTCCAGCAATATTATGGACGTCTAATTTCTGCATCAAGTTGGTGCGGTGCGTATCTACGGTGCGATGGGAGATAAAAAGACGTTCTCCTATTTCCTTATTGGAATGTCCTTCTGCTATACATTTCAAAATTTCCATTTCACGATCGGTCAAATCGGCCAGTTTCCCTTTGCGGGCGTGCTCAAAGTCAGCCTGCAACAAAATACTTTTTACCTCTGCTGGAAAATATGACTCACCTCCACTTACTGCTGAAATAGCACGAAGCAACTCAGCCTTTGGAGAGTTTTTTAATAAATAACCATCTGCGCCAGCATCAATCATCGACTGTACCATTGCTTTTTCGTCGTGCATGGTAAGTACAATAATTTTTACTTCAGGAAATTTTGCGCGAATCAGTTTTGTCGCCTCTAAACCGCCCATTGCGGGCATGTCCAAATCCATTAAAGCAATATCTACCTTCAACAAATGAAGCATCTCTAATGCCTCTGCACCGTTGTGAGCTTCCCCTTTGATCTCTACATTATTTTCTGTAGCAAGAAGTGCACGAATGCCGTCGATTACGATCTGATGATCATCTACTAATAGAATTTGCGTTGACACAGGTTTGCGCTTTTGAGGTGAAACAAATCTAATACAAGTTGTGTCACCCTCAAACAGGAACACGCACCGTGGCTACAGTGCCTGTTTCTGGGCCAGGTTCCCAAGCTACATCACCATCTACAGTATTTAGGCGTGAAAAAATATTGGTTAGCCCGATGCCGTCTTTTTTGCTTTGAGAAGAAAAACCAATTCCGTTATCTTCAATAATCATAATCAGCATTCCTTTGTTTCGGTATAACTGCACCATTACTTGAGAAGCTTTACTGTGCTTCACTATGTTATTGATCAATTCCTGTGCAACCCTATACATACCGATTTCTACTCGTTCATCAAATCGTTCATTTTCTACTTTAAAATGTTCTAACTGATACTGCACTTCGCTTAAGCCGAGCGATTTTTCAAGCATGTCTTGAATCGCCGCCAAAAGGCCTTTTTCCTGTAATGCCTTGGGCATCATTTGATGCGAAATACCACGAAGCTCCGTAGCCGATTCGTCGAGTACCTGGGTGAGCTTTTGAATTTTCTCTGCTTCTTCGGGAGCCTTCTCTTTCATTCTCCACTGCAAGGCCTCCCAGCTCAAACGCAGGCCACTCAGTTGTTGCCCAATGCCATCATGCAGATCTTTGGCGATACGCTTTCGCTCTTCTTCGGTAGCATCAAACACAGCAGCTAAACCTCGCTCCCTTTCCTTCACCAACTGTGCTTGGTGTAGAGCGGCCGCTTTATTCTTACGATTGGTGTAGTACAAAAACCCGATGGCGATGAGCACAAAAATGACCGCGATGCTTCCAAAAATCAACCGTTTCTTCTGCTGGTCTTTACGCTCATTCTCTAAACGCAGTTCTTCATTTTCCCTTTCCTTTTTTTCGGTTTCATAAAGCGTGCGCATATCCGCTAATTGTTCCGCTCGCTCTTCGCTATACAGACTATCTTTTAAGTTTTTATACAAACCCAAGTAATGTTCAGACTCCTGTCCATTACCCTTGTAGGCTGCGGCTACCGCAAGTCCATCATAACACTGAAGCCTTATTCGACCAAGCTTTTCTGATTCTGCTATTGCCAATGATTCTTTAAAAAAGGGAATGGCCAAATCATGCTTCTTCATTTGATTATATGCCCCGCCGATATTGGCCTTATACATGGCTATACCCATACGTTCATTCATTTGAACAGATATGTCGAGCGCTATTTGATACTGTTTTATAGCCCCTTCAAAATCGCGTCGTTTGCTCTTTAACATGCCGAGATTATTGGCCACGGTGGCTAGGTCGGGAGGAGAGTTTACGATCAAAAATCCTTCCTGCGCAATCATAAACCATTTCTCGGCTTCAGCTAAATTGCCTTTGTACTCTTCGCAATTTCCAAGATTACCTGCGGCTCCTGCCCAAGCATAAGGGAAATCAATTTTCCGAGCCAACTCGTAAGCTTGTGTTGCATACTTGAATGTCGCGTTAACATCGCGCTCTTTGTGGTAAAGGCTAGAAACCGAATTGAGGCTCACGGCCCACATACTCGTGTCGTGCAATTCTTCAAAAATATCTACCGCTTCATTGGCGTATTTAAGCGCACTGTCGAGTTGAATTTGATCACTGAAAATGTTGACGAACTTGTTGAGACTCGATCCGATTTTTCTAGGATCATTCTCTGTTTTCCGAATACGATAAGCCCTGCGATTATAGTGAAGAGCCTTATCATATCCCCCATTGCGGTAATAAGCAACGGCTAGCATATTGCAGGCCTCACCTATTTCCACGCTGTCTTTCAGCGACTCGGCTACTGAAAGCATTTCGTGGCTGTACTTCTTTGATTTTTCCGCATCAAGAGAACTCCACTCCCAAGCTAAATCGCCGAGAACCTTGGTGCGCTCTTTTCCTTTCAGTTTTGGAAGTACCTTTTCTAAACTGTCGGTCAGTGCATTTTGGGCATAAATAGTTGAAGAGAGAAATAAAAAAAGGAGCAGTAGGTAGCGTTTCATTCTAATCCAAATATAAACGCTACACTAAATGCTCCTTAGGTTGTTCAAAATTTGTATTGATCAACTCTTGCGTGGTGCTTTATTATCGTTGAAAGTTGAGCGCAAAAATGGTCACATCATCTGTTTGTTCGAAGTCCCCTTTCCATTTGTAGAAAAAGTAATTCATCTCTATTTCTTGCTGCAGCATTTGATTGTGCGTTATACGCTGCAAAAACTCCATTAAGCTCGAACGTTTTAGCTTTTTATCAAAAGCTCCACCCATTTGATCCGTTATTCCATCTGAGAAAAAATACACATTATCGGCCCGATTGAAATTGCGCTCGATGACTTCAAAATCTTTTTCTTCTTTTTCCTCTCCGCCCAAAGAAAGCGCGTGAAACTTGTAGGTAACCAACTCGTCCTTTACTGAATCGAAATAAACAACTGGTCGATGAGCGCCGGAAATACTGATTTTATTGTGAATCAAATCAATATCAGAGAGCACCAAGTCGATGGATTGATGGCTGCCAAAGTCGCCAGACTTCATAAGTCTGCGATGTAACTTATTGTTGAAATTGGTGAGTAGCTGTGCAATATTGGTTGATTCATCTACGCATGAGTTTAGCGTTTCGTGAGCAAGCACCGATAGAAGAGCTGCAGGAACACCATGACCCGTGCAATCGAGTACACCCGCTATCACTCTGTGCTCACGTGGAATATATCGGAAATACACGATATCGCCGCCTACAATATGTTTGGGTTTGTTGATGATGGCATGGTGTGGAAAAACTTCTGCGATTTCTTTTCTCTCCGGAAAAATACAATCCTGTACTTTTTTTGCGTAGCGCAAACTTTCGGAAATATCTTGTACCGAAACCAGCAGTGAGTCTAACTGATTGGGGTCAACAGGCTTTGTTAAAAAACCCACCATATCTGTATCAGACGCACGATGATATAAATCTTTATTAGCGTGGCCACTGATGTACACAACAGGAACGCTAGAAAACTCGCGGATTTCTTTCATCACTTCGATGCCGTCTTTGGATGAATCTTCTAATCGAACATCCATCAATATCAAATCGGCTTCATTTTGCTTCAAAAAATCTACGGCCTCGGAACCCGAATCAAAACAGCCCACAACCTCATGGCCCAGTTGATTCACAATTACTCGGTGAAGGTGAGAGATGACCGCGTCATCCTCCACTATGATTACCCTTTTCATAAGCCCTCCGCTTTCTTCACGCTGTTTATCACATTGTTTAATTCCTCTGCCAATACAGGCTTCACCAAAAAACCGACACAAAGTGTAGCCTTCGAACGCTCCACGGTTGGTTTATCTGAGTTACCCGATACATAAACGACGGGAATTTGCACGGACTTTTGAACTTGCCTTGCCCCATCGATACCATCCATATCTCCGTTTAGGCGAACATCCATCACGATTAAATCAGGCTCTAATTCTATGGCCAACACACACGCTTCCTCAGCCGTATCCGTAACAGCGATTACTTCGTTGCCTCCCATTTCAATGTACAAGCGATGAACTTGCGCGATGATCTCCTCATCTTCTACTAGAAGTATTCTCATTTTTTCGGGAATTTTATTTCGTAAACCAAACCACCTTCTGTTTTGATTTCCATCTTTCCTTTTAGCTGGTTTACAAAGGTTTTTATCAATCTAAAGCCGAGTGTATTCAATTTGGAAACATTGAACCCTTCTGGCAATCCTGGGCCATTATCTTTAATACACAGGTAATTTTCATTGTCCACCACTTTGGTGGTTACTGATAATTTCGGGCGCTCTACTTCTGCGAAGGCATACTTACATGCATTGGTAAGAATTTCATTGGCCAACAATCCGCATGGCACAGCTTGGTTAACGTGGACAAAGATGTTTTCGCCACCAAAAACCACATCTACATGTCGTGTCATTCCAGAATTGATTCGCAAAATGTACGCTGTCAATTCGTTGAGATATGAAGTTAGATCTACGCTAGAGAAGGTCTCTGACTGGTAAAGCTTTTCGTGCACTAAGGCCATTGAGCGAATACGCGCCTGGCTTTCGCGGAATACTCTTCGTACATCATCATCTTTTACTTGGAGCGCCTGAAGCTCAAGCAAACTGTACACAACCGTTAAGTTATTTTTAACGCGGTGGTGAATTTCTCCTAGCAAACTATCTTTCTCTTGAATGGATTGTCGCAATAACTCCTCTTGTAATTTACGCTCCGTAACATCGCGGAAAAAAGCGTGTGTCGCGACTATTTTTCCATTCTCTATGCGCGGTACAACGTTACCTTCTAGCTCTAGTCTTTTTCCGCTTTTCGATATGAAAGCTACTTGAACACCTCGCACTGCTTCCCCTTTGAAAACTATTTCAAACATGGGCATACAGTGTGGCAAATGGTCAGGAGCAATCACAGAGAATAAATTCATCTGCGCTATCTCGTCGAAATCATAGCCTAGCTTTTGAATCCACGCATTGTTGCAGAATAAAAATTTGCCTGAATGATCCACACTTTGAATAAGATCAAGGCTACTTTCGAAAAGGTCACGGTATTTTTCTTCACTTTCCCTAAGACTAAATTCGATTTGCTTTTGTTTAGTGATGTCAATGCCGAAGCCTATTACATACTTTACATTTGGACCGTCCACTATGGGTTTGAAGAATTTCAAGGAATAATACACTTCGCCTCTTTGATTGACAAATCGTTCTTCTAAAGAAACCGATTCGCCTGTCGATAAGCAGCGGTTAAAGTACTCCTTTCGCACTTCGGCCAT
>JBDKGH010000089.1:0-28704 GCA_039798265.1 Bacteroidota bacterium | reverse complement strand
TTTCTTGTCGCGAAGAAGAGCCGCAGCCGCCTGCCCCGGAATGCGAGATGGATAACTCCATCGACGCAATGAAGAGGTGGTACTTTTTTAAAGAAGGCTCTACTTGGGATTATCAAGACCAATTTTCTGGAGCGGTAGATCATGTAGTGGTTTCTGATTATGTGGAGGAGTATTATAGTGATGGTAGGTTTTACTTGAGAGTTTTATTGTATAGCTCATATTATAATTTTTATTGGGTTTTGGAGACGAGCGACGAAGGGTATACATACTTGAAATCCGACCCAATTTGTCAGAGAATAAGGATCATTGAATCTAGAGGAGAGGTCAATACCTTTGTTTTCCCATCGAATGTTGGGGACTTGTATAAGGACTACCAATGGAGAACAGTAAACGAGTTTTACAATACTTCAGTAGGGACAAATGTAACTTTTGCCAAAGTACTTAGAATGGTACATCCTTTTTATGATAATGGATACGCTGAGGCATATACTGAAATGTACCTCGCTGAAGGGGTTGGTGTCGTGAGGATGCATCGACCAGGTCAAAATGAAGATTGGTGTTTGATAGATTATAATATAGTTGAATAAGATGCGGAAATACTGGTTTTTATTAGTTTTGGCATCATTGGGATGTGAAAACCCTGTTAGGATTTCGGAAGATTGTCATGTGGATGAAGATCCTGATTTTATAAATGCTTATTTTAATTTTCAAGTTGGAACAAGGTGGGTTTATGAACTAGAAAATTCTAATCAAAAAGATACAGTAACTATTTATTATCATTCACCGGCTTTACCACCTGCACTGAATGATTTTATATGGTTCGCACATTCTTCAAACCGAGGTTACAATTACTTTCAGAGTTATTATAGTTTTATACATTACCAAACCGATTATACTCAAAATGAATGCTATAGGAATGTAATTAATTCTGGTTTTGAGTTAAATGGGCAGACGATAAGTCATGCGTCTTTTTTGGTTTCCAAGATTATCGAAGAAAGAACTACCGAGAATTTTGGTCATTTGTCAGATAGAATTGAGGAGTTCAATTTGAATAATGTTATCTATCAGGACGTCTTTGTGTATGTAAGACCGACAGATTTTTGTTTTGATCAAGATAGTATGCGGTATTATATTTCAAGAAATTATGGGGTAGTGAAGTTTGAGAACATGAGTAATGGAGAGGTATGGAATTTAATAGACAGTGTTATCATTCAATAGATTATTTTTATTGAATGAATTAGTTAATGGAGAGTATGTGCTCTGAGTTTTGATTTTTTTCATTGAATTTGTAAATTATAATATTTTGTAATATGAAAACAATAGCTATTTTTTTTGTTTTAATTGTATTTCATCTAAGTTCGTTGGCCCAAACTGACTTGGAAAAGTATTGGGGGTATGAGCATAGGTATAAATCCAATTTTTCGAAATTGGGTTTTAACCTTGGAGATGTTATCCCAATCAGCAGTCGTGTTATCGGAAGAACCTTCCCGGGGGATCCAACAAATACTGATTTTACTTCCAGCTCGCTGAAGTATGGCGATGCAACAGTGTATGTTGGTCATAGCTTAATTAACTTGGCATGTGGTATCAAGAATATGAAATCCGTAAACGCATCAGGAAGTCAACGGCTAAATATTGAGAAGGAATTGGAGTCTAGCAGAAATCAGTTGTTTATTACTCTGAGTGCATTGATGAGGTTAGATTATAATGCTGAGGGTTATTTATTCAGTGAAAATGGTGAAACGTTTTCTAGCCTAACATTGAATGGGAATAATCTTGACTGGTGGCAAGACATGCTTAATGCCTGCAACGGCTATTTTTTACGCGACGATGTTCCTAGTAATTACAGTGAAAATTTCGCGGACGACTATTCACAGATTTTTGAGACACCCGCTAATTTTGCTTTCGCAAATTCGGACGTACGGGCTGTTAATGTTTGGGGGGCTGATATTTTGAAGGATGAATGTGGTGAAGACAAAATAGTCAATGGAAATCTAGTGATTACCGAAACGGGCGAGCTTCGAACGCTAAATCGTGGCGCTGGTATGAGTATCGATCAAGTGATAACAATACTTGATGGATTATTGATGACATATAGTTTGTTGGATGAAACGGATAACGTTCACGTAGATTTTATTCCAGGTCACAATGAATTTGATCAAAATCTGCCAGAATTGGCTAGAACATTAGCCAATAAAATTATTGATTATATACTTCGTCCAATTCCTGAAAGACCTGGATATTATGCGTGTAATATTTTGACACCGAAGACGGAAAACGGGGTTTCGTCATTTTACTTCCGACCGGCCGGTGGTGACGCTACTTTCTATGCGCCTTTTCTCATTGATATTGCGGCTAGATTTAATCATCCTATGTGGAAATTGGTTTCGCGCAATCAAATAGTTGAAGAAGGATTGAGAATTCAATTTCAAACGGATGGGGAGAAGTTGAGTTGTTCGAATTTGGAAAGTCTTTTCCCTGCGTGTTCTAATTATTTGGAGGATATTTATGAGAATAATACAATTGTAGGTGCTTTTTCCTTGCGTTTGGACTTGATTAGAGGGTTGTACGACAATATTGCAGAGCAGGATTTGGATTTTAGGGTAGAAGAGGAAAGTGAATTTGCATTATCCATGGAAATGGTTCATCTTTTGAAAGATCTTATATTTCATATCGAACTATTTGATGGTCATTTGTGCAATGAACTTTCGCTACTATTCATGACGGCAATAAGTAATGAGCAATATGAATCTTATATCAGTGGGTTTGTAAAGCCTATTCTAGATGCAGTGTATTTTCGTCCTTTTGTCAATACAAGCAATTTTTCAATGGGCTATGGTGGTATTATGTGGAATCTTAATGCAAATTTTAGTATTCAAATTTCAGGGGGAACAAATGTCGCATCGGTATTGAGGAATCAGAGTTTATTTTGGGTAGAAACTCTATTTATGAGTTGCTCATTGATTATGTTATCAGAGATTACGACATTTTGTACATTTTCTATTTTGTTTACAGGGGAATGTGATTTACCTCTATTTGTATTTCCTGCAGGTAATATGTCCGAGGACTTAGTCAGGATGACATTAGAGATGTCAGCAATGTCCGGTTTGATGCCATATGAATGGGTTGAGGAGAATGCCTTTAATTTGAGTAATGGTGCTAAATACGATTTGTCCTATTTGGCTCTTGTCTATAGGGCATTACATGACCCAAGAATAATTAACACTTCAGCGATAACGGTTCCAACTGCTCCAATCAATATTAGCATTCCTAAACTTCACTTTGAACTTATTTATTTTGGTACTGCCCCATGCCTAGGCTCTTGGGATGATCCTTTTTCTGCTTTCAATACGGACACAGAGTCTACACCACTTCAATCAGGTCAAGCAGAACCATGGAAATCGACAAACTTGCTGTTACACCCAGGCGCGCGAAAGGGGATAGAAGAAAAGTACTTCCGTGGAGAATATTGTGGATTGGACTACATGACGATGTACAATCTTTTTCATTTGAATTATAGTGAAGAATTGGAAAACTATGAAAAAAATCTAACATGTAATTGTGTTCGGGAGTTTACGAATGAATTTTATATCGATTATGATTTTACAATTAACTCGAAGTTTCCTGAATATAATAATTATCATATCGATCTAGAAAGCTTTTTAAGTCACAATCTTGTAATTGAAAACCCAACAGATGAGATTGTCACGGATGTTAAAAGTGATGTTATACTCTGTTCCACGGATCCGGCTGTTCCAACCACTTTGACTTTTGGTCAGAACACTACTGTGAATCTTTATAAGGGATACTCAATAACAGTAAAGTCAGGAAACACCCTGCGGTTTGTGAATGGCGCCATAATTAATGCGGGTGCTGATTGGAATAGTACAAATGATGACAAGTTTAAAATTGTACTTGAGCAAGGGGCGCAGTTGGATATAGAAGGTAGTGTTTTGAATTATGATTTTTCTGGATTGGAAATTATTGCTGAAGATAGCACTCAGATTAATTTCCTCAACAGTCAAATCAACCGTTCGGCAGATTTAGGCGGTGGAAATATTGTTGGAGAAAATGTGTCCATGAAAATATGGAATTGTGATATGAATACTGAGGAAGATTCTCAACCGTGGGATCTTCGTTTGGGTAAATCGAGCTTACTGTCAATGAAAGATAGTGATTTGGATATTGCAATGTCATCTTTTACCATCACTGATAACTCCACCGTAAAGGCTGAAAATTCGACCTTACTATTTAATCATGCTAGTATTTTTGTTACTACTTTTTCAAATTTTGAGATGTTAGATACGCACTTGAATATATCGAATGTAAGCTGGTTTGAATTGAATAATGGAAGTGAACTGGAACAGCATGAAGGTGTGTTTTTTATTCTTGAAAACTCCAATTTAAGTGTAGGCGGATTGAAATTATTTGAACCCATTAGCCGCTATAAATATTATGGAGGCGATGTAGTTATCGAAGGCGAGAATTCTAAAATGTTCTTTGATGGTGGAGAATTATATGTCATGCCGAATCAAACATTCGCACCATTCAATAATGTGGTTACAGAAACGGGTTACATTGAATTTTCAAACAAACTTGATTTAGATTTATATACCGATGCTACTTCTCATATTTACTTAAAAGGCAAAGGCATCAATGACAAAATTCTAGTCTTAAATGATTGGGCTAATTTGCAAAATGCGAATTTTGGGCTTGGTGATTTGACGATCGAAGATGGACTAGTTGATATGTCGGGCAATGGTCAAATATGGACGGATATGAACTTTCAATTAAATAATGTCAAATTTATAGATCTTAACGCAGTCAACATTGGTCTAGGGCCTCATTTTGGACAGGCAACCGTTCAGGTTTTTTATAATAATTCCTGTCATATTAATAACTCTCTTTTTACCGAAGTTAAGCTGTTTAATTATGATGGCCGAACTACTGTAAATAGTACTGAATTCACTGGTTCGCATAGTGGCTTCGACTCTCAGGGAGGTCGTTATAAGTTACATGAGTGTTCTTTTACAGATTGTTGTGTGAAATCAGATGGATTATTATCTCAGGCGACAATTAGTAATTGCAACTTCGAAAATCCTTTGGAGTTGGGATATGATTTTGAGGTGAATAGAACGGCATGTATTCAGGACTTAAGTCTAGTAAAAATCCTAGTTACCGAGTGTGCATTTGAAAATGCCCCAAAAGGTATTATTCAAGCCAATGGTACGCTTGCTGTAAAATGCTCTTCTTTCAGTGATATTTCCGAAGATGCCATTGAAAAAAATGGGGGAGATCTTGAAATGTCAATTAGTATCGGTTCTGGTTATAATCAGTTCAGAGGTTGCTATAATGGTGTTTATCTTCGAAATGCCCTATCTTGTGAATTGTTCGATGGGTATAATGATTTCAGTGGGATTGAAGAAAAGGTAATATATGGAACATTACCTTTTGAATGTGAACCCGGAAATTGCCTGGCTTTTGGAAATGCTGAGCACAATTACTGGGGAGAAAATTCCTCTAACTCAAATCAAATAGGTGCTATTGACTTTTCAACACCCCAAGAGGAAGGCTACCCAATTTTTGTTTATTCATCTATTGATAACTGCGGTAGTTTCGAGTCAGGCGCTGAATGTGAATTTCATTTTACTGATCTCAATCCAACTTTTCCAGTAGCTTGTAATTCTGTTACCCCTAGAGTGAAACCAGAAAAGAATTTAATGATTGTAAATGGCCATGGACAACTAGAAAAATCTAAAAATCAAAATGATGAGCAAGCAACGAACAAGAACTTAAATGATTCTATTCCTACCATCAATACGACGCATTTTGTAAATTTACCATTAGATAGCGCATTGCAGTTTGCCGCCTCTTATCTTTTAGATTATAATGATAATGGGTCGGACGAAGAAGCAATTAATCTCTTTCATGAGATCATTACTGCTGATTTGGATATTAATGATTCTATTACCTCGTACATGCTTGAATGGGGAAGACAACGCATGAAGCCAGCAATAGAAAGGTTGTTAGAACCTTCGGTTGATGTTAGTGAAACGGCCCCAGCGATTTCATTTGACCTTTATACTCAGAAATATGTCGATGTTTTGAATGTTCTTACGGATACTGTTTTAACACGAGGAACTTATAAGAGACAATTTTATCGCGAATTGGATAAAGCTCAATTGTTTAGGATGCTTGGTAGATCGGATATAGCGCAATTTGTTTTCGAACATCTGGATGATTGCGCACTTGATTCTACCGAGCAAAAGGTTTTGAATTATTGGATTGGTCGATCTCTTAAAGATTTAGCTTTGGACGATCAGTATATAGTTCAAAATATACCTCCGGATTCATTATATATAACTGAGTTTAACTATTCATTTCCCGAATTAATTAGCGTAGTATCGAGCAATTATTATTTCGGACTTTGGATTAACGGCCCACAGAGTTTCGAGTTTGTAGGTTGCGGAGATGAGGAGGTTTGGGATAAAAGAATGGACTTAGCAACAGATTATAAGTTTGCGCCTAATCCAAATAATGGTACATTTACTATTAATGGTAATTTCTGTAAAGATTCTTCTGTTAAGTTGTATGATCCTCAGGGCAAAATTATAAAAGCAATCAGAGTCAACTCCGAAGTTAGTTCGGTCAGGGTTAATTTGACGAATACAACATCTTCTTGGGCAACGGTGGTGATTGAATCGTGCGGTAGTGTTTATACCGAAAAAGTGGTGTTTGTAAACTGATCTATTGTATAGACCGACGGTAATCAAAAGTTTCCGTTCATCTACAGGAGTTTACTTATGTGATCTGTTCTGCATATATTTGAAAGAGTGTATGAAGAACAGATCACTTTTATATTGGGTGTGTCAAATAGGCGGATGGGGCATGTTTGCTTTTGGCAACTTCCTTATTGCGTCTATTCAGAATGACCCCATTGGAAGAATCCTGTTTTTCTCGGTGCTGATCATGGCCACAGGTATTGGAGTTACACACCTCTTTCGCTGGTGGGTACATCGCAGAAAATGGGCTCAACTCAACATTGTTAACCTTCTTCCACGCATTGCGCTGTCATCAGTATTGATGAGCTGCGTTTTTTACCTGACCAATACCCTCATTTCTCTGCTACCCAAAAGCGATTGGCCCGAATGGAATGCCTTGGTTAATCGAAATTTCTTATTGGATATCCTCAACTTTTCAGCCTTGTTTTTGCTTTGGAATATTATCTATTTCGCGGTGAAGACCTTTGAAAACTGGAAGCGAGAAGAGATCATGAACCTCGAATTGCAAGCAGCGAATACAGAGATTGAGTTAACGAGTTTTAAGTCGCAGATGAATCCGCACTTTATGTTCAATTCGCTTAACAGCATTAGAGCGTTGGTGGATGAAGATCCTAACAAAGCGAAGGAAGCCATTACCATGCTCAGCGGTATGCTGCGTCATTCGCTGATCAGTGGTAAAAAACAAACCGTTTCTTTTCGAGAAGAAATGGAACTGGTAGAAAAATATTTGTCGTTGGAAAAAATTCGATTCGAAGAACGACTACAATTGAGCATTTCGGTAGATCCCGTATGCCTTGTCTGCGATTTTCCTCCGCTTATGTTGCAAACCATCGCGGAGAACGGCGTGAAACACGGTATTTCGAAAAGACTAGAAGGCGGTAAAGTAGAAATTCAAGCCTACCGTGAAGGTCAATTGCTGATTGTAAAAGTGATGAATAGTGGTGAGCTGTCGAATGAACGTTCGGTAGAAGGCATTGGGTTGTCCAACACTCAAAAGCGATTAGAATTGCTTTATCAGGGTAAAGCATCGTTCACTATACAGCAAGGACAAGATGTGGTGATAACAGAATTGCGTATTCCTCAAACAACAAACTGAATACTATGAAAACGTTGGTAATTGACGATGAGCGTTTGGCTCGCAAAGAATTGATCAATCTTCTTTCTAAATACCCCGACATTACTATTGAAGGGGAGTGCAGCAATGGCGAAGAAGCCTTGGCGATGATTGAGCAAGTGCAGCCTGATCTTATTTTCTTGGATGTTCAAATGCCAGGCATGAGTGGGTTTGATATGTTGGATAAATTAGAGAATGTCCCTTATGTCATCTTTGTAACAGCGTATGACGAGTACGCGCTGAAAGCGTTCGAGGTAAATGCATTGGATTATGTGTTGAAACCCGTAGAGGAGGATCGCTTAGCAGAAGCCGTACAAAAAGTGATTCGTGCGAAACAGCGCGATGATCAGCGCCTGCGATTGAGTCAGGAAGGTCGTTTAGGACAAGAGGATCAGATCTTTATTAAGGATGGAGAAAAGTGTTGGTTTGTAGCTCTAAATGAGGTGCGCATGTTCGAGTCGGAGGGCAATTATGTGCGGGTCTATTTTCAAAATTTCAAACCACTCATTTTAAAATCACTGAACAACCTCGAGGATCGATTGGATCATACGTTTTTTCGCACCAATCGAAAATTTGTGGTGAATTTACGGTGGGTGCAAAGCGTAGAAAACTGGTTTAACGGTGGCCTGCGCCTCACCTTGAAAGACGGTACACAGGTAGAAGTATCACGCAGGCAGAGCGCTCGATTCAGGGAAATGCTGAGTTTGTAAGTTAGATTTGAATGGCAATGATGATGATGTCATCTAGCTGGTCTAAATCACCTCTCCATGCTTTAAACTTTTCTTTGATGGCATTGCGCTGAACGTCAAGCGGAAGTTGGCATACCTCTTCGATCCACGATTTGAATCCCCTTTTCTTGATTTTTTTACCAGCTGGACCACCAAATTGATCGGTAATTCCATCGGAGAATAAGTAGATGATATCGCCTTTGTGCAGGGTGAGTTCTTCGCCAGTAAAACCACCTGTAACCATAGCGGAGAACGTACCGCCAAGTGGTCGGCGATCCCCTTTTATTTCGATGATCTTGTTTTGATGATAAACAAAAATGGGGCGATTGGCACTTGCAAATCGAGCTACACCTGAAAAAGTATCAAACGAAACAAGGGCCATGTCCATACCATCATTGAGTGTGCTCGCTTCGGAACCTTGCTTGAACACTTGAGATAACTCTTGGTCTACACAAGAAAGGAAATGGGCGGGATTATTGGGGGCTTCTAAAGCAGAAACATCTTTGAGCACACGCGAACCGATGAGCGACATAAATGCACCGGGAACACCATGTCCTGTGCAATCGCCACAAGCGATTTGAATGTATCGATCTGTTTTTTGTACCCAGTAAAAATCGCCGGATACAATATCGCGAGGTTTGAAGTAAACGAAGGCATCAGAGAAAACAGCTTTGAGCTCGAGGTAAGAAGGCAAGAAAGCGTTTTGAATATTTTTTGCGTAAAGGATGGAGTCTGTAATGTCTTTGTTTTTGATTTCGAGTAGTTCTTTCTGTTCCACCACTTCTTTGGTACGAGCGGCGAGTTCTTTTTTCAAGTATTCTTGATTGGCTTTGAGTATTCGTTCACGGCGCAGGAGTATCAGTCGGCCCGTTACCAGAAAGAGGATGATGGCGCCGAGAATAAACCACCATTTTTGCCAGAAAGGGCGGTCGATGGTAAGGGTGAATTCGCGAACGGTTTTTCCGCCAAAACCATCAGCATTAAAAGCCTTTACTTTAAAGGTATAGGTTCCTGGGCCAAGGTGATTATAAGTGATAACATGATCTTTTGTAAACTCAGACCATTCGGTGTCATAGCCATCAAGGATGTATTGATAGCTAACGCCTTCGGATTGTTTAAGAGAAATACCCACGAAGTCGAAAGCTACTTTGTAGTCGCCATAGGGAAGGTCGAGGAAAGAAATATCAGTGTAAGTAGAATCGCCTACGAGAATAGCGTTGAAATTGAGGAGGGGTTCGAGTTCGTTTTTCTTATCGCGAAGCGGATCGTATCGCAATAAACCGTTATTGGTGCCGAAATAGATCATACCGCTCGATAGACGTAGAATAGCGTTTTCGGTACAACTGATGTCGCCTATTTCGCCTGGGCTGAGAATGGTTATTTCATCGGTACTAATGTTAACTCGGCTCAGCGCACCGCGATGTCCAATCCAGAGGTGGTTTTTGTCGTCGCTCACCATGCTGTAGCAAAAGTCGGAGTACAAACCATTTTCTTTTTGAAAAACTTTAAACCCTTCTTCCGAGAGTTTCATAACGCCCGCACCTTCGGTGGACATCCAAATATTTCCTTGAGCATCTTCGGCAAAAAAGCGAACCGGAAGGGTAGAGTTGGGGATGGGTGAACTGAGTATTTGAAGAGAACCATCCGTATCGATGAAACTAATTTCACTTGAGGTGGTACCGATCCAAATTCTGTTTTTTGAGTCTTTGAAAAAACTGCGCACCACATTTCCAGAGAGTCCTGTTTCGATGGATAGTCGTGTGTTGAGTTTATCGTTTTCTAAAATGTATGCACCGAAATCGGTAGCAACATAGAGCATACCATCATGGAAGAGGAGGTGACTGATTTTTTGATTTTTAAAATCAGTAGAAAGGAGAATGCGTTTAAAGCGTTTTTGATTGGCCGGCAGCTTCCAAAGTCCATCATCGATCGTGCCCGCGTATAAATCGCCCTTGGATGTTCTGTAGATAGCTGTGATTGGCGTGTTGGGAAGGCCTTTTTCTTTTCCAAAGGTATCTATGATGTTGCGCGGATTACCAAAGCAGAGTTGAATGTATCCTTTTCCACCGAGATACAAACTGTCGTGAATGTTGTAAAGAGAGTAAATGGACAAGTCTTCATCGCTGGTAAATTGGAACGTGCTGAAATAATCGTCTTCTAACTTTAGTAGTCCATTACCGATAGAACCAATCCATACATTGCCTTCACGATCGGTGAAGCTTGTACGAGTGCTGATTACATCTTTTAAAGCACCATCGGTGAAGTGAACAACGGTTTGGTAGTTGAAGTTTTGTGGATTCGACAATTCGATGAGACCAGCGTTGTTGGTGGCTATCCAGAGCACACCATTTTTATCTTCTCTAACGTTTTTGATTTGATAGGCTGATAGATCTTCGTTGAAGGCTTTAATACTATCGATAGCTGAAGAAGCCACGTCTAGCGAATACAACCCAGCGTCAATGGTACTTACAAGAAGTCGGTTGTTTTGCGTGTTAGCAATACCCGTAACTGTGGTAATGGGAAAACCACTGATGATTGAGGCTTCGCACTTGCTAGAACCGTTGAATTTTACTTGAACGATTCCGAGGTCTGTTCCAAGCCATAATCGGTTGTTGGAGTCAAATTGGGCGGTGAACACATTATAGTCCTCGAGCCCTTGTTGCACATGAAGAATGTTGTAGCCTTTGTCGAGGATGCATATACCCGAACTTTGGGAGATGAGGTAAAAATTGCCTTCTTTGTCTTGTAGGATTTGGACAATTTTACTCGTCAAAAACTTTTCGAGGTGTAGGATGTCAAATGTTCCATTTTGGTAGATGGATACATTTCCATTGTTATGTCCAAATAGGATGCGATCGTTGGTGCCAGAAAGGCTGCACTCAATAAAATTGTCGGCTAAAGAATCTTTGGTGGTGTATGACTGAAAACGAAAACCATCATAACGGAAAAGCCCTTCGCTCGTGCCGATGAGTAAGTATCCGCGAGAATCTTGGTTGATGGTATTGATATAGGCGCTACTCAGACCATCGCGGTCAGAGTAGGCCTTAATTTTATAGGATTGCGCAGCGCAAGCAGAAGCGATCAGTGCAATGCAAACGAAGAGGAGCAGTTTCTTAAACACAACGGGTAGGGTGGATAAAGCTGCAATATGTTACTTTTTTGGTGGCGATGCACGTTTTATTGAAATTTCTCCTGTTGGCTTGGGAATACCACCTATGGGAATGGTGAAGAAAGGGAGCATTTCACCGTACTGGTTGCGTACATAAAACACCACATTGTTATTGTTAATGGCGCGTTTACTGTCTTTTTTAAATTGAATATCTAGCGATTTTTTTCTTTCTACATCTTTGATGGTATAGTTGCTCGTAGCCCATTTGTCTTCTTCGGAGGTTTTCAAAAACTCTCCAGCGGTGGCTACAGAAACAAGCTTGATGTAGCCCTCATTATCCCAATCGAAGTTACTTTGATTGAGAGAAATTACTTTTTCATCTACATACGGATATACGTGGCTGGTTTGATTGGGGTCGGCATGAAGGCGGAAGGAGTACTCGAATGTAAAGGCATTTCCACCCTCTATCGGTATGTTTTTATCTCCTTTGGTGCTCATGAAATAGCGATAAAGATTACCATCATCACCTTTGATGCCTTCGCAAATCAGTTTAAAAATGTAGCCACCATATTTGGGCGCAAGCTCCCCTTCGCTGGGGTTAAAAGGTCCGAAGGTGAACCATTGATCATCGAATTTGGGATCTACACCAAATGTTTTTGTACCCAGAAGGTTACCGCTCTTGTAGTTTCCAACGGGGTCAACGTTGCGGGCATCATCTGTAGTGATGCAACCTTGTCCGCCATAGAGCGAATACTTGGTCATGGAATTGAAACCATTGTTGGCTTCGTCATTTTTTCCTCCGCATTCGGGATCATACACGCGAATGTAAATAGGCGATTTATAATCTTTCGGGACACTAAAAAAGAAGACTTGATTGAAATCGTCATCACCCCATTTTGTTCCTGCATCTTTAGAGAAGGTAACGAGAAAAGGGATGTTTTCATCCGCAGCCGGAACTGGCTGTGCGAAGGCACACACAGCAGAAAAACAGGTGAAAAGAGAAAGGATGAGTGGGGTGATTTTTTTCATTATTCTTGCTGTGCTACAGGAAATACGATGATGAATTCTACACGACGGTTGTTAGCGCGGCCTTCTTCTGTGGCATTATCAGCGATGGGTTCAGTGGCGGCAAAGCCCTTGGATATAAACCGTGAAGGGTCTATTCCCTTGCTGATGAAGTAGCGCTCTACACTTTTGGCCCTTCTTGATGACAGATCCATGTTGTAATCGTGCTTGCCTAAGCTGCAGGTGTGTGCATTTATTTTTACCAAGAAGTCTTCTTCCAGCAGCAACATAGAGCTGATGTAGTCGAGATTGGCTTTTGATTCTTCACGAATAACGTCGCTGTTGTATTCAAACTTGATATCGCGCAGGTTGATGAATTCTTTGTTGAGTTTAGTAGCGTTGCCAGGTTCGATAAAGGTTCCTGTGCGCATGAATTCCTGATTCATTTTTTCTTGAGAAAACGCTTCGATATTCAAATCAACAAAACCACTATCAGACAGTTCTTGATAGATGGGGTATAAACCAACAAGGTCGGAAGTATTTCCAACCGTGTAAACGTAATCTCCCGATGCGTCGTGAGATTCCATAATAACAAAACGAATTTTTGCAAAAGCAGGATCATTAAACGGAATGCGGCCCGCGCTTCGTTTTACGATGATGTGATAAAGTGGGATGTAGTCCGCTTGAAGAGTAGATGCAATGGCGTCAATATTGGATTTAGGTTGAATACGCATCACTGGCTTCTTATGAGGGTCAGGATCCGATTTCGGATAGCCGCGAAGCGAATCGGCACTAACATAGATTTCTTTGTATGCGCAAGCTTTATCGCGTCCGCCGCCGGGCTTCAATTTGCTGCTCGCACCTACTATTATTTGGTGCCATCCAGGAGTGGAAAACTGCACTGTGATACTATCTCCTTGGTAGTGTTTTTCATTATCAATAATCCAGTTCATTTTTTCTACTTCAAACTGGGTGATTTTCGAATTATCAGTGAACAAACGAATGGGATCGTTAATCATCACGGTGTCGTTACTCAAAATGTAAGGCTGTTCATAATGCTGGACTTCAATGTCTGCCGAAGAAACAGCGAAGAAGGTCGAATGAGAGATGGTATCAATAATGTTGAGTTGTACGTGATAGTTTCCCATTTTTTCGTAGCAGTGTTCTACACTTAAACCACGACGTTTGGTACCATCACCGAGATCCCATTCATACACTAGAGGAAGCGAGTCAACCGATAGCACTTTTGTTTCTTCAAAAAGAAAGCACTCTACAGTTTGTAAATTTTCTAAGCAGTCGTTGAAGTTAGGAACACCTAAACGGAAGGAGTAGATCGCATCTTTATTTTCATCACGATTGGAAGAGATGAAACCAAATTCTTCACCGGCATATTCGGTGTAGGCAAAATCATCGTAGGAAGAGTTGATGGGCTCGGGAAGGGGATTGGGCTCGCTGTTCTCTTGTTTTTGAAGATCAACTGCGTAGATATCCATGTCTTTTCGTCCATGGTTCCAACCATTGGAGGCGAAGTAGAGATAGCCTTCCCTTCCGATATACGGGAAGAGTTCGTTGCCTTTGCTATTGATCTTACTTCCTAGATTGATTGGAATACTCCACGTACCATTGGACCAAATGCATTTATAGAGGTCCATTCCTCCAAATCCACCAGGCATATCTGAAGCGAAATAGAGGACAGAGTCATTTTTGGAAAGAGCGGGATGCGCTACGTTGTAATTTGATTTAGGCGAATTGAACAGAAAGGGTTCCGTTTTTTTCCATACATCATTTTCTAGACGGGCGATTTGAATACCGAGTGTCCACTCTTCCACATGGTCCTTGCGAGAGGAGTCTTTCGGGGCAAAATTAGTGGTGTAATAAAGGGTCTTTTCATCTCGAGTAAAAGAGGCAGGACCTTCGTTGAGATATTCGGTAAGGCTCTGAGAGAATAGAGCAGGATTTGCCCAAGAGTTGTTGGCCTTTAATTGAGCGCGAAATAGATCGGTGTAGAAGTTAATGGAGTCGGTGTCCGCACTGAGTTTCTTTTTATATCGACTACTGCAAAAGATGACTCCTTTCTGGTAACGAATGGGGGCAAAATCAGCATAAGGTGAGTTGAAGGTCACCTTTTCTAACTCATAGTCTTGTCCGTTACTAATCATGGAAAGCACCATGAATAGAATGGTAAAAACGAGTTGTTTTGCTTTAGATATGTATAGGGCGTTCATCAAAGCGTTCTTTTTTACTTAAGGGGCAAGGAAAAGGTTACGCTAGGATTCAGATTTTCAGTTTATTTCTAGAAGGATGGCCGTTTCCTCTTTCGCTCGCAAAAAGTCGGTCTGGTGCAATGCCACCGCAGACAATACAACCTTCAAGGGCTGGGAGGTATAATGAGTTTTCAAAATCGAGTAGGTGAGGAAGATCCTAGGATAATCCCCTGAATGGTTTAGCTCTTGCAATTTTATAGAGCCATGCATTTGGATTTGAGGGAGAAAAGAAAGGTTTTCACCATGTGCTTGTGATTAGCGCCAATTTTACCTCGGATCAGGATTGATTATGGAATGAACAGGGAAAAAGGAAGGAGAAACCCGTTCTTTTTGCCCTAGGGAATCCTATATTTGTATGCTATTCTCAACGCTATATGACACTGATCAAATCCATCTCCGGCATCCGCGGAACCATCGGCGGTAAAGAAGGGGACAACCTTACACCGCTGGACGTAGTGCGCTTTTCAGCGGCATTTTACACCTTGGTTTCACGCAAATTGAATAAGTCAAATGTGAAAATGGTCATTGGTCGAGATGCTCGTGTTTCTGGCCCAATGATTCAAGCTCTTGTAGCCAATACCCTTGTGGGCATGGGAGCAGAGGTGGTTGATTTAGGTCTTTCTACCACCCCCACTGTAGAAGTTGCGGTAGAAGCAGAACAAGCAGATGCGGGAATTATTCTAACAGCTAGTCATAATCCAGGTCAATGGAATGCTCTCAAATTGCTCAACGCAAAAGGCGAGTTTATTTCTGCTGATTGGGGAAAAGAGTTGCTCGCCATTGGTGAGGCTTCTGACTTTGAATTTGCTCCTTTCGATCAGTTAGGCTCGGTGCATTCAAAAGACTATATGGCCTATCACATTGAAAAAATTATGGCTCTTCCTTTAGTGAATGCCGAGGCCATTGCGAAAGCAAATTTTAAAGTGGTAGTGGATGGTGTTCATTCTTCTGGAGGCGTTTATGTGCCTGCATTGCTGAAAGCATTGGGTGTAAAAGATATTCAAGTCCTTTACGCCGAACCAACGGGCATTTTTCCCCACAATCCCGAACCTTTGGCCGAACACTTAGGCGAAATTTCGAAGGTGATGAAGTCATCGGCTGCGGAAATAGGAATTGTAGTGGATCCCGATGTTGATCGCCTCGCTTTTGTCTGCGAAGATGGATCTATGTTCGGAGAAGAATACACCCTAGTGGCTGTTGCCGACTACGTTTTAAAGCATCAAAAAGGCAATACGGTTTCTAATTTGTCCAGCACGCGTGCTCTGCGCGATGTTACGGAAAAACACGGACACACCTACAGCGCCGCTGCTGTGGGCGAAGTGAATGTGGTTGAAAAAATGAAGGAAACACAAGCTGTCATCGGTGGTGAAGGCAACGGCGGTATCATTTACCCAGAGCTCCACTACGGACGTGATGCGCTCGTGGGCATCGCTCTTTTCTTGTCGCACATGGCAGAATTGGGCAAGCCAAAACTCTCGGCACTGCGAGATGGTTATCCTTACTACGCCATGAGCAAGCAAAAAATAGAGCTACAAGCTGGCTTAGATGTAGATGGTATTTTGAAAAAAATGGAAGATCGGTATGCTAACGAACCACACAGCACCATCGATGGACTAAAAATAGATTTTCCTTCTTCTTGGGTTCACCTGAGAAAAAGCAATACCGAACCCATCATTCGGATCTATTCCGAAAGTGGTTCGAAACAAGATGCCGATGCACTGGCCGATCGCTTTGTGCGAGAAATCCAAGAATTGGTGTAATTTGACTCGTTAACTCTCGCCGAAAAAGCGAACTTTGAACAAATGAAAGTTTACCTCGACAACGCTGCTACTACACCACTGGCTCCGGAAGTGTTAGAGCACATGATGCCTTATTTGACCGAGCATTTCGGTAATCCTTCTTCTACCCATTCTTTTGGAAGAAAAACAAAAACAGCCATTGAAAATGCTCGACGTGCTGTAGCAAAGGCCCTCAATTGTGCTCCTTCTGAAATCTTTTTTACCAGCGGTGGAACAGAAGCGGATAACCTCGCCTTGCACACTGCTGTTCGCGACCTGGGTTGCACACACATCATCACCTCAGCAATTGAGCATAGCGCGGTGATCAAAACAGCAGAGTTGTTAAGCAAGGAGAAAGGCGTAAAGTTGAGCTTGGTAAAACTCACCTCCAATGGTCATGTTGATCTTCAACATTTGGAAGATTTATTGGCCACCCATCCCCACTCATTTGTAACCTTGATGCATGGCAACAATGAAATAGCTAACTTGCTTCCTTTGGAAAAAGTGGGACAATTGTGCCAGCAGTATGGTGCCTATTTTCATAGTGACACCGTTCAAACCATGGGACACTACAAACTAGATCTGCAGCAAATTCCCATTCACTTTATCAATGCGGCAGGACACAAATTTCACGGTCCAAAAGGTGTTGGTTTTATATACATCAACAAACAAGTAAAAATTAATCCTGATATCACGGGTGGTGGACAAGAAAGAGGCATGCGCGGTGGTACAGAAAACCTTTACGGTATTGTAGGAATTTCAAAAGCATTGGAATTGGCCAACGAGCATATCGATGAACATGCAGCGCATATTTCAGGATTGAAGCAATACATGATTGCGCGTTTGAAAGAAGAAGTGCCTGGCATTTCCTTCAATGGTGATTCGGAAAGTAAAGACAGTTTATACACCGTGTTAAGCACAACTTTTCCGCCTACGAGCAATAGTGATATGATGTTGTTTTTGCTCGACTTGGAAGGAGTAGCAGCTAGCGGCGGAAGTGCATGCAGCAGTGGTGCTACCAAAGGTTCGCATGTTCTCGATGCGATAAATGCCTTAAAGACGGGTTGTGCGAGTATTCGTTTTTCTTTTGGGCGTTATACCACAAAAGAAGAGATCGATTTCACCATAGAAAAAATCAAACAACTAGTGCAAGTGCCTCAGATGGCCTAACCGAATGAATATTCGGTTTGTCCGTTTCGAAAAAAAAAATATACTTCTACCATAGGTCGATAGACTGATCTCAATGGAAATGGACGAGATAAAAAAAGCCGACTCGGTAATACCCAGTCGGCTTTTTAATGAGCGAAAAATAGTTCTTATAAGTGGATCACTTCACCGTAAGCAGCAGCAGCAGCTTCCATGATTGCTTCACTCATGGTCGGGTGAGGGTGAACTGTTTTGATCAATTCCATGCCAGTGGTTTCCAATTTGCGCAGAGCCACACATTCGGCAATCATTTCAGTTACGTTAGCTCCAATCAAATGAGCGCCGAGTAATTCTCCGTATTTGGCATCAAAAATCAATTTTACAAAACCGTCTTTGTGGCCAGCAGCGCTTGCTTTACCTGAAGCACTGAAAGGGAATTTACCTACTTTGATATCGAAGCCCGCTTCTTTTGCACCTTTTTCGGTGTAGCCTACAGAGGCAATTTCAGGAGAACAATAAGTACATCCTGGAATGTTTTTGTAATCCAATGGTTGTGGGTGGTGACCCGCAATTTGTTCAACACAAATAATACCTTCTGCACTCGCTACGTGTGCGAGGGCCTGACCTGGAGTACAGTCGCCAATGGCGTAGTATCCAGGAATATTGGTTTGGTAGTATTTGTCAACTACAATCTTTCCTTTATCAGTAACGATGCCTACATCTTCTAAACCGATGCCTTCAATGTTGGCTACTACGCCAACGGCAGAAAGGACGATATCGCATTCCAATACTTTTTCACCAGCTGCTTCTTTCACTTTCACTTTACAACCAGTGCCGCTGGTATCAACGCTTGTTACCTCGGCGTTGGTCATGATTTCTACACCAGCTGATTTGAATGATTTGGCAAGTGCTTTTGATACTTCTTCATCCTCTACTGGAACAATGTTAGGCGCGTATTCAACGATGGTCACTTTTGTACCAAGGCTATTATAGAAGTAAGCGAACTCAACACCGATGGCACCAGATCCTACGATTACCATGCTCTTCGGTTGAGTAGGCAAAGTCATCGCTTCGCGGTATCCGATGATTTTTTTACCATCTTGTGGCAGGTTGGGTAACACACGGCTACGGCCGCCAGTAGCGACGATGATGTGGTTGGCGCTGTATTCGGTCACCTTACCATCTGCACCTGTTACGGCCACCTTTTTACCAGCTTTGATTTTGCCGGTACCCATGATGACTTCAATTTTATTCTTTTTCATAAGGAATTGAACACCTTTGCTCATTCCTTCCGCTACACCACGGCTGCGCTTTACCATTCCACCGAAGTCGGCTTTAGGAGCAGCTACTTCGATTCCGTAATCTTTCGCGTGGTTGATGTATTCAAAAACAGTAGCACTTTTCAAAAGTGCTTTAGTAGGGATACAACCCCAGTTAAGACAAATACCCCCGAGGGCTTCGCGCTCAACGATAGCGGTTTTTAATCCCAATTGGCTGGCACGGATAGCGGTAACGTAACCACCAGGTCCACTGCCTACTACGATAACGTCAAAGTTCATTCTTTAATCGATTTGGACGGCGAAGATAGCCTTTGGAGTTCAAATTTGAGGTATTTCTTGTGGTATTTCGGGTGTAAAATGCGGTGATCTTGCTCCCGTTTGGCTTTCCTATCGTACTTTTGCGCTACAATTCTACAACGAGCCATGCTAAACATTGTCCTTTTCGGACCTCCCGGTGCAGGGAAAGGTACTCAAAGTGAACACCTTATCGAGCGATATGGATTGGTGCACTTGAGTACAGGCGATATTTTCCGAGCCAATATCAAAGGTGAAACAGACCTCGGTAAATTGGCGAAAAGCTACATGGATAAAGGGGAGCTGGTGCCAGATGCGGTAACCATAAGTATGTTGGAAGCTGAGGTCAATAAGCACACAGATCCGAAGGGATTTATTTTTGACGGTTTCCCCCGTACTTCTGCTCAAGCCATCGCATTAGATGAGCTATTGACATCGAAAGACACGGGTATTACCTGTATGTTGGCTCTCGAAGTAGAAGAAGAAGAGTTAAAAGCACGTTTATTGAATCGTGCAAAAACAAGCGGCCGCCCAGATGATGCTGATCCTGCGATCATTCAAAATCGAATCGACGTATATAACCGCGAGACGGCTCCTGTTGCTGAGTATTACAAAGCAAAAGGAAAGTATCGCGGTATCAATGGTATCGGTAGCATAGAAGAAATTTCGAGCCGCTTATCAGAATCAATTGAAATTTCTATACAAGCCTAATTAGGCATTTTTTTCTCGGTTATGGCTAGTAGCAATTTTGTGGACTACGTAAAAATCTGTTGTCGTTCTGGTAAAGGAGGAGCAGGTTCAGCCCATTTCCGGAGAGAAAAATTTGTTCCCCATGGTGGCCCAGATGGCGGTGATGGCGGACGAGGTGGTCATATTATTTTGCGCGGAAACGCTCAATTTTGGACACTCCTTCACTTGAAATACCGCAAGCACGTTATCGCTGAAGAAGGCGAAAACGGACAAGGGGCAAAATGCACCGGACGCAGAGGTAAAGATGAAATTCTCGATGTACCACTCGGAACCATTGCAAAAGACGCCGAAACGGGAGAAGTTCATTGCGAAATAACCGAGGACGGACAAGAGTTTATTCTTGTACCTGGTGGTCGCGGTGGATTGGGTAATATCAACTTCAAAACAGCTACCAATCAAGCTCCAGACTATGCCCAACCAGGTGAGCCTGGCCGCGATGAATGGAAAATACTGGAGTTAAAAGTATTAGCTGACGTTGGTTTAGTGGGTTTCCCGAATGCAGGTAAATCGACCCTTCTTTCCGTTGTTTCTGCTGCGAAACCAGAAATTGCCGACTACCCTTTTACCACTATAGTACCCAACTTGGGAATGGTGCGTTACCGAAACGACCGCTCTTTTGTTATGGCCGATATTCCTGGTATTATCGAGGGTGCCGCTGAAGGAAAAGGACTTGGACATCGTTTCTTACGTCACATTGAGCGCAACGCTACCTTGTTGTTTATGATTGCTTGCGATACCAAAGACATCCAAGGAGAGTATGCTATTTTATTGTCAGAACTAGAAAAGTTCAATCCAGAGTTGTTGCATAAAAAACGCCTGTTGGCCATCACCAAAAGCGACATGCTCGATGAGCAAATGATGAAAGAAATGGAAGAGCTTTTACCGAAAGGAATACCTCACATTTTTATCTCAGCAGTGGCCAACATGAACATTGACAAGCTGAAGGACATGATTTGGAAACAGATCAGCGAATAAGGCTATTGCACCAACTCGAATTTTTTCTGTAAAATCTCAAATTCTACACGACGGTTTTTAGCGCGTCCTTCTACAGAAGTATTATCTGCTTTGGGTTGAGTACTGCCATAAAATTTCAGGGTGAGCCGCGAACGGTCAATTCCTTTATCAGCCAAAAAACTGATCACACGCTCGGCTCGTCTTTTCGAAAGTCCTTCGTTATACTGATCATTGCCTACGGCATCTGTGTGGCCGTCAATTTCGAGATACATGGCTTTGTTTCTGCGCAATAAATTATAGACCTCGTCTAACTGAGTTTGAGCGGTATCGGTTAGTACATCTTCATCGAAGTCAAAAAGTACCGCGTCGAGTTGAATGTGATCGTATTCTTTTAATTCCAGTGGAGGATCTACGGCAAGGCTTTTCAGAAGGTCATTCTCACAGCTGCACTCAGTGCGTTTTTTCACTGGTTTTACAGATACTTGGTCAACGAAAACATAAGCCCAACTGCTGTTTTCTTGAGCGCCTGATTCGCGTGTTCTGCTTAATATTTTCAGCTCCTTGTCGATAGCAAAATTGCCAATGGTGATGTACTGTTCTCCCCCTTGCGCGGTATACACATCGCTGATCAGCACCCAGCCGTCGGCGTCGTCGAGCATGTAGAAATGAGGGTTCGAAAGTTGAGGGCGATGTTTAACAACCAATGATCGCTCTTGGGTGAGTCGGTCTTTTGTGAGGGCAACGCCCATACCATCGATAACGTATTTGCTGAAGTCAGCGGCGGATACATAAAATTCTATGCACACCATTTCTCCTGCAGAAAGCGCACGACTAAGTTTGGAGGTGAGGTATTCTCGGTAATTACGTTGTGTAGGACTATAAACAGCCATTCCGGCGTAGGCATCACCATCTTTTGGAAGTTGGCTGCCGAACATATTATTGGGTACGCCTACTTTATCGGAACACCGGTGAAAGTAATCTGGAGTTCCTTCGTTGAGCTGCGACCACCCTGTAATTACTTTCAACTGTTGTTGATTGAAATTGGTGGGGCAATAGGATTTTTCTTCAAAGCTAGGATTCACCACAAGGTTTTGTGAGAAGCTAGCCGAAGCCCAGATGAAAAGTAGGAGTGTGTATAAAACTTTCACGATACGAATAACTACAAATTCGGGGCTTTATTGGCAAACACTATACCTATTTCCGAACAATGGAGCGTAAAAAACCCACCTCCGTAATCCAGAGGTGGGTTAGAATGTTGAATATCGTAAGAAGCTCTATTAGCGCACTTTAAATTGAACGCGGCGATTTTGAGCTTTTCCGGTAGAAGAATCGGTGGTATTCACTGGCTCATCCGCATTTTTGGAAGTCACTGTAATACGTGACTCACCAATGCCGGCTTCCATTAAGTGAGCCTTGATTGCTTCAGCACGCTGAAGGGCGAGTGTAGCATATTTTGGTTCCAATTTGGCTTCTGCCATTTCATCGAGGTCAGAGTGACCTACCAATTCAATTTTGATTGAAGGGTCAGCCAAAAGAATATTGGTCAACGCTTTTAATTCTTCTTGATAAATAGTAGGTACTTCCGCTGATAATGTAGCGTAGTAGATATTCGCTGCAGCGAGTTTCTCTTTTGGTTTCAAGTTATTCGCACCGGCCTCTGAGCGGCTGTAGATCAACTCCGGCTGTAAGCTGGTGTTTGGTCCACATTGACATTGGCTTTTTGCTTCAATGGCAATGATTTCAATGTTGTCCACATAGTAGTAGGCATCATTCATAACAGTACCATTGATACCTGATGGCTTTTTCATTTTTTCTACTTTCATTTTGTCTTCTGGACCAAAGCCACCGATCACGATGTACTCTTCTGTTCCGTTAGAGATGAACGTACCACATACAGTCACCCACTTATCCATTTCCTTTACAGGAGCGTTGTTGAGGGCAGTAATTTGCGGAGTGAAGTTGAGCGCAAGATCTTCACCGCTGCTGATTTTTTTATCGCTGATAAAAATACCTACGTTGTTTACCGCAAACTTTGACAAGTCTGCCAAGCTGATTTGCATTTTCACGCAATACAGTTGGTCTTTTGTCATCTTTTTGGTCAACTTCGTTTGAAGGTAAGTGCGGTTTTTCTTTGGGTCTTTAGTGTAAGCGCGGAAACCAGCGTAAGCAGGAGCAGAGGCAGGTTCTTGCACACCATAATCGTTAGTAGGAGCGCCAGCTTTGGTGCCTTTGGTACCTTGGCCAAACAAGTCGGCTGAAGTAGGGTTAGGGGTCATCCAAGGTTTGCCTAATTCCACCAATTGACCAATGGTTTTTAGTGAACGCACATCGGCGTTGTCAAAATTGCCATTGCTCACCAAGTTAGGGTCGTTGCTAGCTGAAGGAGTGCTTTTTGAGCCTTTAGAACTAGAACCTTTTTTGTCTTGAGCCATGCTTACACCTGATACTAGGAGCAAAGCAGCAAGAAAGAAGTGACGAAGCTTCATTGTTTATTTGTATTGATATTCTTGAACGGTTTCTATAAAACATTTGAGTTTTCCCGGATCCATATCGGGGTAAACTCCGTGGCCCAAGTTAGCAATATGTCGCTGAGCGCCAAAAGCTTTGAGCATTTCTTGTGTCGAATGACGAATTTCGTCATACGAACCATATAAAACAGCGGGATCTAAATTACCCTGAAGGGTTTTATTCGGAGCCCACTCGCGTGCTAAGGTAGGGTGAACTTGCCAATCTAATCCTATGGTATCGCAAGGTAGGGAGGCTAGGTCTTCAATAGAAAACCAAGCGCCTTTGCTAAACAACGTCACAGGAACAGTATTCACAGATTCAGTTATCTTTTTCAAGTAGGGAATGCAAAACGTTTGATACAACTCGCGGCTTAGAACTCCGGCCCAAGAGTCGAATACTTGAACCAAGTTGGCTCCTGCTTCGATTTGTGCTTGAAGGTAGACGATGGTTGCATCGGTGATCACGCTTAGCAATCGGTGTGCCATTTCGGGTTGCTCTTTGAGCATGCGTCGAGCAAGGCTAAATTCTTTGCTGCCTTTTCCTTCTACCATATAACAGAAGATAGTCCAAGGTGCTCCTGCAAAACCAATGAGCGGCACGCGGTCATTCAATTCTTTTTTGGTTAATCGAATAGCATCTGTAACATAATTCAAATGATCTACTACGCGATCAACCGAGAGGGAGTTGAGGTCGGACTCAGAACGAATGGTTTTTTCGAAATGAGGTCCACGCCCTTCATCCATAGTATATGGTAAGCCTAGCGCTTCGGGAATCACAAGAATGTCGGAAAAAATGATGGCAGCATCTACACCGAGAATATCTACGGGCTGAAGTGTCACCTCGCAGGCCAATTCTGGAGTTGTTACCAGCTTGATAAAGCTTCCCGCTCGAGCGCGCGTGGCTCTATATTCAGGCAATACTCGTCCAGCTTGACGCATTACCCATACGGGAGTGCGCTCTACGTGCTGGCCTTTAGCAGCTCTAATAAGGAGATCATTTTTCAACATAGGTTGCAAAAATAAGAGGATTGAGGTGGTTAAGGAGTAAAAAACACAAGTGATTTCCGTAGCTTAGCTTTTTAAGTACCTATGCACCTTTCAGCGCTCTATATCTACCCCGTAAAGTCTATGAGTGGCTCAGCGCTTTCATCAGCGCAGTTGTTTGCTCGCGGATTAGAAATGGATCGCCGCTGGATGTGGGTCAATGCGCAAGGGCAATTTCTGACACAACGCGAATACCCTCAGATGGTGTTATGGCAGGTAACCGTAGATGACCAATTTATCTTTTTTAAAAACGAAAAAAAGATTCGACACTTTTCTATTCCCCGAAGCTTCGATAGCGCTAACCGAATGAATGTTCGGGTCTGGGGTGATGAAGTGGAAGCCATCGTGATGGAACATCCTGATTTATGCCTTATCGCGGAAGATTTTTTGCCCGAAGCGAAACTTGTTTTTTTACCAGAAGAGTCCATTCGGCAAGTGGATCAGCGATTTGGTCAGGAGTTGGACCACACGTCATTTGCAGATGGATTTCCTTTGTTGGTTTGTCATCAATCCTCTTTGGAGGAATTAAACGCGACGCTTCATGAGCCTGTATCGATGCTCCATTTTCGTCCGAATATTGTGGTAGTTGGTGGTGAAGCGTATGAGGAAGATAGGTGGCGTCAACTTCAAATAGGAGAGGCTATCTTGGACTTGGTAAAACCCTGCGGGCGTTGTGTAATGATCAATGTAAATCCATTGACTGCGGAAAAGAATCCTGCCGTGTTGAAAGGGTTGGCCGTGAATAGAACGGCGGGCAACAAAGTGCTCTTCGGTATGAATGCCATCAGCCGAAGCAATGGTTTATCCATTGACGTGGGCATGAAAGTGCACGTACTTAGTGTAGAATCTTGAACACCAATTCGCGCATCAAATCGCCGGAGCTAATAGTGGCGTTATCTACCCCTTTGGAACGTTTGTCAGCTTGACGCAGGTAACCAATGATGCGCTCAACTTTCGCCATGTTGTATTTTTTTCCAGCTTCCTTGTAATCATTTAAAGCAAACGGAGCCACACCCATCATTTTGGCGAGGTCTGGATTTTCTTTGTTTGCTAAAAAAATATTCAGTTTGTTGAAGAAGGAGTAGAGCGAAGGGATGACCATCTGAATAGGATTGGCCTTTGGGTTGGATTCGAAATAATCAATAATGCGATTGCTTTTCAGGATGTCTTTTCGCCCGAGAGCTTTTTGCAATTCCCATACATTGTAATCTTTCGAAATACCAATATTTTGTTCAATGATTTGCGGAGTGATGGTGCTGCCAGCGGGTAGAATAATAGCTAACTTATTCATCTCATTCACCACCTTGCTCAAGTCGGTTCCGAGGTATTCGGCTAGCATGGTTGATGCGTCTGGTCCAATTT
Source organism: Bacteroidota bacterium (assembly GCA_039798265.1). Lineage (GTDB taxonomy): Bacteria > Bacteroidota > Bacteroidia > Flavobacteriales_D > Sanyastnellaceae > JBDKGH01. The sequence continues at coordinate 2,587 of JBDKGH010000089.1, read as the reverse complement.
TAAATCCTCGACTTTGAGCATAAGTTGTAATCCACTCTGGAAGTTTATAATCCTTTATTTTTTCCGAGTTGTAGAGTACGGCAGTTTTCTCAATGAGCTTGGTTACCTTCAGACGTTTGTCGAGTGTTTTGTGCTTAAAGCAAAAAACTAAAATGGTACTCGGCGTCGGAGAGGCGAGGTAATTTTCGAATCCTTTGAGGTCATCGGTTTTTTTCCACTCCTTCATGTCTTGCGCTTCCTTTACAATTACCGTTTGATAATTGCCCATCATCGGGAATCCTTTCGCAAGCATGAGAATTTGCTCCATGGAAACATCACGGCCATAGACGATGGTCTCGCCAAAAGCTTTTTCACTTTCGTCGAGAATTTTTTCTTCAATGGCTTGAGTAATGAGGTCAATGAAGTAAGGCTCTTCTCCCATCAAAAAATAGAGGGGAGCGTATTTTTTCATTTCAATATCGCGAATGATGCGAACCGGATCCATAGCAACAAAAATAGATTATCCCCAATTCAGGTGGCGCACAGAGCGGCCTTCGTCTTTAATTTCTTTTAACGCGTCGATCCCAATTTGAATGTGTTTGTCCACAAAGTTACTGGTGACTTTGAGGTCACTTTCACTGGTTTTTACCCCTTGAGGTATCATGGGTTGATCGCTCACGAGCAATAGAGCGCCGATTGGAATTTTATTAGCAAAGCCTACCGTAAACAAGGTTGCGGTTTCCATATCGATAGCCATGGCGCGAATGCGTTTCAGGTATTCTTTGAATTGTAGATCATGTTCCCATACACGACGGTTGGTGGTGTACACTGTTCCCGTCCAATAGTCGAGACCGTGGTCGCGAATGGTAGAAGATACAGCGCGCTGCAAGGTAAATGCGGGCAGAGCAGGAACTTCGGGTGGGAAATAGTCATTACTGGTTCCTTCACCACGAATGCCAGCGAGCGGAAGGATGAAATCGCCCAGTTGGTTTTTCTTTTTTAGACCGCCACATTTTCCTAAAAAGAGGACCGCTTTGGGTTGTATAGCAGAAAGGCAATCCATGATGGTAGCGGCATTTGCGCTTCCCATGCTGAAGTTGATCATGGTGATATCATTGGCCGTAGCGGTAGGCATTGCTTTTCCTTCACCGAGGATGGGCACATTGTGCCATTCAGCGAATTTGCGGAGGTAGTTATCGAAGTTGGTTAATAAAATATATTTACCAAAACCCTCGAGCGGAGTGCCCGTGTAGCGGGGGAGCCAGTTTTGTACAATTTCTTCTTTTGATTCCATAAGTTCATTATTGACGCGGAAGCGCTAATTTGGCGGCAATTTCATCAAATTGTTGCCAAGTGCCACTTAATTTTCCGCTGTATTCATTAAAGTTACGTCACCATCTTGATAAACAGGAGGTGTGGGATATAGTGCGCAAACGCTGGGTGGTATTGACACCAGAGGAGTTGGTGCGCCAGCATTTGATTCATTACCTGCACGAAGATAAGGGATATCCGCTCTCTTTAATGGCGGTTGAAAAAGGTTTGAAGGTGAATGGTATGAATAGGAGGACAGACCTGGTGATTTATAACGCTCAGTTAAAACCGTTGATGATTGCTGAATGCAAGGCGCCAGAAGTAAAAATTTCGGGGGGTACCTTCGATCAGGCGTCGCGCTATAATTTATCGTTACAAGTTCCTTATTTACTCATTACAAATGGTATGGAGCATTTTTGTTGCTCGGTAGATTTGCAGGAGGGAAAGGTTAACTATCTGAAAAGCATACCCCTGTTCACAGAATTGTGAAAGAAATGCTATAAAATGCTTGTTACTAGCAAAGGAATTTTAGATTTGCGCCCCTAAAGTTGAATTAAGCATGAAGACGGAGTTAGAAAGAATATTATCAGTTTCTGGAAAACCAGGACTATATCAATTGCTCACAGGTGGAAAGAACACCATAGTGGCGGAATCATTGGTAGATGGTAAAAAACAGCCTATTCACGCTTCACAGCGCGTGAGTTCACTCGCTGACATTAGCATTTTCACCTACGAAGAGGATGTACCCCTTCGCGAGGTATTTGAGAAAATGAAAGAACATTACAAGGGTGGTCCGTCCATCGATGCGAAAGCTGATGGAAAAACATTGCGCAGTGCGGTAAAAGAATTTTTACCTAGTTACGATGCGGATCGCGTTTACGATAGCGATTTGCGCAAATTATTCAGTTGGTATAACATTCTTCAATCGAAGGATATGCTTGATTTTGCTGCAGTAGCAGTAGAGGATGGCGCTGAGGATCAGGCAGAAGAGGCGTAATCGAAATTTTTTTTCGAAAAAATTTGGTGATGGGAAAACTGCATGTATATTTGCAGCCGCTTTACAGGAACGCTGTAAGCATCATCAAATGATTGGGAGCTTAGCTCAGCTGGTTCAGAGCATCTGCCTTACAAGCAGAGGGTCACTGGTTCGAACCCAGTAGCTCCCACAACAAGGACTTCAGAAATGAAGTCCTTTTTTATTTTTAGCTCAGCTGGTTCAGTCCCGCATTCGCGGGATTACAAGCAGAGTGTCACTGGTTCGAACATCCCGAGTTATTCGGGACTCCCACAACAAGGA
>JBDKGH010000088.1:0-19602 GCA_039798265.1 Bacteroidota bacterium | reverse complement strand
AGCCCACAAATACGTTTATCTCCGTATCAAAGAAACTTCCGCAAGTGCTTAGTGTCACATAGTCGCCTGTCCCGATGATAGAGTACCAAACACTTGGTGCGCCATTTAAAGAATAACAACCTAATGGCAATACTTCGCCAGAAGCACAAGTGGTAGTGCCCGTAATCGTTTGACCGCATGTAATGGGTACTGCAAAACCACACAAATCGTTTGCGGGGATTGTACTGCAACAGGTTGTACTTAAAGTGAAATCACCTGATGCAGTTCCAAAGCCATGCACAAGAACATAATAACTGACTCCTACTGTTGTGCCAATAGTAACTTGCGAACTTATCCCACAACCAGCGAAATCATCGTTTGATGCTACACACGATAAATTGGAGCAACTACCGCTAAATACACTCAAATAAGTGTCGTAAGCAGACCCGCAAAGACTTAATGTCCACTGAGCGCCGTCTCCTTCGAAAGTGTACCAAACACTGTTTGAACCATAATTAGTGACACCGCAGGCCGTCACTTGATCTGCGGTAGCAGTAGCTGTTGATCCAGTGTATGTGATTCCGCATTCAATTGGTTCTGCTCCAATGCAAGGATCATTACCTGACAATGGAGCACAGGTCACTGCCAAAGTGAATGCACCAGATCCTGTAGTTGCTCCATGTACTCGTATGTAATAGGTTACCCCAATTTGCGTAGCAATGGAAATTTGTGATTGTGTTCCACAGAAATTATCATTCGAAATGACGCATGTTAGAGCTGCACAGTTTCCTGTAAAGGCAGAAATTTGGGTATCATAGCTAGACCCACATAGACTAAATGTTGCAGCCTGTCCATTTCCCACAAATGAATACCACACGCTTGGCGAGTTTCCTCCGCCACCGCATGTAGTTATTCCTTCTGCCGCAGCGCCAATTGTAGTCCCTGTAACTGTTTGTCCACACGTTATAGGGATGGCTCCACTGCAAGGATCATTGGAAGGAGGCGTTGCGCAGGTAGCGGCTAACGTGAATGTTCCAGATGAAGTTCCAAATCCATGGACTCGAATGAAATAGGTGGTGCCTAATACTGAGGTAAAACTGACCTGAGAAGAAAGCCCACAGCCAGCAAAGTCATCGTTGTTCGCTAAACAGGTCAAGGCCGCGCATGAGCCGGTAAAAACGCTTATTTGCGTATCGTAACCTGATCCACATAGGCTCAAGGTGAAGTTCTGACCATTACCCACAATTGAATACCAAACGGATGGTGATGTTGCAGAACCACAACCCGTAATATTTTCAGTGGTTGCGCCTACGGTAGTGCCAGCAATAGTTTGACCACAAGTAATCGGAATGGCATTACCACATCCATCATTCGTTACCGTAGGAGGACAACTAATGGTGAGGGAAAAAGCGCCAGATGCAGTACTATAACCATGCACTCGGATGAAATAAGTAGTACCAGCGACCGTAGTAATGGTAATTTGAGATTGGGTGCCACAACCAGCAGAATCGTCATTGCTTTGCACACAGGTGAGCGCTGCGCATGAACCTGTGAAAATGCTCAAAAAAGTATCGTATGAAGAGCCGCATAAACTGAAGGTTACAGGTGAACCTGTTCCCACGAACCTATACCATACACTGTTAGATGTGGCAGATCCGCATGCTGGTGTAACATCTATTGTAGCTGTAGAGGTGTTTCCTGTGACTGTTTGTCCACAAGTAACCAAGATGTTATTCGCACACAAATCATTTGCAGGCTGCGCCCAAGAAACTGAATACATCAGCATCAAAAACAATAGACATATGTGCGATTTCCATTTCATTCGACCATCAAATGTTGAAAATCTGCACCTATTTTTTCTTTTACCTCATCCGATAACATTTGATATTCCATGAGGTTGAGAAACATCCATTTATCGTTATACGGAGCTTTGTTATTCAAAAAAGAATAACTAATGGCTTGGTAAAAAATAGATGTATTAGCTAGGCTTAAACTCGTCGCATGATTTTTACCTCGCGTAATGTCTCCAAGGTAGAAACCATACTGGTTGAGGCGCTCGCATAAAATGGAAACATCAATTGCCCCATCTGTAGCTAGGTTGAAAGTTTGAAATTTAGAATTAAAGCGAATAATGCTATCGTTAGGAAGATCTTCTAGTAACACATGAACCTCTTTTGCCGCTTCAGGAGTCAAATAAGTTGCTGATTGAAAAACATACCAACGAAGACCTTGATTTTGTGCCAATGACAAAACAGGTAACAGCAAGGTAAGCAAGCAAATAGCTAGTCGAAACACAGGTTAATTATAGAAGGTTGAGGTAAATGTATGTAAATACTGCATTAACTCCCTATTCAAGTTGTAGGATTTTGAAAGGCCATTAAAAACCATTTTGATAATGAGTTATTTAACAAATCGAGACGACCAATGAGATTCCAAGAAAATAGGAATACCGCATAACATTTTAGGACTGTTTGGATAATCCTGGTCTATTTTGGCCTTTCAAATTTTATACTTAACCTATGAAACGCATTATTGGCCTTTTCTGCTTGATTGGTCTGTCTATTCCTTTAATCGCACAAGAGGATTGGAGTGTTAAAATGCATGATCCCAATTATTCATTTGAACAATTGGTGAATGAGCACCGCCAAAAATGGCCAAGCATGCCCACTGAAAAAGGACAAGGCTTCAAACAAGTGGAGCGTTTTATTTCACTTTATAAAAACAGACTAAAACCTGACGGAACCATCCCCAATGGAGCGGATGTTTTGCGCACATGGGATGAATTACGTCACTATAATCAGAATCGTTCGCTTGCTGGAAATTGGTTCCCACTCGGACCAATTTTAGATGACGCAACAACTCGTGATCACATAGAAGGTGTTGGAAGAACATCCTGTATCGCTTTTCATCCCACTAACCCACTGATCATGTTTGCTGGAACTCCGGCGGGTGGATTATGGAGATCAATCGATGGAGGTCAAAGTTGGACCTCTAACACAGATCAATTGCCCACCTTAGGTGTTAGTTCCATTGTTATTGACCAAAGCAATCCGAATATTATTTATGCCGGAACAGGAGATCGTGATGCGTTTGATAGTCCTGGATATGGAGTAATCAAGAGTATTGATGGTGGAGAGACTTGGCAGCTAAGCAACCTAGATATCGAAAACAAAGTAGTGGGAGGATTGAAAATAGAGCCTGTTTCGGGAAGGATTATTGCAGCCACCAACGATGGTTTATTTTATTCTAATGATGCTGGAGCTACTTGGATTCAATCATTCAATTTGACCTATGAATTCAAGGATTTGGAAATGCACCCCACCAATTCAAACATTCTATATACCACAGGCAATGGTCGTTTTTATCGATCAGAAGACGGTGGTCAGTCATGGGTTTACATTAATAATGGCATTGGCTCAGCCTCAAGAATGGTGATTGCTGTAACACCTCTTGCTCCTGACGACGTTTACGTCTGTAGAGCGGGTACGTATGAATTCTCCAGTTTTGTGCGAAGCACAGATGCCGGTTTGTCATTTACTGAAATGTCCAATGAACCGAATATTCTCGGCTGGGCGGCTGATGGTTCTAGTTCAGGTGGACAGGCTTGGTACGACCTCTGCGTTGAAGCCGATCATATAAATCCAGGGGTGATTTATTTGGGGGGTATTCGATTGAAAAAATCACTTGACTATGGCGCAACATGGATTGATATCAATTCCAACTTTGTTCATGTTGATCAACATGAAATGGCCATTAACCCCCACACCAAAGAATTGTTTGTGTGTAATGATGGAGGTTTATATCATTATATCGAAAACTCTGAATGGGCCGATATTTCTACAGGTTTGGTGAACGGGCAGATTTACAAGTTAGGACAGAGCAAACTGAATCCTAATCACACCTTAACAGGATTTCAAGATAATGGCACCGCTGAATTCAATGGAGCCTTTTGGAAAAGACGAGGTGGTGGCGACGGATTTGAGTGTGCTTATGACGATACGGACGAAACCTACAGATACCACAGTATTTATTACGGTCAAGTCTATCGAACAGGACCAACCTATAGCGGTCAAAAATTCGGAGGAAATGGCGAGTTGGGTATCAATGAAGAAGGAGCATGGGATTCTCCGTTCTTAATTCACCCCGATGATCCCAATACTTTTTTCTTGGGATTAAAAAATGTGTGGCGCACTCGAAATGTGAAAGAAGTCAATAAAGATGATATTGTTTGGGAAAAAGAAAGCAATAACTTGATGGGCAGCAATACGCCCGACTTGATAGCATTAGAAGTAGCTCAGGCGGATCACCACATGATGTACGCATCAGAAGGGACAAGGAAATTTGCACGAACACTAGACTGTTTGGCAGATTCGATTATTTGGCAAAACTTGAGCTCTACTCTACCCTCTTCGCTCAGCCCGGTGAGCTGCATCGAAACACACCCAACAGATACCAACACCGTTTATATTGGATTCAATAGAAACATATTCAAAAGTGTCAACGGAGGACAAAATTGGGTTTCAATGACGCCCAACCTTCCTGATGTGGAGGTGAATACTATTGTGATGGACACAACAGGAATGCCTGAAGCTCTTTATATCGGGACCGATCTTGGTATCTATTACAAGGACGCTTCCATGACAGATTGGATTCCGTTTATTACTGGCTTTCCTCAAAGCGCAAGGGTAACTGAACTAGAGATTTTTTATGGTGCCAATCACCAAGAATCTCGTTTAAAGGCCGCAACATATGGCCGCGGATTATGGGAAAGTGATTTGTACGGCCCGGAAATTAATCTATTCCCTGCTGTTGCTATTGTTCAAACTGCCAACGGAACGAATGAAGTTTTTGGGTCATTTGAAGTTAATGTGTCCTTTTACAGAAACTTGTCTTTGATTCCAATGCAGGGTCTTGATATTACCGACGTAGAGGTGATTGGTGCTACGATTGATGCTATTTCTGGTGGACCATCCTTGTACACCCTATCGTGCACTCCTACAACCAATGGCATCATTCAATTTGTGGTACCTGGCGCTGTTACTTTTGATTTAAACAACACACCCAATTGGCAGAGTGATACCCTTCAATTGTTTAGCGTGTCGGCACCTGAAGCTTTTGGTCCATTCGGACCAGGTGGTGTTGGTGATCAAAGTTCAATTGCCCTTTGGTTGCGCGCTGATCTAGCCGTTATGGGTACCAATGGACAGCCCGCTTCTGCCGGTGATTTAATTGAATCGTGGGGTGATGTAATAGGTAATGAATATGAAGCTGCACAAGTTAACGCGCCTAGTATGCCCACATTAGTGCTGGATGACTTGGATAATCCAGGCGTTTATTTCGATGGGGTAAATGACCAATTGAATATGTCCGATGTAATACCAGGACGCAGCAGCAGTGCTTACATAATGGTACAAACGGACTCCATAGCCTTTAACGAACATGGCTGGTTTGCATCGTCACGCATGCCCAATGGTTACTTACTGCATCCATGGAAAAATGAATCGCAATTCCACGCTGAAGTATTAGACCTAGAAGGTGACTACAGCGGTTCGCCCATCTATTACATAGGCGACGCAACTGCTCCTCATATCTACGGTTACATCCATGAGCAAGATGATGTGCATCAAGTATTCAAGACTATTTTTGACGACAACCTCTACGAATTCAACGGTATTAATGCTGGACTTCGCGATAACAGCACTCCGATCAATATCAATTTTGGATTTGACTTTGGTGATCGATTTGGCAAAGGAACCATCAATGAACACTGCTTATTCCGTCGTCGATTATTCTCGACTCATCACAACTTGGTGAATAATTATTTTGCGGCTAAATATGGCGTAGACCTTGGACCACAAAGCAAATACCATCACTTGGAACAACGCTTTGAAGTATTTGGTATAGGCCGCGAAAGTGAATTTGATCTTCACTCCAACTCAAAAGGAAAAGGAATTATTCGATTGGATAATCCAAGTGCGCTCAGTGATCATGATTATTTAATGATCGGAACAGACAATGCATCATTGGATTTTAATGCGGGAGGTTTCCCCATTTTAAGTCTTCGTTCAGATCGTACCTGGGGCTTCACCGAGACGGGCGATGTTGGCGAAGTTGATTTGCATATTTTAGCCTCAGAATATCCAGGAATCACTTTTGGAATGGGTATTATTTTGCAAGCGGCCGATGAATTCAATGTAAACACCCCTACTCAATTCTATCCTCTCAATTTAGTGGGTGGTGAATGGCTCACTGCTATTGATTTCCCAACATCAGGTGTGTTCACCATTGGTGTGCAGCCTGCAGTGAATACACAAGAAATTTTTGGTTCGCAATTAAAACTTTATCCAAACCCTACAGAAGATCAATTGGTAATTGACTGGGGCACCACCACACAAGAAAAGTGGTTTGGCGAATTGTACAATCAACTGGGCCAAATCGTTTATTCATTCCAATCCAGTGATCGAAAAACAACGGTTCGCTTACCTGAATTAAATGCAGGTATTTACCAACTCAGTTTACGTACCGAGCAATCTTCGAAGATTGTTCGTACGATTGTCATTCAATAAGTATTGTTTTTTTTCTAAAAAAATAAAAGGCTTTCTCAAATTGAGAAAGCCTTTTCTGTTTATAGTTAGGTGCCCTAAGTTGGCGGGCTTCGTTAGTTCATCAAAAGAACTTTACCATTAGCAGAAATCATTCTACCAGTAGTATTGTCAATGGCTTGTGCTTGATAGATGTAAAATCCTCCATTTGCGTTGGTACCATCCCAGCCTTCTGAGGCATTGTTACCAGCAAATACTACACGACCATTCATGTCATAAATTTTAATTTGGAAAGCGCTCCAGTCACCAATTTTTGTTGAACGGAACAAATCAGCTAGGCCATCACCGTTGGGTGTAAACTGGCTGGGGAACACCATTTCATTGGCTTGTTCTACATAGATCTTAGCTGTTTTTTCAATTTGACAACCTTCATCTGTCAATACATTGATTGAAATGTTGTTGTCACCAGCGTTGCGGAACAAAGTGCTCACTTTATGGCCATTGGCCACTGTTCCATCAGACAAGAACCATGTCACTTCCGATGCCCCGTTTACTTCGAGATCAACTACATCTCCGGTAACGATTTCTGCTTTAGAAGTAAGGATTTCAATTTCAGGTGTATTGTAAATACGTATAGCAGAGGTCAACTCTTTTACGTCAGTACAACCATTCGCGCTAATAGCGGTAAGTTTTACATCATATACACCAGACTCATTAAAAGTGATACTCGGGGTGCGGCTCATGAACGACTCACCATTCGATAAATCCCATACGTACACCTGAGCATTTTCACTTTCATTGTTGAATTTAACTTGTGTGCCTGGACAGCCCATTTCGGTAGACAGAGAGAATGCCGCCTCGGGAGCTTGTTTTACTTCAAATGTTTTTGCTTCTACCGCTGTGCAACCGCCTCGAGTAGCAATGCGCTCAATTTGATAAGAGCCCACGGCATTGAAGTATAAGGCTGTTGTTGATTGACCATTAATTCTCCAAGAGTAAGAGGTGTTGCTTGAATTATTTGTTGTTACCCCCACTGCCACTGGATATGTGCAAGAGGAAAGGGATTCCAACTCATAAGCTACTGCAGGTGCCTCAAAAACCTCAATTGTTTTTGTGTCATGCCCTGTGCATCCTGTAACCGGACTTGTCCAGCTGTAGGTGAAATTATAAATGCCCGCGCCAACTGAAGGATCGAACATATTCAAGGCAACTGGTGACATAGGGCCAGACCATTGACCACCTAATGGATAAGCGGCTTGAACGGGCACCATTGATGCATCAGAACAAACTTGCATATTTTCACCCGCAACCACACCCGGAAGCGGTTTTACGGTTACTTGAACCTGATCACTCACTATACAGCCGTTTACGTCAGCCGTTAATGTTAAGGTATGTGTACCAACACCAGCTGATGCTGGGTTGAATACTCCACTAATATTTACACCATTTCCAGACCAAGTACCTACTACTTCTGCATTAGAAGAAAGATCGATGGCACTAGCATTGAGGCAAAGATCTTGGGCTTGACCGGCAGATATAGCTGGAGAAGGATTAACGGTTACAACCACTTGATCGGTGCCAATGCAACCGCTTGGAGTGGTGTAGGAATAATTTAATGTATAATAGCCCGCATTTTGGCTAGAAAAAACACCTTGAGGAGTCACCCCTGGCCCTGACCATTGGCCACCGGCAGGAGAGCCCAAAAGTTCGATACTTGATCCATTATTTAAGCACAACATGCGATCGGGCCCCGCATTAACAGGGCATTGCGCTGATGCAGAAAGAACTGCTGTCAGAGCAAAAATCGACGATAGTAGAATTGACTTTTTCATGGTAACTAACGATTTGATGTCTGTTTATACCACATTAAAATCAAAAGGTTACATTCTTGATCTTGATTATTGAGGGACAGGACCAGCGTGACTATTTTTGATGAATGAAATATGCCGTTTGTCTATTTACTCTCCTTTCCACCTTATTGTTTTCATGCTCAGCACAACAATCTATGCTTCCACAACACTTGTATAAAAAGGGAGATAATTCAACCGGGGCTGCTCCTTTAGTGATTTTACTTCACGGATACGGAAGCAATGCCGAGGATTTATTTGGACTAGCCAACTCTTTTCCTGCCAATACCCATGTGGTAGCGTTCAACGGACTATTTAAACTAGACAGCGACGCTTATTCGTGGTTTCAATTTGAAGTGGGATCTGATGGAATTCGAACCATCGATGAAAGCCAAGAGCTGCAATCTCGTAAAGCCATAGAATCCTGGATTCCATTGCTCATAGAAGAAACCGGTGCTGATCCCAAACGGGTGTTTTTATTCGGATTTAGTCAAGGAGCGATCATGTCAGCTTCCGTGCTCACCGATCAACCAGCACTGCTCAAGGGAATTATTGCACTTAGTGGTCGATATCTTCCTAGCTCGCATGCTTTAAAAAAGGATCCTTCCAATTATGTGGGCAAAAAAGCCTTTGTAGGACATGGCTTTGATGATCAAGTTTTACCTTATTCAAATGGAGAACAATTAAAAGAGGCTCTGAATAATTTGAATGTGCCCGTGGCATTTAAAACTTACTACGGCATGGGCCATAGCATAAGCCAAGATGAAATGAAAGACGTGGTGAGCTGGTTTAACTTCACTTTGCTAAACTAGTCGCACTTCATTCAGCATCCAGCCCGTAATGCTTTGTCTAACTCGATGTGTGGGTAATACCTCATGTTCTTTTTCACTGAGAAAAACGGCCAATAATCCCTCTTGAGGTAAAATGCAATCTTCAGAGCCATCTTCATGGTAAACCATCAACTGACCGCCATCTGCCTCAGTCCAGTTTTCATTAAGGTAAAAAACCATGGATACGATTCTTGAAGATTGGTGACGATGCCGATCAACATGTCTTTTGTAAAATGTGCCCACAGGATATTCTGTGTAATGACATTCACTGTCGCGAATACCTAAATAAAAAGAACGATTAAGCAATTGGATGATTTCATCCATTTTTTCAAAATACCTCGAGGTAGCTGGGGCTAGAGAATGAGGATCAATCCAGTGTATGAAATCACCGCGTTGGGAAGAATCTACTTTTAATTCGTCCATTTTACCTATTCCAGCTTTTTTCCACTGCTCTGAGTTTTTTATCGCTTCTAATTCTTGACGAATCATAGCTAAGTCCTCTTTTGGTAGCAGCTGGTGAAATAAACAAAAGCCTTTTTTCTCAAATGAATCCAACATTTCTTCCATGCTACAAAGGTAATTAGGTATTCCATTAACAAGTGTTTGCATTGGCTGCGGTTAATCATGCCTGAGTAGGTTTACATTTGTTTCCAATTCGTATGAATCCAAAACCTCACATCATCCTTGTTACAGGTGCTAGCAGCGGCATAGGTGAATCTATTGCCAAAGTGCTCGTTTCTAAAGGATACAGTGTATTTGGAACCAGTCGTAAAGCGACAACTGGAAGTTTGGTGAATGGTTTCACCATGATTCAAATGGATGTCAACAATGAATCTTCTGTGAAATCGGGAATCGAATGGCTAGTGAGTAAAACCGGTAAAATTGATGCCGTCATCAACAACGCGGGATTAGGTATGCTCGGCCCGATAGAATCGATCAGTGACGAAGAGGCGAAGGATATCTTTCAAACCAATGTCTTTGGGGTATTGAATGTATGCAGGAATGTGATTCCTCATATGCGTCAGCAGCAGTTCGGATATGTGATTAACATTACCTCTATTGCTGGAATGATGGGGCTTCCGTATCGTGGTATTTATAGTTCCTCGAAGTTTGCGGTTGAAGGAATCACAGAGTCCATGAGTCAAGAGCTGCAACAATTTGGTATCCGAGTGTGCCTTATTGAACCAGGCGATTTTCGCACTTCCATCAATCAGAATCGAAAAGTGGTGAAGCACTTAGATCCTGTTTACGCCGCGCAATGCGATGAGGCGCAGCGCCGGGTGAATGAAGAAGTACTTGCTTCCCCTACGCCGGAGTACATGGGATATCTTGTACATCGCATTCTTCAAAAAAATAAGCCGCGCTTAAGATATCGCGCGGCTAATGTATTTCAGCGGTTTAGTTTGACACTCAAAAGAGTTCTTCCTTCTCGATGGTTTGAAAGCCTAGTGATGAATCACTATGGCATGAAGAAGATTTAGTTCCCCTTTCTCATGCTCACCTTTAGTTCTTTAACTCAGGAATGAGGTATTTACCGGTCCAGCTTCCTTTCACTTTAGCTACTTGCTCTGGTGTCCCCGAAGCCACTATTTGACCGCCGCCTTGTCCTCCTTCTGGCCCCACATCTATTAAATGATCGGCTACTTTAATAATATCCATGTTGTGTTCGATCACGAGAACCGTATTCCCACGATCTACTAAGCGATTGAGCACTTGAATTAACATTTGAACATCTTGGAAATGAAGGCCAGTAGTGGGTTCATCAAGAATATAAATCGTGTTACCCGTATCTCTCTTGGATAATTCGGTGGAGAGCTTTACGCGTTGCGCTTCTCCTCCACTTAGGGTGGTGCTGTGTTGGCCAAGGGTAACGTATCCTAACCCAACATCCTGAAGTGTTTTTACCACATTGTGGATGTTTCGATGATTTTCAAAAAACTCGACAGCTTGATCTACCGTCATATCCAATACATCTGCAATGCTTTTTCCTTTGTATCGAATTTCTAATGTTTCGCGGTTGTAACGTTTACCATTGCAACTTTCGCAATGCACTAACACGTCAGGTAAAAAGTTCATCTCAATTACCCGAACACCGGCTCCCTTGCATGTTTCGCATCTACCTCCACTGACGTTAAAGCTAAAGCGACCAGGCTGATAGCCTCTGATCTTTGCTTCGGGCAGCTGAGCAAAAAGCGTTCGTATGTCTGTGAAAATACCTGTGTACGTGCTTGGGTTGCTACGAGGCGTTCGGCCAATTGGACTTTGGTCAATTTCAATAACCTTATCTAAATGTTCTAATCCTTTGATTTTTTTATACGGTAAAGGCTTTTTAACCGCGTCAAAAAAATGGGTATTTAAAATAGGATACAACGTTTGGCTAATCAAACTAGACTTGCCACTTCCACTCACACCGGTTACACAAACAAATTGACCAAGCGGCAACTCCAGTTTCACATTTTTCAAGTTATGACCACTTGCACCTTCGAGAATTAAGGTCTTGCCATTACCCTTTCTTCTAGTTTTAGGGACTTCAATTTTGAGAGTTCCTTTGAGGTACTTAGAAGTTACACTGTCCTGAGCTAAGTGTGTTTTTGGTGGACCTTGCGCAACAATGCGGCCGCCATGACTTCCTGCGCCAGGACCGATGTCAATTAGGTAGTCGCTTTCAAGCATCATATCGCGATCGTGCTCTACCACTAGAACACTATTCCCTCCATCGCGCAGAGCCTTCAAAGACTGAATGAGTTTATGATTATCCCGCTGATGAAGGCCTATACTTGGCTCATCGAGGATGTACAAGACACCTACTAATTGCGATCCAATTTGTGTAGCCAGACGAATACGCTGAGCTTCACCTCCGCTGAGCGTGCGCGCACTGCGGTTGAGGGAGAGGTATTCGAGACCAACATTTACCAGAAAGCTCAAACGGTTTTTAACCTCTTTTAGTGGCTCAGTAGCAATGGCTAATTGGCGTTCGCTCATCCCCTTGTCCACATGTTTAAACCATTCGCTTAACTCGCGCAAATCCATTTGCCCGAGCTGAGCAATATTTTTATCATTTATCTTAAAAAAGAGTGCTTCTTTCTTTAGTCGAGTGCCTTCACACACAGGGCACGGCAGCTTATTCATAAAGCTCTCAGCCCAACGCTTAATGCCTGGACTAGCCTCTTCTTCGGAGATTCGTTCAATGAAAGCTATTACACCTTCAAACTTCGTAGGAACCGTATAACCAGAGCTATGTTCAACTTGGATCAGATCTTCCGTACCATACAAAATAACATTGACAGCATCTTCTTCTAAATCTTCAATCGGCGTATTCAAATCAGCGCCATATCCTTTGAGTATAGCTTCAACCTGCTGGAAAATCCAGTTGTTTTTGCTTTCACCCATTGGAGCGATTCCGCCTTTTTTAATGCTCTTCTTCGGATCAGGAATGATTTTTTTCACATCAATTTCAGCCACTTCGCCCAAGCCATTGCAGTGCGAGCAGGCGCCGTAGGGAGAATTAAATGAAAAAAGATTCGGCTCCGCTTCGGGGTATGATATACCAGAAGTAGGACACATTAGGTGACGCGAAAAATGCCTCACCTCTTTTGGTTTATCGTAATTCATCACCATCAAACTTCCTTTGCCTAGGCGCATAGCAGTTTGTATGGTTTGGCGAATACGCTGAAGCTCGCCTGGATCAGACTTCTTCCCTTTTTTTCCCGACGTGGCTTCAATCGCCAATCGATCAATCACCACTTCGATATCATGGATTTTATACCGATCTAATTTGAAGCCTTTACTTAATTCTACTAACTCACCATCCACTCGGGCACGTAGATAGCCCTGTTTCATTATTTGTTCGAAGAGCTCGCGGTAATGACCTTTTCGGCCTTTGACCAAAGGAGCCAAAATTGCAATTTTCTTACCTGCGTAATTCTCTAGAATTAACTCAACCACTTGGTCGTCAGAATAACGAACCATTTTTTCCCCCGTTACATAGCTGAAAGCATCTCCAGCGCGTGCAAATAACAAGCGCAAAAAGTCATAAATCTCTGTAATCGTGCCGACCGTAGAGCGAGGATTTCGGCTGCCTGTTTTTTGCTCAATAGAAATTACAGGGGAAAGACCATTGATTTTATCCACATCAGGGCGTTCCATTTCACCCAAAAACTGACGCGCATAGGCATTGAAGGTTTCGATATAACGACGCTGACCTTCCGCGTAAATGGTGTCAAAAGCTAATGATGACTTTCCACTTCCGCTCAGTCCGGTGATCACAACCAATTGATTACGTGGAATATTGACATCCACATTTTTCAGATTATGCTCTCGGGCGCCAATTACTTCAATGATTTCTTCTTGCATGGTCATAGGTGTCAAAGATGGGGTGAAGAATAATAACTAAAAAGAGGATTTTGTTCACCGTTTATAGGATTTATGAAAGTCCTTGTTCGATCCATAATTACTTTCGCCCTTATGAATTCGCAAGTAAAACAAGAACCGAGATGGTTGCAGTTCGTTTATTGGGGAGTTATAGCCCTTGCAGGACTTTTTACCGTACTCATGATTACCCGTCAAATGAACGTGTGGAATATTTACACCCAGCGTTCTATGAGCATGTACCCCACGCTTAACGACTCTACTAAGGTTTGGATGAATTCATGGAGTAAAATTGAGCGTTATGATTTGATCGCCTTTCAAAACGCCTTGGATGGCGGAGTTGAAATTCAACGAGTGGTGGGTATGCCAGGTGATACACTGAATATTGTGAACGGTATTTTATACGTAAACGGTGATCCTTCATTAGTAGAAATGGTGGTGACACGCGAATATGTTATTCAGCCGCAAGATTGGAAAACTACAACGCAGCAGTTGCTTTTAAAAACAGATAAGCGCATGGTGCGCCACGAACAATATGCGGGCTTCATTGGCTCCAAAGCATTTCTTACCCAACCGGACGCCGATTACATTGCCATTGGAGCTAAGGTGACTGTTTTTCCAGGGTTTGAGAAAAAACTCTACCAACCCACTAACCGCCAATGGACCATGTCTGACTACGGACCACTAACAGTGCCCGATAATAGCTATTTCACGTTGTGTGATGCACGAGGACATAGCCGCGACTCGCGATTTGATGGCCCTGTGCCCTTCAAATCAGTTTTAGGCAAGGTCAGTCCTCTTTAATTTTCAGATTGACACAGATCATTTAAAATTTAAAAAACGAAGGCTCTATCTTCGTCCCCATAAAACACGACTCATGTACTACTCTAGCTACTTACAACTCGATAAAATATTAGACGCCCAGCATTTAGAAAGCGATAAACTAGGTAAGCATGCTCATGATGAGATGCTCTTTATCGTGATTCACCAAGCGTATGAATTGTGGTTCAAGCAGGTTTTGTTTGAAGTGGGTTCAGTACATGAAATCATGTCAAAAGAAAACATCAACGACAACTCTCCAGAATTGCAAGTAGCTGTGCGCCGCCTCAACCGCGTACAAGAAATTTTGCGGGTTCTGATTCATCAAGTAGATATTTTGGAAACCATGACTCCTTTGGACTTTTTGGATTTTCGTGATATGCTTCGTCCGGCTAGTGGTTTCCAAAGCATGCAATTCAAAGTGCTCGAAACAGTATTGGGACTAACCGTGGAAGAACGCCATGGCAAAGAATATTTCACTAGTCAATTAAAACCGGAAGATGCCAATAGCATTTATGAGTTGGCTAAAAAAACGCCGTTGATCAAGTTAGTCAACAACTGGTTGGAGCGTATGCCCTTTTTCAATCAACCTGAGTTTTGGACAGAATGGGCAGATGGACGCGATTTTTGGACCGTTTATAAAGACACCTACGCCCAATCATTGGGTGATGGTGAAAAACAAAACGTGAAATACTTCGAGGAGTTGTTTATGAGTGATCTTACTCAGAACGACCGTAAGTTATCTGACAAAGCTCGCCGTTCTGCTTTATTTATCATGCTCTACCGTGATTACCCTATTCTCAATAATCCCTACCGCTTGTTAAATTACCTCCTCGAAATTGATGAGCTATTGGCTACATGGCGATGGAGACATATGAATATGGTTCACCGTATGATTGGTACTCGCGTGGGTACCGGAGGTAGTTCAGGAAAAGGCTATCTTCGTGAAGCCGCTTTAAAACATTACATCTTTGGTGAATTTGCCGAGCTGACTAGCTTCCTCGTTGAACGCAATCGACTACCAAAATTGAATGACGCGTTAGAGCGCAAGTTGGGATATCACTTATAATATTTACCTATGCTTCGTTCGCTTGATCCATATAGGCTTCAGGTTTTGGCCACCTACGAGAATGAAACCTCGAAAGAAATACAGGCCAAAATCAATGCGGCTGATCAAGCTTTCAAAACTTGGCGTGTTTCTCCGCTTGAAAAAAGATCCTTATTGATCAATAAGATTGCTGCTTTGATGATTGATCGAAAGAAGCAATTGGCTGAAATCATGGCTTTTGAGATGGGCAAGCCCATTACACAAGGCTTAGCAGAAATCGATAAGTGTATTACCGTTTGTCGGTATTATTCTGATCATATTGAAGAACTCTTAGCCGATCGGAAGGTTGAAACAGATGCATTGGTTTCGGTAGTGCGTAAAAACCCTTTAGGTGTTTGGCTTGGCATAATGCCTTGGAATTTTCCTTTCTGGCAAGTGTTCCGATGCGCTATTCCAGCTATAGCCGCTGGAAATACCTTTTTGCTCAAACATGCCTCAAACGTAACAGGGTGTGCTCTTTTATTAGAACAACTGATGAAAGACGCTGGAGCAAAAAAAGGAATCTTTCAAGTGCTTCAAATTTCTTCTGCCTTGGTGGAAGATGTCATTCAGCACGATGCCGTTAGAGGTATCTCCCTCACGGGAAGTGAATCGGCTGGGCGTCAGGTGGCCGCAAACGCAGGGCGACAGATAAAGCCCGTCATTCTCGAATTAGGTGGAAGTAACGCCTTTATTGTACTTCCCGATGCTGATCTTAATTTGGCTGTTGAGCACGCGATAATTGGGCGTTTTCAAAACAATGGTCAAAGCTGCATAGCGGCTAAACGATTTTTAGTTCATGCGGATGTATTTGATCGCTTTGTCGAGTTGTTCAAGGAAAAAATTGAAGCCTTAAAGGTGGGCGACCCACTCGATCCTACTACTTATATAAGTACACTCGTTAACCAAGATGCGGCGGAAGCGGTTCAATCGCAAGTAAACGACGCCGTGCGTAAAGGGGCTAAGATCCTTTGTGGAGGTAAATACCAAAACGCCGTTTATTATCCCACCTTGATGGTCGATGTTACGCTCGATATGAGATGCATGACCGAAGAAGTGTTTGGGCCAGTGGCTCCCGTTATGAAAATTACTTCGCTGGAGGAGGCGATGGAAATAAGCAATAATAGTCGTTTCGGCTTGGGGGTTTCTATTTTCACCCAAAACCGCGATGCCATTGTAAAAAAGGTTGACCTCTTTAATGAAGGAGCTGTTTTTATCAATTCTTTAGTCAAGAGTGACACCCGTCTTCCTTTTGGCGGGGTTAAAAACTCCGGATACGGCCGTGAACTGTCTATTGAAGGAATAGATGAATTCGTGAATCGTAAAACAGTCTTTATTAATTAGTTCACAGGTTATTTTTCTTCGAAACCGAAAGCGCAAGACTCAACCAACCGGCCGCAAACAGCAAACCACCTAACGGGGTAATTGGACCTAAAAAGGATAGTTTGAGCCCTGTTAGCTCTTGAGTGGAAAGGAGGAATATACTGCCCGAAAAAACAACAATACCAGATAGAAATAAGTATCCCGTTCGGTTGAGCGCTTTTTCACTGAGTTTGCCGGATAAGATTAAAAGGCCTGTAAAAAGCAGAGCAAAAGAATGATAATAGAGGTATTGAACGCCGGTCAAATAAGAGTTCAACTTTTGAGGGTCTAGTTTCTCGCGAAGGCCATGAGCGCCAAAGGCACCGATAAATACGCCTGCCATTAATAAGAGAGCTGCAATCTTGATCCATTTCATAGGGACGAAGATAACGATGAACTGTTAAGAGGTATAGGTGTATAACTCGGACGCTTTTTCCCCATTTTGGAAAAAAAGTAAATGAAATTGTAACCCTATAAGAAGTGCTCACGTTAAAATACATGATTGCGGCCTCGAGAACGAGGGAAGACCGGGCAAAAGGCTGCAATTAAATGAAAACAAATTCGGTGTAGAAAACCACCGAACCAAACGGAAGTCTAAATTTACGCACATGAAACGTACAACGTTGGTCATTGCCCTATGGGCCATGGTTGTAAGCTCAGTTTTCGCCCAGAAAAAAGGCGAGGGAACCGAACAACAGCTAGCAAAAGAAGCTCAAGGCTTCTTTGAAGCGGGAGATTTTCTCCAAGCTTATCCGCTGTATTCTCAATTGGTTTCACTTTATCCGTCTAATACAGATTATACCTACAAGTTTGGTGCTTGTGCTATTTATTCTGATGCAGACAAATCAAAAGCAATCCGATTCCTTTCCTCTGCTACTCGCAAAGAAGTAGCTGATCCAATGGCTTGGTATTATCTCGGAAAAGCGTATCACCTCAACTATCAATTCAAAGATGCCGTAACGGCATTTGAGGCTTTTAAATCAAAAGATGCAAAACTCGCGGAAGAGATGGGCACTCAGCGCGAAATCGAAACTTGTATCTATGGTTCTACTTTACTTAGCAACATCAAAGATTTGGTGGTGATCGATAAAAAAGAAGCCGATCGCGCCAACTTCTTTCGTTATATGGATTTGAATGGTATTGGTGGAAAAATTCTTGCCGTGCCAGATGAATTAAAAAGTTCGGTGGATAAAAAGAAAAACGAGACAAGCGTTATCCACTATCCTGGCAATGCAACTACGATCTATTTTTCTTCTTACGGAAAAGATGAAAATACAGGCAAGGATATTTACAAAACTCAAATTTTACCTGACGGCAAATTTACCACACCTGAAAAACTTCGTGGTGATGTGAATACGAAATACGACGAAGATTTTTGCTTCATGCACAGTGATGGTAAAACGCTTTATTTCTCGTCACGTGGCCACAACTCCATGGGTGGATATGATATTTTTAAAAGTGTAATGGATCCTGCAACCGGTGTTTTTGGCCCAGCCATCAACCTAGATTTTGCCATTAATACTCCCGATGACGATATTTTCTTCATTGCTGACTCACTCAACAAGAACGCCTATTTTGCTAGTTCTCGTGCAAGCGACCAGGGCCACATGCACGTTTATAATGTTCGTGTAGAAGGTATTCCATTGCAAATTGTTTATTTGAAAGGTGAGTTCCTTTCTGAAGTGGATGCCGAGCAAAAGAAAGCTACTATCGATATCAAAGATCCGTTGACCGGCCGCTCTGTGTGCAAGTCAACCTCTGATATGGCTAACGGTAATGTATTGTTGTACGTTCCAAAAGCAGGTTCATACACCTATACCGTTTCTACTGAAAACAGTCCAAACAAGCACGAAGTGGAAGTTCAGATTCCATCATTTGATCGCCCTGTGGCTGTTCGTCAAGAGATTATTTTGAAAAAAGAAAATGGTCAAGAGCGTGTAGAAATTATCAATCACTTCGAAACTCCTCTTGAAGAAGATATCGCCGCACTTGCAGCGGAAATGTTGCGCCAAAAAGCTGGATTGGAGGTTAACTCTGATTCGAATACTGCTGATGCGACATCTGAAACAAGCGCCACTCCTGCCCTTTCAGTAGAAAAAACAATGGCAAATGCGCCATTAGCTGCTGGCTTCGGTGAGGGTGTGACCATCACCACCATTGTGGATAGTATGAATGCAGACCTTCAAAAGTCAAAAGCATTCATGAAAGCATCTGATGAAAAGATCAATACGTCTATGGTTTATGCCGCTAAAAAGCAAAAAGAAGCGGATGCTATTTTGAAGAAGGCTGAAGATTTAAGAGAAGCAACTTCCAATAACAATACTCCAGATGACATCAATAAAATTCGTGAGTCCGTTAAATTGACAGCTCAAGCCGAGCTCCTTCAACGTGAGGCTAAAAGTGCGATTGCCAGTGCAAATACTTTGAAAGAAGAACAAGCTGCTGAACAAGCTAAAGTAACCGAGTTGGAAGCAGATCTTCTTCAGCTTGTAGAAGCAGAAAAAAGTCAAAACTTCGATGGCGCATATGCAGCATTAACGAAAGAAAAGAACCGTCAAGTAGCCTTGCGTATGTCACCTAAATCAACCTATGAAATGTTGGTTGAAAAGGCTAAGGCTATTGAAAAACAACAACGCACTGTTGAGGAGTCTATCTTAAACAATCGCGAAGAAGAAAAATCAATTGAAAAAGAAGTTGCCGCTGCTGAGCGCGCAGTTGCAGAGGCTCGCAAAAAATCTGATCGTGCTGAGGCTGAATCGCGTTTAGCT
>JBDKGH010000087.1:0-2829 GCA_039798265.1 Bacteroidota bacterium | reverse complement strand
AAGAGCAGCGAAAGCCGCGTCTGTTGGAGCAAATACAGTGAATGGACCAGCACCTTGAAGTGTGCTTACCAAACCAGCAGCGCCCACAGCAGCTTCTAATGTGGTGTGATCAGGACTGTTTGCGATGATGTCAACTACAGTTGCAGGAAGTGGATTCAAGTTAGGAACCAAAACCGCGTTGATTACGTGTACAACACCATTTGAAGCAGGAACGTCAGCAACAGTTACTTGTGCTTCGTTGATAAATACGTTTCCGTTAGTAATACTAACAGTTACATCTTGACCTTGAACAGTCGTGATGATTTGACCATTGCTCAAGCTAGTTGAAAGAGCTTCACCAGCTACTACATGGTACAATAAAATTTGAGTCAAGTCACCAGCTGGATCAGCAAGTAATTGATCTAATAAACCAGCAGGAAGAGCAGCGAAAGCCGCATCTGTTGGAGCAAATACTGTGAATGGACCAGCACCTTGGAGTGTGCCTACCAAACCAGCTTCTACTACTGCTGTTTCGAGTGTTGTGTGATCGGGACTGTTGACGATGACGTCAACAACCGTTTGCGCTTGTATCTGAATGACCAGTGCAAGAGCTGTGATTAGAGTTAAGAGTTTCTTCATGTTAGATGATTTTGAAACCAAACCCCCACGCCCCTATTTTTGTTCAATGTTTAATCGAAAAAGATTAAACACCAGCCGTGTAATTATTGCGAGGCTAAACACCTAAATAGACACTAACAACCCTGTTTATCAACACAATAAGACATCTATTATTTATCTTCTACACGAAGAGGAAAAATGCTTATTTTAAAACTTTTTTGCAAATAGCCCAGCCAATAAAAAGGCTAAACATGCCGTCCAATTAACTGCCGAATAGCCACCGAAGCAGTAACAGCTCCAAAAGTGGCTGGCAAATAAGACATGGTACCGTAGGCCGACTTTTTAAAGTTTGCACCATCAGTCAAAATCAAACTTTCCTTTGCCACTTCCTCGGTACTGAAGACAACTTTCAAGCCCTTCCGAATACCCCACTGCTTCAAATTCTTTCTGATTTGTTGGGCAAATGGACAGTTAAATGTTTTACTAATGTCTGCGACTTTCAAACAAGTAGGGTCCATGCGACCACCCGCGCCCATGCTGCTTACCATGGGGATATTGGACTCAAGGGCCAAGCGAATAAAGGTTTGTTTGGGTTGAATACTGTCAATGGCATCTATTATAAAGTCAGGTCGTCGTGATATTTGTATTTCTACCATTTCAGGAGTAACAAATTCTTTCACCACGTGCAGCTTGAGTTCTGGATTAATGGCTTTCAACCGATCAGCCATGATGTGTACTTTTGGTTCACCGTGATTAGTTGCCAAGGCAGGTAGCTGTCTGTTTCTATTCGTAGGATCCACCACATCACCGTCAATGATTGTCATTTCTCCTACACCACTTCTAGCAATAAACTCTGCAGCGAACGAACCTACGCCACCCATTCCCACCACCATCACGTGTTTTGTAGTGAGTAGTTTAAGCGTATCTTCTCCCAGTAAAAGCTGTGTTCTACCTAACCAACTTAAATCTTCCATAAAGCCGTTTTTTCTCCGAATGCTGTTCGGGCATTCGCCCAGGTTTGTTCTATTATATTTTCTACACTACATCCCTTTGCCTTTGCTGCCAGTAAATGGACGTGAGCGATGGATAGATCCGATTGATCATTTTCTAAAAAAAAACGATCCGTCCTTATCCCTTTTACTATTTCTTGTATTTCCTTTTTTTCCAAATGCGAACCAAAAGAAAGATAAAATCCCTGATCGACTAATTGTTTGGCCAGCGATTCTTTTTTATTAAAGCCATGAAAAATGACCGGCATTTTATTCTTTGTTTTTGTCAACACCTGCAATACCTCGTCGTAGGCTCTTACACAATGGATGATTAAGGGTTTTTGAATAGCATTCGCCAATACCACTTGCTGTTCGAACCAATGCACTTGCACTTCCCAATCGGTTTTGCAGACCTTATCAAGACCGCATTCACCAATGGCCACTACCTCATCAGCAATCGCTACAGATTGGAGCTTTGTCCACTCCACTTCCACCGTGTGCTCATCTAAATACCATGGGTGGAGTCCACACGACATTAATCGATCCTTGGGTGAATCGAAGTGGTCATGCCTATTCCGAATGGCGACTTCATTCGTGACCGTCCGTGCCTGGTGAGTATGAATATTAAGAAAATGCACGCTTAGTTTATCAATGAAAAAAGGTAAATATCAATTGCATCAAACAGCACATTCCTGTCCCCATTTATGCAGCGACTTAATGCTATCAGCTGGCAGCGTAAATAAAGTGAACCTATTTATTTGCCGATACAAAACTTCGAAAAGATAGAATTCAGTAAATCGTCTGCATTGATTTGGCCTGTGATCTCGGAAAGGTGATACAATGTTTTACGAATATCGACAGCTAAAAAATCTCCCGTCACTTGCGATTGGAGACCAATGATGATTTCGTGCAAAGATGCCGAGGCTTTGCTCAAGGCGTCGTAATGGCGGGCATTGGTTACTACTGTTTCTCCGCTGTTTACACGGCCCAATTCTACCCCATCAATAAGCCATTGTTTCAAGGCATCGACGTGTAATCCCTGTTTTGCTGAAATGATCAAATATTCACCGAGTTCTTTTGTTTTGGCCATAACCTCAACTTCTTTGAAAACGGCATTATCCGCTTTGTTTGCCACCAAAAGAATACGCGCCTTTTCACCCGCTTGAATTTTAACTTCATTGACAAAGTCAACTAATTCTTCGCGCGAGGTATTTACCGCATCAAACAAGAGCAGTAAAACCGA
>JBDKGH010000086.1:0-18609 GCA_039798265.1 Bacteroidota bacterium | reverse complement strand
CCAACTTAGCATCGAGCGCAGCGATGTTTGCGCGCTTGATACTAGAAGAAGTTTGAAAACCATTAAAAATCGGCACTGTAAGGCTGAAGAATAAAGATCGGTTCACGTTATCACGCAATTGCTCGTTGAATGGTTTCACCGAAAAATCATCATCGGAATAGACCGCTTGCGGAAGCGAAACCACCAAAAAGTTGGATCCAAAAACAGTTCCTATCGGATAAGCCAAGGAGTCTGGTGATCCGGTAATAATTTTAGATGCTCCCGAGTAACCAGATCCGTAAGAATAACTGGCAGATAATCGGGGATACATGCCCCCGCGGGCAATGGATTGGCCCATTTCGGCGCTTTTAAGACCTACTTCTGCACTTTTAATTTCAGGGAAATTATTGGTAGCTGCTTCTACGACAACCTGTGGGTTGGAAATGATTTCCCCTTGCTCCATGCCTTCTACGTTTGGCGAAACAATTTCAAACCCTTCGATGCCTGTGACCGGTAATTGGAGGAATTGCATCAAGGCCAACTTGGCCATAAAGTAATTATTCCCTGCGCTCACTTCTGTCGCTTCGTCGGAGGCGAGCTGGGCATAAATCTGATCGAGGTTTACTTGAGCTAGAGAGCCCGCTTTCACCAACTGTGCTATCCGCTCGGCTTGAAGGGCAGTTCTGTCCCGATTGGTTTTAGCTATTTCCCAAAACTCTTTGGTTAAGAGAATTTGGAGATAACCAGAGGCCACATTCAGCCCAATATCATTTCTGAGTTTTTCGTAGTTCCATTTCGAACGTTCAATTTCTAAGGCACTTTGCTTTACCGTTAAGCTCTGCTGAAAGCCATTGAACAGATTGATGCTTGTAGAAAGTCCGAAGCTATTACTTTGAATACGCTGCGAGGCAAATTGGTTGGTAAAGGGGTCAATACGCTGCCCCCAGTTGTAACCGTGTGAAGCTTGACCATTCAAGTTAGGCAGCATACCACCTACTGCAGCTTGCCGATTGATCTCCGCATTTTCAATGCTGAGCTCGCTTCGTTGAAGGGAAATGTTGTGTTCGTATGCATAGCGAATACAGCTATCCAGCGACCATTCCGTTTGGGAATGTCCAATGGCGCTTATCGCTAAAAACAAAACGATCAAATGAGTACGCATGTCTTAGATTTTCTAAAACAAACATACACCTTTCGCAGAAGCAAAGCTTCCGAGTAATGTTTAGTGGAAAATGGGAATGACTGACGGTTATAGACCGATCACTTCGATTTCGATACGGCGGTTGGCTTGCGTTTCCCAATCTGTTTTTGGATCAGGATAAATCATTTGCGAATTACCTGCACCACGAGTAACGAGGCGGTCAGGCGCAATGCCATGTTGAATCAAATAGTCACGAACGGCCATGGAGCGTTTCTCAGAAGCTTTTTTATAGAAAGCAGGACCTTTCTTTTCGCTTTCTGGTCCATTGGCATGACCGATGACACATATTTTCACAGAAGGGTTTACTTCAAGGAAGCTGATCAACTCTTCTAAAGCAGGAATCGACTTGTGATAAATTTCTGTTTGATCGCCCAGGAAGGTGATGTCTTCAACGTTTGTTTTTAACCCAACAGAAAGCGGCTTCAATTCAATACGTTCGCGGTGTTCGAAGGACTCTTCTGGCCAAAATTTGTGTGCGTAATACATGTAACCTGGTTTCACCACGGATACGGTGTATAGGCGATAGGTTTTGAATAAGATGGTGCTGTCCATCAAACTCTTGAGAACAACAGGTTTACGAGGATTGAGACCTTTAATGATCACATCAGCATGAAGGGGCTCCATGGAGTTTTGATCAAATACCGAAAGAATCATTTTTTGTTCTTCCACTTCGGCATTTGCAGTAGAATCGATGGCTTTTTCAGTAACAAACTGAGCATACGCCCCGGAGAAAGGCGTAATTAAACATCCTACAAGAACAATCAAAAATAACAGTCGATTCATCATCAGTCAGGTTCTTTCTTTAACGGTTTCTATTCGGCAAGCCGAAAAGCAACTATGAGGCCAAAAAAAATTAGCCTCTAAAAAATGCCGCAATTTTCTTGCGGTAAAAAACAATCGCCACCGTCATCAACAGCATGTAAGGAATACCCATTAAATAGATGATTCCCGAATTCAATCCCGCTCCAATCCCTCTATCCAAGTGCTTTGCTGCCGTTTCAGCGGTAGCTCTACACATGGCACATTGTGCTGCCGAGTCAAATGACGTCGCCAAAATAAGGAATAGTACTGCACCTGCAACAAATTTCTTATTCATAATACAAATCTACAACTAAAATGGATAAAATGGGCTAATCAACCAATAAACCAATACCCCTGTTATTGCAACATATAACCAAATTGGCAAGGTTATTTTTGCAATGCGGCGATGTTTATCAAATTTTTCAGCTAAACCTCTCCAGTACGAGATCAACACCAAAGGCACCACCACAGCCGATAGAGCAATGTGACTCCAAAGGATTACTTGATAGGCCAACCACAGGGAATTTTCCTTGGGGAAAACAGTGTGCTCCGTAGTAGCGTGATAGGTCACGTACGAAAGAAGAAAAAAGATGGAAAGAATCATCGCGAAGGTCATCAACCGGCGATGCACTTTCACGTTCTTGTTTTTAATAGCCAAGAAGGCAAATACGAGCAATACAGCTGTAGTACCATTACAGAAGGCGTTAAACAAGGGCAGTTCATTCAGAAATGAACGGAAAGCACCTCCGTCGGGGCCAATTTTAGGCATGTAACGCAATACGGTTACGGCCACGGGAAGTACGATAGATACTGCCCAAATAAAGATTTTCGCTTTTTTCTCAGCGGGAGAGACTTGAGTCTGCATATTCATTGATCAATCGTTTGATATCTACAAACAACTTATTGACGTCTTTAGTTGACGTACCATCATAATATCCGCGAATGTGCATTTCGCGGTCAACAAGTGTTAGTTTATCGGTATGAAAAAAACCACCATCTGCGGTATCAGAAGGAAAAGCCGAGAGCATATATCCCGACTCGGCTTGCCAATAGATGTCCTTTGGATCACCGGTAACAAAATTCCAATTGGAAAAGTCGGCATCCAATTTTTCACCGTATGCTTTTAATGTATCCGGTGTGTCATTGGTGGGATCTACGGTATGAGAGAGAAAAAACACCTGTTCTTCTAGGCCTTCCTTTTTCACCAATTGCTGTAAACGCACCATTTGAGCGCTCATAAGCGGGCAAATACTTTTGCAATGAGAAAAGAAAAACTCGGCTACAAATATTTTTCCTTGGTAATCGCGGTGCGAGATCTGTTCGTTCAACTGATTGCGAAAAACGAATTTTGGCAGCGTGTAATAAGCCGTATCGGTGGTCATGGTGCCATTGGGCCCTTGATTAATTTCCACATCATGCTCGCCCCAATAAGGAAGTTTTTGCTTGGCCAAGGCCGGGTCAATGCTTAAGTCAGCATCATTCCCTCCGTTGCCGCAAGCCATCAAGACTGTCACCAACAGCAAAGCAGTGTAATTAATTACCCACTTTTTCAATGTGATTTTTTCCTTGATATTGTTCAACATCGTATTGTTTCTTCACGATTCGCACATCTTCTACCATGCTTTGCACATGATACTCCGTATTGCCGTATAATCCTCTAATATAACCTTTCTGATCTACAAGGCGGAAACGAGCTTCTTCTGCTAGGTTCTTTACAAAAAACGCTTTTTGCAAAAAGGCCTGCATCACACTGTCATTCTCTGCGCGAAGGTAATGCCACTTTGCTATTTCTTGTGGATACATTCCCTTGGTCACTTCATTGATATAATTACTGATGGCTTTCAAAGAATCGGCCTTATGGTCAGTTGAAAAAAGGACAAGGTGAACGTCCAATTCACTGCGCAAAGGAAAATTAGCCAATAATAAGCGCTGTGTAATGCGGGGAAGCATTTCTTCGTCCGTATTCATAAAGGCTACCATCCATGTTTTCCCTTCCAATTCTTTGGAAGAAAACACTTGGCCATTCTGGTCTGTAAACTCGAATGGAGGTAAAACATACTCCCCCTTTTCAGTGCCCTGAGGATGCGCTTCACTGAAATAAGGGGCGGTGTTGAAGTGATGCACCGCATTGCGGGCAAACATCAACCACCAAAGGAGTGGAAACAAAAAAAGTATACCGGCGAGGCCAATATACTTTTTCCATCGGGATGATGATGTCATGTTTTATGATCTCAACGGTGGAGGTTATTTAGCTCTTGTACTGATACACCTTCGTAAAGACCGATGAAGATCAAATACAGGATGAAAAGAGCGTAAGGCAACAAGATTACATACTTCAAGTTGCGGCGCTCTTCACCAAGGTGCATGAACGAAAGAACGATGTAACCTGCTTTCACCATGGTAAGAACGATGAAGCCCAATTTAACGGTTTCCCATTCAAAGGTACCGTTGCGTTTGAAGGCCACACCCATCCATACTTCGAAAACGGTGATCGCAGTAAGGATTGCTGTTACAACCCATACATTCTTACGAATTTTCACTCCAGCTTCTTCACTGTGACGTGCGTTCACCGAGTAGCTGTCGTTTACGATTAAATCATCTCTTTCCATAATACTATCGTATTGTGCGTTTGTTCTTTAATAAAATTATACGAGGTAGAAGAAGGTGAATACAAACACCCATACCAAGTCAACGAAGTGCCAGTACAAACCGATTTTCTCAATCATTTCGTAGTGACCACGACGCTCGAAAGTGCCGCTGATAGCCATCAACCAGATGATGATGTTGATCACCACACCTGAAAATACGTGGAATCCGTGGAAACCCGTTACGAAGAAGAAGAAGTCTGCGTATTGTTGTTGTACAGCATATTCGTTTTTGTGCAAGTTGGCACCGAACACCATAGAGTTAGACTCCATGTTAGCCCAAAGTTTCTTAGCATCTTCGCCGCTTACTTTCAATTGACGAAGGTTTTCTTTGGTATTCGAATCATACACCAACGTGTATTTGTTCAAGATCAATTCATCTGGCACCATCGTGCTGATGTCTGCATGAGCAGCATGCCCCTCTTCGCCGTGTGCCGCGTGACCATGGTCAGCGTGACCGTGCTCATCATGAGCAACTGGAGCTTCAGCAGCTTCCATGGCGTGCTCGTATGCGTGACCGAAGTCAGAAGTCATGTGAACCCATGAACCCGCTTCCAAATTCATTTCAAATTCTTTTCCAGCGTCATTCACTGCTTTTACAGTCATTGGCTGGCTGATTTGGAAACCGCCACCAGAACCGTGAATGAAGTGAGACCATTCCCAAGCTTGAGAGCCCAAGAAGAAGAAACCACCGATGATGGTGATACCTAACCATTTTACCACACCTTTTTTATCCAAACGGTGACCAGCTTCTACAGCCAATACCATGGTAACTGAAGATACGATAAGGATGAAGGTCATCAATGCCACATACATCAATGGGTAAGAACCGTGCAGACCAGGTAGGGCTTCGAACACTTGTTCGCCTACAGGCCATGGTTCTGAACTTCCGTGACGGATAACTCCATATGCCGTAAGCAAACCGCCAAAAGTCAAGGCGTCTGATACGAGGAAGTACCACATCATCATTTTTCCGTAGCTGATGCTGAATGGTGATTGTCCACCACCCCAAAGTTCGTCGTTGCTAATCGGTTGAGCGTGTCCGGCCATAATAAGTCTTGAAATTTGGGCGCAAGTTTAGTTTAGAAAAACCAATTCGCGAAGATGTAGTTAAAAAATCTCTCACGAAGTTGATACTTTTTACTCAAAAACAGTGGGTTTAACTCTTATTTAGAGTGGTTATAAATTCCTCTAGTAAACGAAAAACATGAAAAAGAAGAGATACAACCACAAAATACCCATAAAATGCCAGTACATACCACTGGTATGAAGGCTGATCCAATTATTCTGGCTGATCTTGCCGACAGCCACACGTCGAAGATTGACTGCCAAATAGATAATGCCAAAAAACAAGTGAATGATGTGTACATAAATCAACACACTCAACAAAGCACCTGAGGCGTTAAAAGTGGTCATAACCTGCGTCGTTACTGGATCCAAACGTCCAGAGTCCGAAGCGCGGTAGTATTCATTCCCATCTTTTACCAATGGCTGACCTTGGTATTCGATCCAATAATCTTTATCGTACTCTCCTTTGATGCGGCCCAATGCGTTCCATCGGTAAGCCTTCAATCCATGCTCATTTTCGGTAATGGTATATCCCATGCCTATGTCGGCCAATTTACCCCATCCGGAGTTTTGGGTAAACACAAAGGATAAGCCCAATAAAAACGTTACTAAGGTCAAGGTCATGGCGCCTTTTTGATTCCCTTTCTTCAAGGCCTTAACAGCCATAATCAATGACAAGCTAGAGGCGATAACCAGCAAGTTGCTCACCCACAAAATAGCTGGTGGATTGATGTGTACCCACATCAATTTGCCATACAATACAATGAGGGCACTGGTGATACCTGCAAAGAGCATCACCACAGCAAAAATGATGAACCACATCAACATTTTTTTGGTGCGGATTTTCACATCCTCTGAAACTTGATCGAACACGTCAACACTTCTTGCAGTGCTGTATTTAGCCTCAAGTTCCACGTTATTTTCTTCGGTAGACATACTGAATTAGATTTTGTCGATCACATAAAAAAGCTGCACTATGGGCAGGTAAAAAAAGGAGGCGAACATTACTGAACGTGCATCCTTAACATCGCAGGAGCGATAAAGTTTAATAGAATACCAAACCATTACCAATCCCGCAAGAGTAGCAACTACGGCGGCAAGATTGCCCACCATAGGTTGTGCAGAAGGAAATACCCAAGGCAAAAGGCTCACGGGTATAAGAAACATGCTATAGATGAAAATTTGAAAGGCACTTTGCTTCGATCGTCCTTCTTGAAAAGGCAGTAATCGGTATCCACCTCGCTGATAATCTTCATGAGCTACCCAAGCGATCGCCCAGAAATGCGGGAACTGCCACATAAACTGAATGGCGAAAAGAATACCCGCTTCCAGGCCATAATCATTGGTAGCAGCTACATAGCCGAGCATAGGCGGAATGGCTCCTGGAAAAGCACCAATAAATACAGCGAAACTACTCACCCGTTTCATGGGCGTATAGACAAATGAATACAATAAAAAGGCACTCAAGCCCAAAACACCGCAGGCGGTATTGATATAAAACCAAAGAATATAAATGCCCACCGCAGCAGAAACCAAACTGATGATCATCCCCTCGTTTGCCGTCATGCGGCCTGTAGGTATAGGACGATTCTGAGTGCGGTGCATGAGCTTATCCCATTCTTTCTCCAATACTTGGTTTACGCCATTGCTACCGCCAGTAAGAAAGAAGCCACCAATAATCAGTGCAAAGAGGGTTCGCCAGTTAGTACCATCTGCGCCCATATAGTAGCTCAATACAGAGGAAACCAACACTAAAAAAGTCAGGCGCACTTTGAACAAGGCGGAAATATCGCGGACACGTCCCATGATGGTCGACTCGGAAGCACTTATGGTACTTGGTGTTTTCAAAAAGGAGTTTTTTTGCGGGCACAAAGGTAATGGCCAAGGGGCTTTACCCATTGTACTTTTTATCTTTTGCGAGGTATTTTAGAATAACCAGCCGATTAATAGTCCACTCGCGACCACAAATCACTTGTTACTCTCACTCCAAACATGATCCAGTGATCAAATGTTTTCTGGGTTTGCGATTTATCCCATCGAATTCCATGAGAGGCATATACTTCCCACCCTTTTAACTTTTCCAATTCGCGGCTCACCAACAGTTCATGGTAATGAAAAATGTGTCGATCACCTTGTAAGGTAAAATTATCATAAGGCTTAGAAGGACTGGCGTAAGACTGAAAAACATTCCCTCCCAGATTTTGTCCATTTTCATCTCTGCCAAAAGTGGCCCAGGTGAATTGCTCACGAATGCGCCATTTTTTCCAACGGTAACCTATAAAATTGACCCATTCATAAAAATTAGCTCCAAGTGGATGAGCAAGTGGTTGATTCAAATGTCCCCACGCCTGCACCGGACTGCCATGTGTATAGGTAAAAGGGCGAACGGCATTCACTTCCGATTGAATGCCCAGGCCAGGTATGATCACATCCACCGCCTTTAGGCCCAGCTGACCACCGTATTTATTGGCCCACCAGCCTGTTTTTTCGCGAATTTCTTTGAGTAAAAATTCGTCCAAAATAAACTGTGCATACAGCGTGGTATTCTTCGATACCCGGTAACGTGCACCTGCACCGATCAATACATTATCCGCGCTTCCTTGGGCAAACTCTACCGGTCTATAAAACAGCAGCGGATTGAGGTAATTTAAATCCAAGTTGCGGCGATTGAGGGTATCACGATCTTGCCAGATCACCATTTCATAAATCGAAAAATTGAGCCGTGATGTCGCATTCCAACTCAAGGAGTGCAATGCAGCATATTTACCACGCGCTTGATTCAATTGATTGGTGGTTGAAATATCTTTTAATTTTAAGAACAGCGAAGTGTACTTCACCTTCCATACGCGAGTGGTTAAGCGGAAGTATGGCATGGGTGCACCATGATCTCCCAGTATCAATGATCGATATCCGAAGCCCCAAAAATGTTTGCCATTGCCCAATTCAAAGTGAAAATACTTACCTGCTTTGTAGGAAATGGATCCCGAAGGAATGTGCGCGAAATAGGCTCCATCTGCGGCTTTCCGGGCAAAACCCATTCCGGGTAAAATATTCAAACTATCGCCAAACTGACGGGTGAACTCCGTTCCCAAACGAAGACCCATGGCGTATTGTGCTTCAATGTAGAGTTTGTCTTTATGATGAAAAAACAAGCCTGCTCCAGCGTAATTACCGCACGTAGCCCCTTCTTTCCCGAAGCCGGCACCGAGATTAAAAACCGGACGTGTTTCAAAAGTACTTCCGTACACATCCGTTCGGCGAACCGAATCTACAAGACCAATAAACTGATTTTCCAAACCCCTCGCTGCTGGCTGAATGCCTTCGTGCTCAGGCTGTTTAAAAGGATACTTGGCCACTTTAAAATCTAAGGCACTCAACGGATCGCGATTGAACCCAACAGCAGAGGTTTGTCCCACCACCAAGGCAACGACGGCACAGAATAAAAGAGTGATAAGGCCTTTGAGCATAGCGGGGCGAAAGATAAAACAAGTCAGGGAAGATTAGCGCAAGAGCCACAAACGTCCTTCAGCACGCCATTTGCGCCACCACTCTTTTTCAACTACTTCATGAGGAGTGCACAATTCTATTTCCGCCAATGCCGTCACCACTTCTTTCAGTAAAGGCCATTCCTTTCTTGAAAGATCAAATGCCGCAAAGTGATCCATGATGTATTTTGCTACAGGTGTAGGAAACTCAATTTTGGAAAATCCTTTATCATGAACAAAAACAAGATCCGACTTTGCTCCATTTTCTTTTAGCAGT
Organism: Bacteroidota bacterium; assembly: GCA_039798265.1. Lineage (GTDB taxonomy): Bacteria > Bacteroidota > Bacteroidia > Flavobacteriales_D > Sanyastnellaceae > JBDKGH01. The sequence continues at coordinate 9,153 of JBDKGH010000086.1, read as the reverse complement.
CGCACATTGACGCCTACGGTAAACAACTTCAGAGCTGGAGCTTCCACCTGATCGGGGTCACTTCGCTTAATAGATTTCGCTATCAACTTTGCTGGCACCAATGCCCTTTGAACAGGGAAGTCGAAAAATTTTTGAAGAGGCCATTCAAAGCCGATACCGTGCATGTAATTATACAAGGCTTTTTTTAAACCAGCACTGTACTTTTCATGGTCTGCACCTGTGGGGTCATCATGGTACAAATCATTATTAGCAAACCCCTTGAATTCAGGGCCTGTGCGCACCACATTATACTTTTCTGGATTCAATCCCACAGGGCTGTGAACCGTCATGGCAAAGCGATGCCAATAAGCGGATTGCAGTAGTTGATTTTCGAATAACTGACGAACAATTTCGAGGGAGTCCACGGTTTCCTGATCCGTTTGGGTAGGAAAGCCATACATGAGGTAGGCATGCACCAAAATACCAGCATCGCGAAATCCCTTGCACACCCGGGCTACTTGATCAATGGTAATCCCTTTCTCCATCATCTCCAGTAATCGAGGACTTGCTACTTCTAAACCGCCTGTAACGGCTATACATCCGGAGGCGGCGAGCAATCGGCACAAGTCTTCTGTAAAGGTTTTTTCAAAGCGAATATTGGTCCACCAAGTGACTTTCAGGCCGCGTGACAAGATCTCTAGCGCTAGATCGCGCATAGCCACTGGCGGTGCTGCTTCATCTACAAAATGAAATCCTGTCTCGCCTGTTTCAGCGATCATGGTCTCCATTTTATCTACCAGCACTTTGGCTGAACTCTGCTCAAATCGGGCAATGTAGTCCAGGGATACATCGCAAAAGCTACATTTTTTCCAATAACATCCGTGCGCAATGGTGAGTTTATTCCAACGGCCATCATTCCACAATCGGTGCATCGGATTGGGCACGTCGAACATGGATAGATACTCCTTTAGTCGCAGGCCTTCATAGCTTGGCGCAGGAAGTTTGGCCTGTGGAATATCTCCAGCGAGGTAGGTATTCACCCACTTTACTTCGCCTTCTTTTCGAATAAACGTTCTTTTCAAATAAGGCTGAGCGGAAGGATCAACGATGTGATCATACAGGGCTTTGATCGAAATTTCACCATCGTCGAGTACAATGAAATCAACAAAATCAAATACTTGCGGATCAGACAAGTCGCGCAGTTCGGTATTGGCATATCCACCGCCTAAAGCAATTTTAGTTTGAGGATAATGCGCTTTAATCCATTGACTCACCTTGAGAGCGCCATAAAGATTTCCTCCGAAAGGCACGGAAAAACCGACTAACAGGGGTACTTCTTTTTCAAAATAAGCCTGAGCTTGGCGAATCAATACCTCATCGAAATAAGAAGTAGGAGCTTCCAATTCCGCTCTTATGGGGTCAAACGAAACAGCAGTACGCGCTATTCGCTCAGCATACTTCGAAAATCCAAAATGTGGTCCTACGGTAGCGGCAATCACGTCGCCGAGGTCTTCCATATACATGGTGCACCAGTATCGTGCACGATCGTGCGTACCGATGTGGCCAAAAAACCACTCCGGATCGTCGAGTTGCTTGAAGCGCTGCCCTTGTGGTAAAAAGGTTCCGGAGGCGATGCGATACCCCAGCGTGTAGTTTTTGTTTTGCAAATACTCGATCACCGAATCAATCGTTGACTCATAGGCCCTTCGATTGATGATGATGTTGTTGAGGTGATGCGGAAGGGAAAAATTCCCTGCTTCTATGGCATCAAACAATTGCTGCAAACCCTTTTCACAAAACACCTCCAGCACCATATCCAATCCTAGATCGGCCTGCATCACCGGAATGTTTTGCTGTTTGAGAAAACCCGTCAAATAGGCCGTAGCCGGATACGGAGTATTCAGCTGTGTGAGGGGCGGTATAAAGAGAAAAACCTTTTGCAAGCCACAAAAGTAGGGCTTCAAACAGTATCACCAATTGCCTGTTATAAAAAAACCCAAATCGATTTTATGTAAAAAATCCATGAAGTAACTTGCCGGGTTATGCAGAAGCCAACCATTGATTTAGAAGAAGAGAAGAGAGAAATACTGCGCCGCTACCGTGGATTGCTGCGTGTGGCGCATCGTTCGAAAACGCGAACAGACAAAGCTCGTATTCGAAAAGCTTTTGAAGTAGCGGTAGAAGCGCACAAAGACATGCGCCGAAAAAGTGGTGAGCCGTACATCTATCATCCACTGGCGGTGGCCAAAATAGCCGCAGAGGAATTGGGTCTCGACACCCTCAGCATTGTGTGCGCTCTTTTGCATGACACGGTTGAAGATACCTACATTACGCTTGATGATATTCAAAATCTTTTTGGTAAAAAAGAACGAACCATCATCGACGGTCTAACTAAAATATCGGGGGTTTTTGACACCCAAAACAGCAGTCAGCAGGCGGAGAATTTCCGTAAAATGTTGCTCACCTTAAGCGACGATGTGCGGGTGATACTCATCAAGCTAGCGGACCGCTTGCACAACATGCGTACGCTCGATCATATGGCGCGCGAGAAGCAGTTAAAGATTGCGAGTGAAACGCTCTTTATGTACGCTCCCCTCGCCCACCGCTTGGGATTGTACAACATCAAAACGGAACTCGAAGATTTATCGCTCAAGTTTAAAGATCCAGAAGCTTATGATGATATCGTTAACCGCCTGCAAAAAACGCAGGCCGTTCGCACGCGATTCATCAATGCATTCACCCTACCTATCCGTCGGTCGTTGGATAAGTTGGGAATGAAGTATGAAATAAAAAGCCGCACAAAATCCATTTTCTCCATTTGGAATAAAATTCACAAGAAAGGAGTTCCATTCGAGGAGATTTATGATGTTTTCGCCATCCGCATTATTCTCGACAGCGCGCACGAAGACGAAAAGGCCGACTGTTGGCGCGTGTACTCTATTGTTACTGATTTTTACCAACCCAGTCCTGAGCGATTGCGCGACTGGATAAGCATACCCAAAAGCAGTGGATACGAATCGCTGCACACCACGGTAATGTCGCCCACCGGAAAATGGGTAGAAGTGCAGATCCGCTCTACGCGCATGGATGACCTGGCTGAAAAAGGCTATGCGGCGCACTGGAAATATAAGGACGCACCCGAAACACCAGAAAGCAAACTCGACAGATGGCTGAGCCAAGTGCGCGAAGTACTCGAAAGTCCGAGCGAAAATGCCATCGAGTTTATCGATAATTTTAAGCTTTCACTTTTTTCCGAAGAGATTTATGTATTCACTCCAGAAGGTGATTTGAAGACATTGCCTGTAGGATGTACCGCTTTGGATTTTGCCTTTCACATTCACTCGCAAATTGGTTACAGCTGTATAGGAGCTAAAGTGAATTTTAAACTGGTTCCACTGAGTCATAAGTTACGCTCGGGTGATCAAGTAGAAATATTGACCTCGAAAAAACAGCGTCCGAAAGAAGATTGGTTGAACATCGTCATTACAGCATCAGCCCGTCAGAAAATTAAAAACGCGCTCAAGGAAGAAAAGAAGCACATAGCCGAGGATGGAAAAGAAATGCTCAAGCGCAAGTTTAGCGGCTTAAAGCTCGAGTGGTTAAGCGTAAACATCGACGAGCTCGTGCGTCATTATGAAACAGAGTCAGCAGTAGAATTGTACTTCCGCATAGCCAAAGGAAGCATCGATTTGAAGAAAATGAAAGGCTACAAAATAGAAGGTGGCCGACTGAAGTTTGATAAAGAAGTAGTAGAATCAAAACAAGGCGAGCAACGCATAGTAACCACTGCGCCTGCGAAAGGAGAAACACTGCTCATCGGTGACGAACATCAAAAAGTAGATTTCTCCCTTTCCACTTGTTGCAACCCTATACCCGGTGACGAAGTATTCGGATTTATCACCGTGAATGAAGGCATTAAAATTCACCGCACCAACTGCCCCAATGCGCAGGAGTTGATGAGTAAATATGCTTATCGCGTAATCAAAGCACGCTGGAGCAGTAAAGAATTGGTGCAGTTTGAAGTGGGATTAAAATTCACGGGTATCGACGATGTGGGCTTGGTGCAAAAAATCACCAACATCATTTCGACCGACTTGAATGTGAATATGAAGGCCATTTCGTTTGAGGCCAACGACGGTATTTTTGAAGGAAAAGTAGTGGTACTCGTGCATGACACGGGGCACTTGAGTACGCTTATCGACAGCTTAAAAGCAGTGGAAGGTGTATTAACCGTAGACCGCATAGAAAGCGAGTTTCAATAGAAACTCGCTAGATATCTTCAATGCAATTGAAGCTTCTTACTTTATCGTACCACAGCGAAATGAATAGACGACGAACTGTCTGTTGTGGTGAGTTGCAAAATGTATTTTCCCGCTGCTAACTGTGCGATAGGTATGCTGCGGTCGTGGCATTTCTCCTTCTTCCACACCACACGTCCTAACGCATCAAGGATGCAGCCATCAAACGAAGTAAGATCTGAAGGAAGCGTGAGGTATAAAACATCTGTAGCAGGATTCGGATAGATAGAGAAGTTCAAATTTTCTTCGGGCTTCTCCATGTCGTTTACCGCATTCGGTTCGCTGAGCATACGCAACAAAGCACCAGAAGCACCAGCCATAAAACCCAAGGAGCCATCGGGAGAAAAAGCAATGGCGCTCAACCCCGTAGTTCCTGGGCTAGAAACAGACCACGTATCTCCACCATTTTGGGTAGTAAAAATTCGACCGGTATTCGACCACAATTCCGTCCCAACAGCGTAACCCAATTGATTAGAATAAAAAGCGATATCGTATAAATGATGGGAAGTCAATTGATTTTCCAAAGTCCATCCCGCTGTTACATCGGCAGCAGCATAAATATATCCATTCAAACCAACGGCGAAGCTTGTTCCATTTGGTTTTTTGCGTAGCTTATAAAAAGTGGTATTACCTATATCGCCGCTTTGCTGCCAGGAAGATCCGCCATCTAAACTCAGAACAATTTCACCGTTGCGTCCTAGCGCATGTGCATTTGTTTCATCTACAAAAACAATCGAACGAATCTCCGATGAAATACCCGTATCTAACACTTCCCAAGTGATGCCCCCATCCACTGTTTTTAGAATATCACCATTACCGGCACCTACAAATCCTTCGCTTGAATTGAGAAAAAAAACAGAGAACAAATCCGAGGAAGCAATAACGCTGGACACCCACGTATCGCCGCTATTACTCGTGCGTACAAAAGCACCGCCCGAACCCACAGCAAAGCCCGTATTTACATCGAGAAATTGCACTGCCTCGAAGGTGGAAAGTATTTCAGTGTTCTGCGAAACCCACGTGTCACCCGCGTCGGTGGTGCGCAGCATAATATTACCACCGGCCAAAAATGCCACCTCCGATGATGGGATGCTGATGGCTCTAATTCCGTTGTTCGTGGTACTTTCTATGGGTAGCCATTGGGAAGAACCACTAATAGATACCAGCGCAAAGAAAAGAAGAGGGATAATTTTGTTTCTCAAAGCAGTAAAAGAAAGTACAGCAATATACGCAATCACCAACTATCCCCGCCACTCACCGACCCACAGCCTCCGCTGGCCTACTAACACGGTGTGGATGTGGGAAGAAAGGATACTTTTGCTCTGTTCTCATAAAAACAACGAACATGGACAAGAATTATCAGAACTCCCACTTCAAAGCTAGCTGCGAAAGATGGGAGCGCAATCATAAACGCGGGAAGAAGGTAGGTGGGGCATTTATCATTATCATCGGCGTACTTTTTTTACTTCGCGAATTGGGCATTGCTATCCCCAGTTGGATGTTCACTTGGCAAATGTTGCTGATAGGCATCGGCACCATGATGCTCGTGAAGCACAGCTTTAAGCACTTCGCTGGTTACTTGCTCATCTTCATCGGTACGGCTTTTATTCTTCGCGACTACTGCAGCTGGTATGAGCATTCCAACCTGATATGGCCGATTGCCATTATACTCACCGGGGCTTACATCTTTTTTAAACCCCGCAAACCAAAAGGTCCGTGGAGTAGTGAAAACTTCACCTCGAAGCACATGGATGTCAACGAGGCCGGCAACATCGATCGCATACAAGTATCTTCTGTTTTTGGAGGAGTAGAGAAAACAGTGACCTCGAAAAATTTTCAAGGAGGACAGATTGATGCCGTATTCGGTGGAGCAGAAATCAACTTGTCACAAGCCGATTTTAATGGGGTGATCGAGATGGAAGTGAACCAAATATTTGGTGGTACTCGCCTCGTTATTCCTCCTCATTGGGAAGTAAAATCAGAGTTGACCGCCATATTAGGAAGTGTAGAAGACAAGCGCAAAGCTCCTGGCGAAAAGGGGACAGATCCCAATAAAGTGTTGATCATAAAAGGCAATGCCATTTTTGGTGGGCTTGAAATACACAGCTTCTAAGGTCCCACGGCATGAAACACATGGAGGTATGAAACCCACGCCAGCTTGGTATTACTCGCAGCGCTATCAAGCACTCATTTGGTGGGTGTTTTGGACCACGCTCCAAACCTTGGTCATTCACCGCATCGGCTTCAATTGGGGCCAATCGGTTATCGATGCTGCTATAACCCATACCATCTTCTTTGGCAGTGGATTTATTCTAGCCAACACGTATCGGTACTACCGTCCGGGCACTGTGCATTACAGCACACGCATTGGTTATGTCATTGCCTTAACCCTCCTATCCGTAGCTGCTCAACGGATAGGACTCGAATTGATCTGGCGCAATGACGAAAAGTACCGAGCCTTTTTATCATTCTCGATGCCCGTTCGATTCTTATTTAGCCTTGCCATGACGGCTTTAATTGCGGCACTTCACTGGCTTACGTATGCACTGCGAGAGCAAGAAAAATTCAACACCCGAAAAAAAGAAACAGAAGCCCTTTGGAAAGAAGCCGAACTCTCTCGCTTACGCCAACAGTTGCAACCGCACTTTTTATTCAACAGCCTCAACTCCATTAGTGCCTTGGCGGGTAGCAAACCAGAAGAAGCGCGTAAGATGATTCACAACTTGAGTGATTTTTTGCGCAGCACCTTAAAAAAAGACGACCATCAGCTGGTACCGCTCAGTGAAGAGCTCCGAAACATTGCCTTGTATTTATCCATAGAGCGCGTTCGTTTCGGCGATCGCTTGCATGTAGAAATAGAACACGATACTAGCTGCGATCATTTGATGTTGCCGGGCTTACTCTTGCAGCCCATCATCGAAAACGCCATCAAATTCGGCTTATACGATACCACCGAACAAGTTACCATCACCTTGCATTCTTCTTGTGCAGAAGGTATGCTGCAACTGAAAGTATGCAATCCTTATGACGAAGAAACATCACAACCACCATCGGGTGCGGGCTTTGGACTGAGTTCCGTACAACGCAGATTGTATCTGCTCTATGCCCGCCACGATTTATTGACCACCGAAAAAAAAGATCACCTCTTTTGTACCATCGTTCATATACCCCAGCAAACATGATCAAAGTAATCATTATCGATGATGAGCCATTGGCTCGAAGTATAGTAGTAGAGTATTTGAGTAAGCATGCTGACATAGAAGTGGTGGCCGAATGCCCTAATGGTTTTGAGGGCGTAAAAGCCATACAGCAGCATCAACCCGATTTGATATTCTTGGATATACAGATGCCAAAAATTACGGGTTTTGAAATGTTGGAACTCTTAGACCATGCGCCGTCTGTGATTTTTACAACGGCATTTGATGAGTATGCGATAAAAGCCTTTGAGGCGAATGCCGTGGACTATTTGCTCAAACCCTTCAGTGGCGATCGTTTTGAAAAAGCGCTCGCTAAATGGCGCCATGAGCGACCCAATGCTGTGGAGCAATTAGAAAAAATAAACGACATACCCCACAAGCAAGAAGAAGAAACGCAGCGCATTGTGGTCAAAAATGGAAGCAACATACACATCATACCCATCCACGAAATACAGACCATTGAGGCCTTTGATGACTATGTAAAAATATTTACGGCCAACGATTATTTTTTGAAGAAAAAACCCTTGAGTTATTTCGAAAGCATATTTCCGAGTGATGAATTTTTAAGGGTACATCGTTCGCACTTGATCCAACTAAAATCGATCGTCAAAATAGAACCTTATGAAAAGACCAATCACATCGCGATCTTACAAAACGACCGTCGTGTTCCTTTGAGTCGCTCCGGTTACCAGCGACTGCGGGAGGTTTTGAAGTTGGGGTGAGTGTTATGAATGATGCGGAAACGGCTGGCCATACTCTTCAATTGACGGAATGTGTTTCACCACGAAACTATGTAGGTCGTGATAAGATAAATACTGGTCAAAAGAACCAACGATCAAGCTACTACTATTTATCCCACTGAACTCGAATACCACCTAAAATCGCGATTAAATTTCGATCGAGTTTACTTTGTTTATGGTCAATTTTCGGAAATCGAGTATTGCCGTAGGAACAAAAAACACCTAATCTGTTTTTAACCATAAAACCAATTTCACTATTGGTTGAAAAACCGATGTATATCGTTTTCGACTCAGGTGATGGCTCTGGAATGGCCATATATTTTGATCTTCCTACACCGAATTGAAAATAAAAATTCATCTTATTCGAAACTGGAGCAAGAACGCCTAAACCACCTTTCATCCTCAACTGACTATCATTGACAGGTCCAAATTCATTTGATGGACTAGCTTTAGCCGAGTACGCGCCAGCTTCCAAAAAAAGATAGGTATGAGAAAATATGTTGCTTTGCACACCGAAGTCAAAACCGAGATGATCCATTTCCATTTTTTTTCCTTCGATATATTTTAGCGTCGCCCTTCCCTTCGACACCAACAGATAAGGTCTAAATCGACTTTCTCCCTTTTTCAGATTTCTCTTATTAAGTGCGCCAAACTCCTTGACAAATCCAAACTCTATGGTTCGGCTTTTTTCTCCCGGCGTGAGGTTACCAAACATTTTAGAAGAATACAAATAACGAGCGTAAAGATCCCAATTCTTCTTCAATGAAAACTCCAAACCAGCTGACCAAAATACATTTTTCCATCGCGAAGTATATCTGTCATTCACAGCGCCGATCAATTCAGGAGCTTGAATCTGTTGTGTGAAATAGTGTTGTCGCATTCCGATTTGAATCTTCCCCTTTGGCATGGGCAAGTAAACACTTGTCATCACTATATTGG
>JBDKGH010000085.1:0-8376 GCA_039798265.1 Bacteroidota bacterium | reverse complement strand
TAATGATGGCCGTTGCGGAAGATACAGTCTGTATTTCAGATGGGCAGGTTCCGCTGATTGGTTTGCCATTCAATGGGACATTCATAGGAAACGGAGTAGAGGGCGATTTCTTCGATCCTTTCGCTGCGGGTGGAGGTAATCATGATATCTATTATAGCTATACGGATGAACACAACTGCACGGTTAATACTGATATTTATTCTATTGAAGTTGTTTTTTCTCCTACTGTATTATTTGTAGCTGAAGATAGTTTGTGCAATGATGCTGACCCAATTGAGTTGGTGGGTTTACCCACAGGAGGCTCTTTCTGGGGTGATGGGGTATTTGAGAATTTTCTTTACCCCGATTCTGCAGGTACAGGTCCGCAAACGATCTCTTACAACTTCGTAGATGAAAACGGATGTACCAATGTGGCCCAGCAAACTATTTTCATTGAACTCTGCAATGGCCTAGATGAACTTTCACAAGAAGAAATAGTTCTATACGGTAATCCATTTCAAGATCAATTGCGAATACTCCTTCCTGGCCAGCAACAGCGTTTTTGGACAACGCTCTATGATAGTCGAGGAAGTTTGGTGTATAGCGGTTATTTAAATTCCGGAAATCAGCAGATAGACACAAATAGTCTATCAAATGGAATTTATTTCCTCTTGTTGGAAAAAGATAGCTATAACGCCCAGTTTAAGGTTGAAAAGTCTGGTTTTTAACGTTCTCAAAAATGGAATAAAATTCCATAAAAAATAATGATGAAAATAAATTAAAATAGTGGTATTTAATTGAAACTAAATAAGCTGCGGATACATATAACCTTCAAAAGAGAAGGATATGAAACAGCTAACAATATCAACCGACAAACACTGGAAACTCTGGTTAAGACTAGCAGTTACTGTTACAGCAATAGCAGCTATGTTGACTTCTTGTGTAAAGCCTTATATGCCGGTTGCAGATCCTAAAGAAGAGGAAATGGTTTTTGAAATGCCAGAGAGAAAATATCCATTTTGCGAGATTAATTTTTTGTGGGTGAAACCACATCAAAATTTAGTCGGAGCTGCATTAAAAATGCGCAATAGCAATGGGGATATACTTCTCTCTGGCATTGATGTTATGGAGCAAGGCGACTCTGTATTCAGATGGTTCCCTGCGCTCGTTTGCGACACCGCCATCTACACCATTGAGTTGCGCCAGGCTTCTGGTAATCCCATCGAAACAATGGAGTTGAATTTAGGAGCTCTGTCGTCAGACGATGAACAAGTAATCGTAACAGAGAATGCTACATACTACATGCAGGTAACCTGGATGAGTGATAGCCTCGATAAAAAGGATAACATTATTATAGAATAGGGTAAAATAGGGTAGATAAGTAGTAAAAAAAGTCCCTTGTGTATTTCAAATACCAAGGGACTTTTTTATGTATCGAAAGAAATGGAACGAATTAGCTCATGGTTTCTTTGTCCTTGTTCATTTGGTCAACTAAGCGCTCTAGGTTTTCAATGAAACGAACGGTCTCGTTTCGAACTTCATCTATTTGTGCGCCCGCTTTAATACATTTCTCTAACCACATGGCTTGATCCGCAATTTGTCCTGTTTTCAAATGTTGTAATCCAGGCTTTACTTTATGCGCTAGATCAGCTACCATTTTTGCATCGTTGTTTTCCAATGCTTCTTTCAGTTCGTTGGCGGTGTTGGCGCCTTGATTGATAAATACATCTAACATTTTTCGGAAAAAAACAACGTTGTTATGTGATGATTTTTCCAAATAGGTTAGGTCATACTCTATCGCGTTGTGAGTGGCACCGGATTGAGCTTTTTGCAAACGTTGTGCGGCGCGATTCGTTAATTGCTGAACTACCTTTTGAATGAGCTGTTCTTCTTCAAATGGTTTGGCAATAAAATCATTCATGCCGGCTACAAAACTCTTCTCGGCTTCTCCTTTCAATACGTTGGCAGAAAGCGCTACGATAGGGATTTCTGTTCCGTATTTCTGACGAATGAGTGAAGCTGTTTCGTATCCATCCATGCCTGGCATCTGAATATCCATCAAGATGAGATCGAACTCTTGTTGCTCCATTCTTTCCAAGGCGTCTTTTCCTGAAAAAACACACGATATGTAAGCTCCATAATGTTCAAGGGCAATGCTCACCACCATTTGGTTGAGGTCGTTGTCTTCTACCAACAAAATTTTTGAGTTGTTGAGTATGGTGGTGTCAATGTGTTCCGTTTCTTCGGGAATCAACTCTTCTGGTCTTCCTATATCAAAAGGTATCAGCAAGCTTACTGTGGTTCCTTTATTTTTAGTGGAATTGACTTCGATTTTTCCGCCCATCAATTCGATGAGTTCTCGGCTGATGCTCAATCCTAGGCCTGTTCCCCCATAGTGGCGACTTGAGTTTTCATCTTCTTGAGCAAATTTTTGGAAGAGACGTTTTTTAAATTCATCATCCATACCAATACCCGTATCGGTAATTTCAATCAATATTTGATCACGCTTACCAGAGCTTGATACTTTGCTGCAGGTGATTTGAACATATCCTTTTTCGGTGAATTTTACCGCATTGCTCAGAATGTTGATCAAGATCTGACGAAGTCGTTTTTCTTCCCCCACATAAACCATCGATAAACTATCATCCATTTGAATTCGCAGTGAAAGTCCTTTTTCTTCTGCTCGCGATTGCACTACGTCGATCGATTTGTAAATGGCAGCAGGCAAGTTGAAACTGCGGTAATCAAGGTGAATTTTTCCAGCGTCAATTTTTGCTAAATCCAAAATGTCATTTAGCATAATCAACAACTGGTCTGTTGCACTGCGCAACATGTGGAGGTATTTCTTCTGTTCTGGCAAAAGGCTGGTGCGCGCTAGATTGCGACTCATTCCTATGATGCCGTTTACAGGAGTTCGAAGTTCATGCGAAATATTAGCTAAGAATTTATCTTTTGCTACATTCGATTCTTCTGCACGCATTTTAGCAATCATCAATTGATCTTGCAGTTTTTTCTGCTCCGATATATCCAAGTGAATACCGATAGATCCGGTTTGATTGCCGTTTTGATCGTACATAGGCGCACCACTGATTAGCCACCAACGCGATTCATTTTTTCTGTTTTTTACTTGAATCTCATAAGTGTCGAGAATACCTCGTGCTCGTAAGTACTGTTTTTCTTTCACTAAATCTTCCGCATTAACAGGGAATAGATTTAATGTGCAACTGCCAATGAGTTCTTCAGAGCTGAACCCACTCATTTCGCAGAAACTGTCGTTGGCATATTGGATGGTTTCATTGAGGTCCACTTCGAGCAAGCCGAGGTGCATATTCTCAATGATGTTTCGGTATTTCTCTTCGTTGTTGCGTAATAACTCTTCGCTATTTTTTCGAGTCGTAATATCTCGGTATTGCCAAAAGTGCCCACGATAAGCGCCCTCATTGAAAAGAGGAATGTAATCGCGCTCTATTATATGTCCTGACAGCAAGTATAGCTCTTCACTCAGAACTGTTGTTTTATTGGCTAAAATCTCATTGATACGACTAACAAATTGTTCGGGGTTGGTGAAAAGGTGCTTCGATTGATCGGCCATCTGTGAGCAATCAGCTCCAATGAGATCTTCCGCACGAACAGGGAAACCAAACATATCGCAAGCTGCTTGATTGAGAAGCACGATGTGTCGGTGCTGATCTTCCATCAATACACCGGTATTCATGTTGCTCAGCAACGTAAAGAAACGCTTCGCGGAAATTTTTAATTCTTCCTCGAGCTCTTTTTGCACGGAGATGTCGGCTAAGGTTCCTGCAATCTGCGTACTGCCATCGAAAATGGATTTGATTTTTCGCCCTTTCATCTGAAAGTGCTTGGTCACCTCATTGTTCTGAAGCACTCGGAATTCACAGAAAAACGTATCTGTTTTATCGTCGATGAGCGATTGTAATTGTTTTAAAGTACGCTCTTTATCTTGTTCATGAATAAGTTCTATTACGGCCTCAGGAGATAATTTTGTCGTTTCCGGCAGTCCAATGAGATGGTTGAATTGATGCGATACCTTGAAATCACCAGTGGTCAGATTCAATGACCAAATTCCCTCTCCTGAACCCTCTACGGCTAGTTTAAGCTGTGCCTCACTTTCACGAAGGAGTTCTCGAGCAGCATGACTAGTCGTTACGTTTTCGATCATCAAATAGTACTTTTCTACGATACCGGTGTATCCTAGTAGAGGCTGTATTTGAATATTCACCCAAAGTGCTGTGCCAAGTTTGGTAGAAAGTTGTGTTTCGACTAAGCTGCTATGTCCTTCCAACACACTCTTCAAAGCCACACCTAATTCATGATCAGATTTGTTTTCAGCAATAATTTCTTGAATAGGTTTTCCTGTCACTTCTTCTGGTGCGAATCCAAGAAGGTTAGAAAGAGCGGGATTGGCGTACTCTATTACTGAATGGGAGTTGAGAATGATAATCGCATTGGCTGCTTTCTGTACAATCATAGAAAGTAACTCAAGCTCTTCTTTCTGAGAACTCAGTCGTTTGAAAAGTGTGCTTATGTCTTTGTTCGCCGATTCTTGAGCTCGCAATAAATGTAGCTGTGAGACACTGGTGTCGAAAGAAGGATAGTCAGTAATTGACAATCCCAATTGGTTCATTTCTTCGGGCGACTTAAACCACGGTGTACATAAAAAAAGATGTCCTTCTTTTCCAGGAAGTGCCGTAAAACTGCCCGTCAAGGTTAGCTTATTGGGAAGTTTGCTTTGGATAATTGATAACTGCGTGGGAAAATGATCATCGTTAAAAAAAAGATCCAAATCGCAATCTGGTCGTTCGAGTTTAAAAAGATCATCAAACTTTTTATAGTTGGAATCGCCCATCAGTTTTTTCAAACTAGGGCCAAAATGCAAGAGGTTACGCTGCTCATCCATCACCAAATGAAATGGAAATAGCTGATCGTAATTGACCTCTGGATAAGTGAAGGTAGCTTTACCAGTGGATTTCGTATACATCGAATTGCTCCTTGGAGCTGCGTTTTTTGGTTTGCTTTACGGTTGCGCTCACGCCATAGTTGTACACTTGAATAATCCCATCGAGTAATCCAGTAATAAACAGGTGGTCATCGAGGGTTTCTCCTTTGTACCAAATCTCATAACCTCTCTCTCCCAATGGCCTGGATAGAAAGGTGGGCAAATGCAAATAAGGCTGAATGATACCCAGTCTATTGTGATAGGTGGGTAAGTATTCAAGTATATCCTTGAGCGTTTTGCCCGGTAGTAATTTTAAATTATCATATTGATTATGTAGTACATCTACTACATAGTATTTCCCTATTTCATGAAGTATTTTGGACTGTGGTATTTTTAAAACAGTAGAGGCCGCCTCTGCTATTTTATAAGTCATAGCGTCTGGGTATGCGCTGCCTTGAACAACAAATTGCTCTTTTAATTTGAGTACATCCGCAATCTCAATCCATGCTTCCGGACTGTGTTTTAACGAGATGTACTCATAAAAGACCATATTGATGTTCCCTACCATTACAGTACAATTTCTTTATCCTTGATCATTTTATAAATAGTGGACTTACCAATGTCGAGTTTATCTGCCACTAACAACACATCATTGTTGTACTTGCGTAGATAGAAGCGAATAATTTCAAGCGTATAAGCGCGCAGCGATTTCTCTACTGCAGTGAAAGTCTCATCACCGCGAGTAGCTACATAGGTAATATCATCTGCACGAAGCTCTTGACCATCGGACATCACCACGGCTAAATCGATGATGGATTTTAATTCTCTAACGTTGCCAGGGAAGTTGTAGGCAAGTAGTTTGTCACGTGCACTCTGATGTATGTTGAGCAACGGAAGTCCATTGTCATTACAAAAATCATCCGCGAAATATTTGGCCAAAATTAAAATGTCATTACCGCGCTCACGAAGAGCAGGAAGTTCAATAGGCAATCCCATCAAACGATAGTATAAATCTTCGCGGAAGTTTCCTCTTTTTACTTCATCACCTAAATGCTTATGTGTGGCTACGATAACCCGCACATCCAGCTTAATGACTTCGTTGCTACCTACGGGAGTGACTTCTCTTTCTTGCAGTACACGAAGTAGTTTGGATTGAAGCGCTAAATCGAGCTCGGCTATTTCATCTAAAAAGATCGTTCCTCGGTTAGCTTCTTCAAACTTTCCTATTTTTCTACCCATCGCTCCAGTAAAAGCTCCTTTTTCATGTCCGAAAAGTTCGCTTTCAATTAACTCGCGCGGAATGGCGGCCATATTTACAGCAACAAAGGGCTTTTCTTTTCGAGTGGAATTGTAGTGTATAGCTTTTGCTACTACTTCTTTACCAGTTCCCGTTTCGCCGGTGATGGATACATTGATATTTGTCTTCACCGCTTTTTGGATGAGGTCAAATACTTTCATTAAGGCCGGACTTTTTCCTTTGATCGTTTTTTCAAAGTCATATTTCTCACCTAACTCTTTCCTTAGTTGGGCTACTTCTGTTTTTAAACTTTGATTTTCACGAATCTTGATAATCGTATTCCAAAGTTGGTCTTTGGTGTTTTCATTTTTCACCAAGTAATCATAAACACCTTTTCGCAAAAGATCTACCGCTAACGATACATCATCTTGACCACTGATAACGATGATGGGTACTTCGCTTAGTTGTTGCTTCACCAATTCCAGCAAACGATCACCTGCAATATCGGGTAGGCGCAGATCCAACGTGATAACGTTGGGCTGCATATAGAGATTATTGAGAAGTTCTTTACCACTGGTAAAGCGCTTTACTTCGTAGTCTGGATTTAAGGACAATTGGTACTCGAGTAACTCGCCGTACCAAGGATCGTCCTCTACGATGAATATTAAAAAGTTCTTGTTCTGCATGTCAGCGTTATTTTGAAAAGGTTTCGGCTCAAATCCGACCACTTGCGAATCCAAATAATTACTCATTTGATTTTCCATTGCGAAATTGCTTATTTCTGTTTTTTGGAATAGTGAGGTTGATCAGATCAAGGTATTTCTTTCTATGACAATTTACGGAAAAATAAATGATTTACTGTAAAGGTCAATAAAATCAATACATTGACAATGTTCGGGAAGGGAAAAGGTCTAGTTAGACGATTAGAAAAGTGTTGAGTTAAGGTTTTTTGTTCGGAAAGTCCAAAAATTAGAAACCAAAAACGAACCAACTTTGTAAGGTGTTTAATAGCAGGTGATTAGGAATTAAATCGTAGTGATTATTTCCGTTTTACGGAATACAAGTCCTAAAAATGGAAAACCAAGAGTTGTCTGAGAGTGATTCCCTGATCTAAGGCCCTTAGAAAATCAGATGGCTTCAGTTGAGAAAAGTGTCTTTTTTATTCCTTTTTAAAGAATCGCAGTCCATGAATTGGAATAAAACAAGTTTGGCACGGTTGTAACTATCTGATTTTCAACGTTTGGATTTCTTGGCACGAACTTGACTATGGGCGAGTGCGTTCATTTTTGAAGATTCCCGAGAGGGAACCCCGAAGTATCGGGGAAGTGAGAGAGAGAAATGGTTTAAGCTTATTAAAGAGCCACTCAACGGAGTGGCTCTTTGATTTTATCAAATATAGTAAAAATTTTCTTGGACCTTAAACCGATTGTAAATTCATCATTACACCGTCCCACAGCTCAATACGTGCATTCAAGGAGTCGATGGCTGCTGTGGTAGCTTCTCGCCAACGTTCTGGGTTAGATCCACATAATTCACTGATCATCTTTTTAGCCAAATGACTGTGATGATCACCGTCGAGTTCGATATGTCTTTTCAAATAATAATCGAAGATCTCTAATTGACCACTTTGTTTCTCAGGCAGACTTTCTACAAAGTGAGTGAACATATCTGGAATGAGATCTTCTCTTCCAAAAGTAAAAGCAGAAGCGATAACATGTGATTTTCCGCTGTCTATGAATTTGAATGTTTGGCCAACGAATTTTTGAGCCGCTGTTGGGCATCGTGAAAAAACTAAGGCGTCGTTCACAGACATTCCTTTGCCTATTTGAGTCACCAATTCGCTGATGGCGGATGTATTCGCACCCGCCTGCATCATAGCTTCTAAGTAGAGCTCGTAATGGCTAATGCGACCGCCATTGGGATGTTCATCACTTTCTTCACCCAGAACCATTTCATTGATCATAAACCGAATATCCCCGCTACTTACCGGGATCCAAGGAGAATGGGCACGAGTGTAATGAGATTGTAACCATTTGAGCAAGGACATAAAGTCCCAAACAGCAAACGTATGATGCTCCATAAAAATACGGAGATCTTCGATGGTGCGAAGCGAATGGTATACAGGATGATTGAGGAGTTGATTGCGATACTCGCTTATTTCCTCTTCTAGAGATTCAAGTAGAAAATTCATGTCAATGGT
>JBDKGH010000084.1:0-30651 GCA_039798265.1 Bacteroidota bacterium | reverse complement strand
TACTTGCTACTCACCGCATTGTATACCACATGAACCTTATCCGCATTTACTCCATAGAGCGAAATTAAATCCTGCTTCGAAAAATTTGAAACAGTAACAATAGCCTCACTTTTCTCGATGTACCTGGGCGTTTTTCTCAATAGAAAAGAACGAAATCTCCAAGGCACATCTGCGGGATAATGCACAAAGAACACATCATGAATAACAGTGATTTGAGGCACCGGACACCGAAGGGAAGCATGCCCATCGGGTGACAAGAATACATCGGCCTTTATTTTTTTGAGAAAAAAAGGAATAAGCCAATCATACCACAAAGCAAATAGAATGGGCAACCTCACGGGCGGAGGCAACACATGCCCCACCATATTTGGTTCACTAATAAAAGAAGAGTCAAAAGGACGATCGAAGATCAGATGAAACTCATGCTCAGGATGAGCTTTGGCCATGCGGCTAACCGTTTGTTCAGTAAAATGGCCAATTCCTTCCATTTTACCAGACATCCAAGTACGGGTATTAACGGCTATTCGCATAGGGTAAAAATAAAAAAACCGTCCCGAAAATTCGGGACGGTTGAGTACGATATTCGGAGTACGAAAAAATTACAAACGAACAATACCCTTGTGACGACGCTCGTCAGAGATCGTCAATTTTTTACGGCCTTTACGGCGACGTGAAGAAAGTACAGCACGTCCTTTAGCAGAAGCCATGCGTTTACGGAAACCGTGTTTGTTTCTACGCTTTGTATTTGAGGGTTGATAGGTACGTTTCATAGTCCTTTTTATTTGAGCTCGATTCTTGTCTTATCCGCTAAAAACGGGTGGCAAATATACACTCTTTTTTCAACTTATCCACATTTGAAAAAATTTTTTCGTTCAAGAGGGGGCTAATTTACACAAAACCAAAACGGAGCGAGCTTTTTGGGCCTTGTTCATTTCTCCCATACGCACCTATATTCGCACCTACTCATGACCTTAGAAGGAAAAGAAATATGGATCATTAGCCCCGAATCGTGGGGTGTTTCTCTTTTTTCCAAGCATTATTACGCCCTCACCTTGGCCGAAATGGGCAACAAGGTACTTTTTCTACAGCCCGGCCCAGCAGGTAAACAGCCACATCCCAATATTACCTTGGTACAGGACCACTCCTATATCAAAGGCACTAACCGTTTACCCGACTCCTTAGCCAAGCGAATACACCGCTTACAAGTGAAGCGGATTATGCGCTCTTACAACTCTACGCCAGATCTCGTGTGGGTATTCGACGACTCCCGGCGAAAGCACTTCGATGCCTTCCTTCCAGCCAAAGTAATCTATCACCTAATGGATATGCGGGCTGGACAGCACCTCGCTAGCTCCGCCGCACACGCCGATTTATGCATTGGTGTCACCACGGGTATCGTGGAAAAACTGAAGGCCTTTTCAAAACGTTGCTTGCACGTTCCGCATGGATATGTTGATTATCTCGCCACCTCCATCTCCGTGCCCACGGTTGAAGAACCCATTAAAGCGGCTTTCGTCGGCAACTTGCTTCTTCCTTATTTGCACTGGCCGTCCATTGTTCAAACCATAACGCAGCATCCGCTGGTACATTTCTTTTTTATTGGCAGCACAGGAGCAGGGAATTTAAATCCAAATGCACCAAAACAAACTCCCGCACCCCTTGAGTTGATTTCGCAAGCGAGCAATGTCACCCTAGTAGGAGAACTGAGTCCAGCAGATGTGCAGACATTCATCAGTCAATGTGATTTTTTATTTTACTCGCTAGAGTTTCCGAAAAATTGGGGTCCCGTAGAGGATGCTCACAAAATTTTGACTTACTTAGGCACCGGAAAACCCATTGTAGGAACACCTCTCTCCGCCTATAATCACACAAATGATCTTATTTATTTCACAGAAGCAGAGGAATTACATAGTAGAGTTAAAGAAGTAGTAGAAAAATTAGTGGAATTGTCAAATCCTATTTTAGCCGAGAAAAGAAGAGGGTTTGCTTTAAATCAATTGTATAGTGAGCACATCAAAAGAATAGAAGCTGTTCTTTGACCTAACATGTCCGCAGAAAAACCACATGTATCCATTGTGATGCCCGCTTTCAACGTGGCATCTTATATTGCACCAGCAATACAATCCGTCATTGACCAAAGTTATCCTCACTGGGAATTATGGATTGTGAACCACAATAGTACAGATCAAACGGTTCAGGTAATTGAGCAATTTACCGATCCGCGCATTCACCTTATCCATAGCAGTGCTCCCACGCTGAGTAGCGTTCGCAACTTAGCTCTTAAAAAATGCACCGGAGACTTTGTCTGTTTTCTTGATGCGGATGATCTTTTGCCTCCAACCAGTCTTCAATCGCGAGTAGAGTTTTTAGTAGCCCACCCACACATTTCTTTTGTTGATGGCCAAGTAATAACCAAGTCGCACGACCTTTCTAAAACACTTCGCCTTTGGCAGCCTAGTTTTCAAGGAATGCCACTGTACGAGATGACGAAACTCGACGCAAAATGTTTCTGCGGCGTTACATGGATGATCCGTCGCATTGAAGGCATTCCCCTCGAATTCGACGAAAGCGTGCATTACCTCGAAGACCGCTGGATGTACCTCTGCATTGCTAAGCAGGGTCTCTATGATTACGTCAACGAGCCTATTTATATTATCCGGAAAAGACCGAATTCTATGATGCACCACCTTCCTCGTTTAGAAGAAGGGTATCGTCAATTCATGTATCGGTTAGACATGTTACCTGGGCAGAAAACAGCGGATAAAATGGAGCGAAACAAAACATTTCACCTGATCTTTTTCAAATCTTACCTCAAGACATTTCGATTTGGAAAAGCAATCGCGCATGGTTTATCCTATTTGCGCATTCCTTCCGTGCATCATTAGCTTTTAAAAAAACCGGCGTACAATCGATCCGCATTTTGCATGCCCCTGTATTCGATACCTGCCAATCGGCATTCTTGCCTTAGCTGAATAATATCTAGTTCCCACATCTCCTGCATTTGCTGAAGAGCGCGGTGTGCATTTTTGGTATCAAAACAATCAATTACCACTCCTACTTTTTTAGCCGCAACCACACGGTCGTCATCACTCGTTCCCCGTTGGATGATATAAGGCAACCCGCACAACAAGTAGTTACCCGATTTCGTAGGAGAGGTGTATTTTCTTGATGGAAAATCTGCATATGCTACCACGCCAAAATCCGCTGCTGACAAGTAATCGGGGAGTTCTGTCAACGCACAACTTCCTATACAAAAATGATTGGAATCCACTCCCTCTTCCTCAAACCACCTGGCTATTTCGGCCTTATCATTTGGCGTAAGTATCATAAAAAAAAGGGCGTTGTTCTGCCTCCACATTTCAGCAAAAAAAACGACTAATTCTTTGCCCAAATACAAGTCACCAAATTTGCCCACATAGGTAATTACTTTTCGATGAACAACACCAAGCCTATCCCGAACAACCATTCGGTTTTTTTCAGAAAACTGAAACAACTCTTCATCCGCATTAGTCGGTAACAAAAAGACTTGAGCTGTTGGGCAAATGGCTAGGATTCGATCGCGCATAGCATGGGTGCCTGTCATTAACACCGAACGGCCTTTAATGACGCGCGTTTCAAAAAATCGCAATACTTTGTATGATAATGAGCTCGCCTCAATCTTTTTCTGTTCCCGTAAAAATTCGCTGTGCGGTTCAAAGGCATACACCACTTGTTTCAATCGCAATAAAGCTGTTAAAGGCCAGCACAACGAGGCGGCCAAACTTCCACTTGTAAAAATGTAAAAGGGACTGTGCGAAATGGCAGATGTCCATAACAACCATTGAATGCGCATCATCATGGCTAGTTTTCGCCATTGAATAGAATTGCCATATTCAAAGGCGATGGGCTTCCAGTGAACACCTTCTTTTTCCAAAGACAACCTGACACTTTGGTCAATCTTATCGTGTTCTAACGTAATCAGTACGATCTGATCATCCGGCGATTTCAAACGATTTATAATACGCCACAAGAGCCCTTGAAAAAGAGGATCATGGAAGGCGTAGTAACTCACTACAAGATATCGTTTGCCCCTTGACATGTGGTCACAATCCTAAATCTTTGCGAGGAATATTCTGCATAAAATTGACGTCCACCTTTTTCGTTATCATAAAGCCTTTTCCGGTGATGTTTCCTTTTCCGCTCACTTCAAATTCATCTTTGAACAATAGCGTAAAAACGTTACCCAAAATAGCGTCTAAGTCCTTTATGTCCGATTTCACCGTGATCACTTGAGTAGAGGTTGATTTTTTCGGAATAACGATGGGCTGCGTCAACACCAGTGTGCCCATTTTTTTACCTTCTAAAAAAATGTCGATCTGCGAATCGGTCAAGGTGATTTTGTACCAATTCGGATTATCGAGCACCATGTAAACGTCCAACAACATTTGCGTGGACTTAAACTCTTTGAATTCAACTTTGCTTACTTCTTTTACTTCTACATCTTGGTAGACTTTGCAAGAAGAAAATAAAAGCATCAGAACAAAGACTGCCGACAGAGCCGGCAGTCTTTTAAAAAATATGTTAGTCATCATCATTTTGAGAAGTGCTCAAAGAAGAGAGGAATGGTTTTAATACCTTGGAAGTAATTGAATACCCCGTAGTGCTCATTTGGAGAGTGAAGCGCATCCGAATCGAGACCAAATCCCATCAAAACAGTTTTCACTTTTAGTTCTTTCTCGAAAAGAGCGACAATAGGAATGGAACCACCACCACGTGTTGGGATAGGTGTTTTACCATAGGTAATTTCCATTGCTTTCGAAGCAGCGGCGTAGGCTTTGCTATCCGTAGGGGTAACCACAGGCTCGCCACCGTGGTGTGGGCGTACTTCTACTTTCACACCCGCTGGGGCAATGCTTTCGAAATGCTTTTTAAACAAATCAGTAATTTCATCTGAAACCTGATGAGGCACCAAGCGCATAGAAATTTTTGCGAATGCTTTTGATGGAAGAACTGTTTTAGCACCTTCACCAATGTAACCACCCCAGATACCATTACAATCCAATGTTGGACGAATACCGGTACGCTCAAGGGTAGTGTATCCTTTTTCGCCGTGCACTGCATCAATGCCCAAATCTTTGCGATAAGCAGCTTCGTCAAAAGGAGCTTTATTCAAATCTGCGCGCTCTGCTTCGGTCAATTCAGCCACTTTATCATAAAAACCAGGAATCGTAATGTGCCCATTATCATCGTGCATAGAGGCAATCATTTTAGCCAATGCATTGATCGGATTCCAAACCGCTCCGCCATACACACCCGAGTGCAAATCGCGATTAGGCCCCGTTACTTCCACTTCCACATAGCTCAATCCACGCAAACCGCAATCGATACTCGGTTGGTCATTTGCGATAATAGAGGTATCAGAAATCAGGATGACATCGCACTTGAGGCGTTCCACATTTGCTTTCACAAAATCACCTAAGTTGTTACTGCCCACTTCCTCTTCGCCCTCGATCATAAACTTCACGTTGCATGGCAGCGTGTTTGTTTTCATCATGGCTTCAAAAGCTTTTACGTGCATGTAAAACTGGCCTTTGTCATCACAAGACCCACGAGCAAAAATGGCCCCTTCTGGGTGAATTTCGGTTTTACGAATAACTGGCTCAAACGCAGGAGTTGTCCATAGTTCGAGTGGTTCCGCTGGCTGTACGTCGTAGTGACCATAAACTAAAACCGTTGGCTTAGACGGATCTATCATTTTTTCTCCGTACACGATAGAATATCCGGCAGTCGGACAAATTTCTACGTTATCGGCTCCTGCTTCGCGCAAACGCTGGGCAGTTGCTTCGGCAGTGCGCGCCATATCGGCGGCATGAGCAGGATTAGCACTTACGCTAGGAATGCGCAATAATTCGAACAATTCGTCAAGAAAACGATCTTTGTTTTGTTCGATGTACGAATGAGTTGGATGCATTTTCGAATGAAATTTATGGGGAGCGAATATAGTTACAAGTCCGTGAAACGTTGATGACAAAAAACTGTGTTTAAAAAAGCAAGAGAAGGCTTCTAATCGCTACCTTCGGCGCCTTAATTACGTTTCCGACCATGACCAATCCCATCCTCCGTTTAGCAGGCCTTTGTGTGCTGTTACTCACCTTTTCTGCAGCCCACGCCCAGACGATGGCCGTTACTCTTGAAGGAGACACCGTTTACCTTTACTCAGACGGTACGTGGGATTTCACAGGCGAATTTGCCGACTATTCCATCGGTTCTCCGCTGCTTCCTGAGGAGCTCACTTATGCGGGATCATACAAGTCGCCTGCTAGTAATTCTTCCGAAGTAACCGGACCCGAGTCAGGCTATAAAGTCAAGTACAACCCAAAAGAGTGGGAAAAAATTGTACCCGGAGAAATCAATGACGACGCTTCTCACGCCTTTCAAATGAAAAATGACGATGGTTATGCCATGGTTATTTTTGAACGTGTAGGCATTCCTTTGGAATCTCTTGGTCAAATTGCCATCGATCAAGCGTTTAATGTAGCGCCTGATTTGAATTTAGAAAAGGCCGAAAAAAGAACAATCAACGGCAAAGAAATGTTGTGCCTTCAAATGTCAGGCATCACCTCAGGTATTCCATTTACTTACCTCGGCTACTATTATTCCGATGAAAACCGCAGCATTCAATTCATCACCTTCACTGGTTCCAATCGTTTTGAAGTAGTTAGAGACCAATTTGAGGCTATGCTCAATGGCTTGATTATCCCGTGATAGCAGAACACGTTTATGCAAGGACTATCTTTTGACAATACACAAGTTGCCTTCGAGAGTAAGAGCGACCGTGAACTAAAAAAAGCTTACTATTTGTTTAAGCTGATTGGAAATCCACAGCTAGTAAACATCGGTGCAAAGCTTACACACATCGCCTTATCCATGCACATACCGATTGGCTGGGCGATCAAGAAAAACATCTTTGCACAATTCTGCGGAGGAGAAGACATCGATGAGTGTGCGCAAGCCACACTGGTACTCGACCGATTCAACATTGGTACTATTCTCGACTACAGCGTTGAAGGAAAAGAAAGCGAAAAAGACCTAGACGCTACCCTTGAAGAGACGCTCCGTACACTGCACACCGCCAACGGAAATAAGAACATTCCTTTCTGCGTATTCAAAGTAACAGGACTATGTCGCTTTGCCCTTTTGGAAAAAGTGAATGCGGGAGAAAAACTTTCATCACAAGAAGAGGCCGAATGGACCCGTGCAAAAAATCGTGTGGAGCAAATTTGTGCCCTAGCCCATAAAACAGGAACACCTGTATTCATCGATGCCGAAGATTCATGGATTCAAGACGCCATTGACCGCTTGGCGGAAGACATGATTTTCAAATACAACAAAGAGAATTTCATTGTTTACAATACACTTCAAATGTATCGACATGACCGTTTGGAGTACTTGCAAAATTTTCATGAAAAAGCCCGTGCAGCAGGTGTAAAAAGTGCTTACAAAATAGTACGTGGCGCCTACATGGAAAAAGAGAGAAAACGCGCTGCTGAAAAGGGCTACAGAGATCCTATACAGCCCAATAAAGAAGCCAGCGATCGCGACTTTAACTTCGCATTACACTATTGTTTAGAAAACATATCGGACATCGCTATTTGCTGCGGATCGCATAACGAAGAGAGCAGCTTAATGTTAGCGCAATTGATGGTAGAAAAAGGATTGTCCAAAAACGACAAACGCGTTTATTTCGCTCAGCTATTTGGGATGAGCGACCACATCAGCTTTAACTTGGCAAATGCTGGTTATAACGTGGCGAAATACGTTCCTTACGGCCCCATTCGCGAAGTGATTCCTTACCTTATACGACGAGCGCAAGAGAATACCAGTGTCAAAGGACAAACCGGCCGAGAGTTGGCTCTGATCTTAAAAGAAAAATCACGCCGCGGCATTTAATTTCCTGAGCCAAACCACTTCATTCCCGAAGAAATAAGCATTTTGCCCATGATCACGATCATCAACAGGGCAAACACGAACTTGACTTTATGTTCGGGCAACTTGAGGGCATATTTACTACCGAAGTATCCCCCGATAATAAATCCGCACGCAATAAGAAGTGCGGCTGGAATGCTCATTTCCCCAGCTTTGTAATAATTCATCACAGCCAAAATACCAACTGGCATAGCCAATACAGCAAGGCTGGTACCTTGTGCTTGCATTTGAGAAAAACCTAGGCCATACACCATAATGGGTACCATTACGATACCTCCGCCTATTCCCACAAATCCGCTCATAAGGCCCGCAGCTAGGCCAATGATCACCAAAATGAGGATCGTTTGTAGTGATATTTCCATTTTCTTCTTCGGTTGCATTTGCGTGCTAAAGTAAGAAAATGGGCGAGGTAAGCACTTTTTATAAAAAGCCGTTAAATGTCATTTTTGAAATTGCTCCGATCCGTGTACATTTGAGGCCATATATCCAAAACCAAGATGAACTTTCCATCAGAACTTAAGTACACTAAAGATCACGAATGGGTGCGTATTGAAGGCGACACCGCAGTTATCGGCATTACAGATTTCGCTCAAAGCGAATTGGGCGATATCGTATTCGTAGAAATCGAAACCAACGGCGAAACCCTTGACCAGCATGCAGTATTTGGTACTGTTGAAGCGGTTAAAACCGTTTCTGACCTCTTCATGCCTATCGCAGGTACCATTCTCGAAGTTAACGCTGGTTTGGATGCTAATCCTGCTTCTGTTAACGAAGATCCATACGGCGATGGCTGGATGATTAAAGTTAAAATCGCTGCTGGCGCTGACATGAGCGAGTTGCTCGATGCAGCTGCTTATGAAGCCTTAGTAGGATAATTTTTCCTCTTTGAAAATATTTTTCCGACATATGGCCGTCCCGCTTTGCTGGGCGGCCATTGTTATTGGTATGCATGGCATTCCTGGGTACATGATCCGGTATCAAGAACCGTGGGATTTGCTCAAGCTCGACAAGCTTGCCCATATGGGACTTTTTGGAATGCAGTTTTTGCTCACTGCAGTAGCTCTTCGTAAGCAGCCTGCTTATTCCCTACCAAGCAAAAACAATCAGCTCATTGCCCTAGTTTTTTCACTGTCATTAGGTGCAGTTTTGGAATCATTACAAGGTCAATTATTCATTGACCGAAGCACGGATCCCATCGATTTTGTTGCGGACTGCATTGGTGTAATGCTCGCTTGGCTCTTCTATCGTTTTATCTGGATTCGTTTTTTTCAAAAAGATCTTGCACGCTGATCATTACCGGTTCTTCCCGTTGAGGCCCTAAACCCTTAACTACCAGGTAGGATTTGCCCGCGTTCTTTAATGCCGCCTCATAAAGATCAAATAGCCGCCAGCGGTCAGTTTCGTTGGCTCGAAGCGGATCCGGTTGCCATTCTATATCCGGCGCACAGAGAAAAATCAAATCGGGTTGATCTTCTGTAAACCAATTCAAAAAAACGGATTGGGTATCACCAAACACCTCGCTCATCCAGATATGTAGAACTAAGTAGTCTGTATCTGTTATCACTCTTGGAGCTCTTGCATCACTGATGAGTTTTCGTTGCTTTTCTCCCATGAATAAGAGATCCTCTTTGGTGTACTCTATTGCCGGAAGTCGAGCTTCCAAAAATTCCCTCGCATACTCGTACACCACTTCTGTTTCGGAAAATCGCTTACCTATAGACTCGGCAAGCGCTGTTTTTCCCGAACTCTCCGGGCCCGTGATGCAAATACGCAATTGTTTTTTCATACCGTAAAAATGCCGAATTGCCAATAGGCGTCAATGGACATGAACAAATAGAGCACAAACATAATCGCCGCTTTATATAGCCTTCTATTGGCATAAAGGGCTATTGAAGCAGCATTAAGCACTATAAAGTAAAGCCAGTTCTCGTGAACAAAGTTCATCATCAACCAAGTAGCAACGAGGAAACCTGTAGTAATCAGGCTATCCATAAAAGGCAATTGAGCATCCGAGTATTTTTTTAGAAAAAAACCTAGAAGTCCACCACCTAAAAGAGCAAGACCTATCAGAAAAACGTGATCGAGCGCTGAATAGGTTTTTGATGACCAACCAGCTGTTCCCCAATTCAACCAACCGTAAATGGCGATTGCCACATACACCAGTTGAAGAACAGCATCGGCATATATTTTTCGATCGATGCACAACCCGAGTAACAACAGAGGGCCAATAATTCCCCAGATAAAACAGGTATAACTGCCCTGTATGTAAAGGAAAGTGTACAATAAATTGGCTCCTACGGCACCCCATTCCATTATCTCAAAGAATCTATTCCTAGACATAGGCGCAATTTAATAGGCTTTGGGCACCAATAAGGACAATTTAGTCGATTTCTGGGCAAAAATTGACTTGTCTCCATTGCTCTTTAGAAAAAAATCGCCATCTTCGCTCGTTTTCCAAAACCTAATAATCAATAGAATAACCGAGTATTTTATGAAAAAAACATTACTCCTCGCGATGTTTGGCTTAATGGCTATGCTTAGCGTGCAGGCCCAACGCGTTTGCGGTACGATGGAACATTATGAGTACCAAAGAGCGCTCAATCCAGCCATCGAGCAACGTCAAAACGACATTGAAAACTTTACTAACGAATTTATTCAACGTGGCGGTGGTGCCGAAGGACAGCGTGCCTTGGTAACCATTCCAGTTGTCGTTCACGTAATTTGGAATACCGCTACAGAAAATATTTCTGATGCGCAAGTTTTGTCTCAAATCGCAGTTTTGAATGCGGACTTCCGTAAGATGAACAGTGATGTTAACTTGACTCCAAGCGTTTTCCAACCATTGGTTGCAGATGCTAACATCGAGTTCTGTTTAGCGACAGTGGATCCAACAGGAGCTGCCACTACAGGTATCACTCGTACTCAAACAGCAACAACTGCCTTCGGTACAAACGATGCCATGAAATTCACTGCACAAGGCGGAAGAAACGCATGGGATGCAAGTAAATATTTGAACATTTGGGTTTGCGACATCAGCGGTGGTATTTTGGGTTATGCCCAGTTCCCTGGTGGTGCAGCGAGCACTGACGGTGTAGTAATTGACTACCAATACTACGGTACTACAGGCACAGCTACCGCTCCTTTCAACAAGGGTCGCACGGCTACGCACGAAGTGGGTCACTGGTTGAACCTTCGTCACATTTGGGGAGATGCGAACTGCGGTAATGACCAAGTTGCTGACACTCCGACACAACAAACTTCTAACTACGGTTGCCCTACATTCCCTCAAACCACATGCTCAAATGGTCCAAACGGTGACATGTTCATGAACTACATGGACTACGTTGACGATGCGTGTATGTATATGTTCTCAAATGGACAGGCCGCCCGCATGCAAGCGCTATTTGCCACCGGAGGCGCTCGTGCAAGCCTTTTAACCTCCACAGCATGTGGTGCAGCTAACACCAGTTGTGCGGCCCCATCTGGACTTACTACTAGCGGTATTTCTGGCACCGGTGCAACTTTGAGTTGGACGGCTGCATCTGGTTCTACTGGCTATAACCTGAGCTACAAACCAAGTACATCTACCACTTGGACAACTGTAAGCACCACCGCTACTACCTTTACTCTTACTGGTCTTACCTCTTGTACTAACTATGATTGGAGAGTTCAAAGCGTGTGTGATGCCACTAACTCGAGTGCAATTATCTCTGCTACTTCATTCATCACTACCGGTTGTGTAGCTACCTACTGTACATCAAACGGTCAAAGCACTGCTGATGAGTTCATCAACAATGTGACCGTTGCTGGTATCAACAACACAAGTGGAAACAACGCTGGTTATGGCAATTTCACTGCATTAACAGGCAGCCTTGCAACCAATGCAACTTATACATTCTCTGGCACACCTGGCTATACCGCCGGTGCATTTACAGAGTTCTGGAGAGTGTGGATTGACTACAACCAAGATTTAGACTTCTTGGATGCTGGTGAACAAGTGTTCGGGCCAACTACTGGTAGCACAACTACTGTAAGTGGATCATTCACTGTTCCTGCCACAGCGCTTTTAGGTAACACACGTATGCGCGTGAGCATGAAGTACAATGCAGCATCAACTTCTTGTGAGTCTTTCGCTTATGGAGAAGTTGAAGATTATACTGTAACAATCTCTCAAGGTGTATCTTGTGGTACTCCGACAGGACTGGCTGTTGCATCTATCACTCAAACAGGAGCAGTAGCAAGCTGGACCGCTTTATCAGGCGCCACTTCTTACAGCGTTCAATACAAATTGAATTCTGCTACCACTTGGACTACCGCTAGCGGCGCTACTACAAGCTTCACCCTTTCAGGATTGACTGCTGGTACTGCTTACAACGTGCGTGTTGCTGCTGTATGTTCAGGTACCACAGGTGCTTACTCTGCTCAAGTGAACTTCACTACAACCGCTGCTACACCAGCTTGTACTGATAGCTATGAGTCAAACAACACTTTGAGCACTGCTAAAACAATTGCAAAAAACACCAATATTACTGCTCGTATTAGCACGGCAACAGACCTTGATTACTTCCGTTTTAACACCACTACATCGGACCGCAACATTCGCATCGATTTGACTGGTCTTCCAGCTGATTACGATGTGCGCTTGTACAACCCAAGCAACGTGCAGGTGGGTATTTCACAAAATACCGGTTTAACTTCTGAAGCAATTACTTTCAACAACGGTCCTACAGGAACATACCGCGTATACGTATATGGCTATAATGGCGCGTTTAATGCTACTTCTTGCTACACATTACGCGCTAGCACTAGCGCTACAGCGTTCCGCGAAGGTGGCGAAGAAGAAATTGCCATCATCGAAGAAGGTACTCAACAATTGGGTAGCATTTCAGCCTTCCCTAACCCAACTGATGGTAAAATAATGATCAGCTTCGAAGCTACAGAAGATGCAAACTTGAACCTTCAAGTATTTGACATCACTGGTCGTGAAGTGTACGGTAGCAACTTGGCTGTTACAGCTGGCTACAATGCAACCATGATCGACCTGCTCCATGTTGCTCCTGGTTTCTACACTGTTCTTTTGAACGACGGTAAAAACCGCAGCACAGTTAGCATCGTGAAGAAATAATCACTTTGTGATAAAATGAAAAAGGCCTCCTTATTAGGGGGCCTTTTTTGTTGCATATATGCGTCGTTATGGATAGGACCTTATAGGTCTAAGACCTATAAGGTCTTTACCTAAAAAAAAAAGATATTTCCTAATTTTTCTTATTCAGCCACCAGCATCATTTATATGCCTAATATTCCAAAACATCTTTAATCCTCCTATTTATATGCCCCGATGGAAGCAAAAAAAAACCGCCATATAGGCGGTTTTAAATATCATATTTAACTATGCTTAGTGTTGCACCTTGTGCACAAAATCATCATAGCTCAACTTCTCTGTATTAATCGTGCAGTTAGTTTTTACTAACTCCATAATGCGATCTTCATACAATGCATCATAAACGTTTTTGGCTTCTTCACGTTTAGACAACGTTTCCTTAGCCATCTCTGTTAAACGCTCATCTTCTACCGGCAAACCGTATTGTGCAAAACGAGAAGCTAATACGTTTTTAACGTGTCCCATCGCATCTTCCACAGTTACCTTTAGATCGTTATCCTTGATGATTTTATTCTCAATCAACTGCCATTTCAAACTCTGTGCGTACATCGGATATTCAAATTCCAATGCTTCTGGAGTTACAGGCTTTTCATTGGTCAACAAAATCCAACGCTTTAAGAATTCGTCAGGAAGAGGAACATTTGTTTTCTCTACGATATCTACCGCAAACTGGCGCTTGAACAACCAGTCTGAGTCACGTTGAAACATTTTCTCTAAATCAGACTTCACGCGCTCACGCATCTGCTCTTCGCTCGTGATGGTGCCCGCCTCGAACAATTTATCGAACAACTCTTGATTCAATTCAGCTGGAGCGATACGCTTAATTTCATTTACTACCAATTGAAAGTCGCCTTCTAATTGGTGTAATTCATCGTGCGTAATGCCCAACATTTGAGCAAGATCTTCATGATTTTCGCTGAGGTGGTGCGGATTTACAACTACTGTATCTCCTTTTGACAAGCCGGTCAAACTCTTTTGAGTGTCCGCGTGCTTGATGAACTCAATACTAACGGTTGATTTGTTGGTGATTCCACCTTCTTTCACAGAACCATCAGCATTCAATTGAGTGAAGGTTACCATTAACATGTCTTCTCCTTCGCTCTTTTCTGGCTCAGACATCGCGCCGAAACGACGAGCGTAATCTTTCATCTGACGATTGATCAGCGTATCGTCAACGTTTACTTCGTAGTTATTAAAGGTTTGCGATTTATCGAGTACCAAAGTAAAATCAGGCGAAAGACCTAGCTCGTAAACAAAGGTGAAATCGGAAGGATTTTCCCAGTTTCCTACTTCTCCGCTTTCTTTTGGAAGCGGATTGCCTAGCACGCTTAGATTTTTTTCACTGATGTATTTGTAGATAGCATCTTGAAGCATGCCGTTAATTTCTTCAGCCAACAATGACTTTCCGAAACGTTGTTTCACCAAAGATGAAGGCACGTGTCCAGGGCGAAAGCCAGGAAGTTGTACTTTTTTGCGATACTCTTTCAACGCCTTTTCATAACGCTCACTGTAATCGCTTGGCTCGATGCGAATGGTCAATTCAGCATTTAACGCATCGATGGTGTTTTGTTCAATATTCATGTGCTATTTTTCAAATACCTCTTCGGAAGTCGTTTCCGAAAAGGGGTGCAAATGTACAACATTCTTTTGTTCAAGAGAATATGAATCTTCCGTTGATGCTCAGCACTATAGATTGGCAATAGAAACCAATAAAAAAGCCGTCTTCACCAAGGAAGACGGCTTCTATTCTTTGTTTTTCGGCATAAAAAAAAGTCCATTTCTGGACTTTTGCTGAGTGCGGGCGGAGGGACTCGAACCCCCATGCCTCGCAGCGCTAGATCCTAAGTCTAGTGCGTCTACCAATTTCGCCACGCCCGCATACTCGAAAAACGAGGCCGCAAATATATGCAATTCTATAAGTATCCATATGCTTCAAGCGAAAAACGCTTATTTTTTTCTATTTTGCACACCTAAATCTGCCCACCTTGCTTCGAATAAGCCTTGCCATTGCTAGTTTTTTCTTTGTTTTTTGCGCTCATGCCCAAGAAATGACCGGTGCTCGTGCTGCAGCCCTCAACAATACGTCAGTGGCCATTAGCGATCTATGGAGCGGATTAAGCAATCAAGCTGGGCTTACTGGAGTGCAATCTTTTTCTGCAGGAGTGAGCTTTCAAAACCGCTATGCTGTAAAGGATCTAAGCGACAAAGCGCTGGTAATCGCCTCGCCACTTGGAATTGGCAAAATAGGCCTTAGTCTTCATTCGTTCGGTAACAGCAACTACTCCGATTCAAGACTCGGGCTTGCATATGCGATGTCCCTCAATGAAAAATTTTCCGTCGGTGTTCAGCTCAATTATCATCAGTTGCGCATCACGGAAGGCTATGGTTCTCGTCAAGGTGTTTCGGTAGAAATAGGAGCTATTTACCGCATGAACGAACACCTTCTTTTAGCCGCTCACATTGCCAATCCCACAAGAAGTGCCTTGGCCGACTATCGCGATGAACGCCGTCCTTCTGTGCTGCGCATGGGTGCTACCTATGTGTTTTCGCAAAAAGTTTCCCTTCTTTCAGAACTCATTGCCCAGAGCGAACAACGCGTATCTATTAAAGGAGCTTTGGAATATCAGGCCGTCGAAAATTTCTTCATCCGAGCTGGAGCTGGATCAATGCCTTCATCTACCGCATTTGGTATCGGATATCAATTTTCGGGATGGAGATTAGACGCGGCCTCTTCTTGGCACAATACACTCGGCTTCTCACCACAACTTTCACTTTCCTATATCGGCAATGCTAAGAAGTAGTTTCCTCTTTACCTTCTTGCTGATATCCTTTTCTGCCTTCTCACAAAGCACAGAGGAAGCAGAAAAGCAACAAATCATTGAACAACGCATCGAGGAAATTGCGCAATCCCTCGGCGATGGAGATGAACTCGACTACACGAACCTGCTGGAGGATCTAACTTATTACTTCGAGCACCCGCTTGACCTCAACACCTCTAGCGAAGAAGAACTCCGCGACCTCAACTTGATCAGCGACATTCAAATTGCTTCCCTCCAACGTCACATTCAAAAATATGGTCCCCTAAAAAGTATTTTTGAATTACAAGCAGTAAGTGGATTTTCACTTCAAACCATCCGACTCATTCAACCATTTGTAACGGTTGATGCACCTTCCTTTTTAACGGGTTTTAGTTGGGCAGACCTTGCCAAAGAAGGCAAAAGCACCCTTTTCATGCGCTACCGCCGTGAACTGCAACAACGAGCAGGCTATATTCCAGATCCAGAGAATAACAACCAACCTAATTTTTTGGGCTCCCCAGACTATGGATACGTACGCTATCGTTTTGATTACAAAAAGAACATCCGTGCAGGTTTAACGGTAGAAAAAGATGCGGGAGAAAGCCTACAAAACGGCCCCGATTTTTACAGCGGACATCTTTTTTTTACGGATAAAAAATGGCTGAAAACACTCGCCATTGGTGACTATCAAGCCCAGTTTGGACAGGGGCTTACTATGTGGTCTGGACTCGGTTTTGGAAAATCTGTTTATGTGTTGAATGTCAAGAAAAACGCACAGGTTTTAAGACCTTACTCCAGTGTGAATGAAGCCACGTATATGCGCGGCGCAGCAGCCACTTTAAAAAAGGGTAAGTTTGAGCTCACCACCTTTTTTTCTAGAAAAAAATTAACGGCTAACCTCGTTCAAACAACAGACAGCACACTGGTCGAAGACGATGGTTTGATTGCCAGCTCCATCAACTTAGGCGGTTTGCATCGCACGGCGGCAGAGCTCGAAGACAAAAACAAAATTACCGAACAATCATTCGGTGGTCACTTGCAGTACAAGCAAGGAACATTCAACTTCGGCATTACCGCTGCTCATGCGGCATACAATAGAGAATTAACACCGAACGTTTCTTTGTACAACCAATTTCGATTCAACGGAAAAGAACTGAGTAATGTCGGTTTCGATTATCAAGGTGTCATTCGAAACGCCAACGTATTCGGAGAAATTGCGCACAGCAGCAACGGAGGATTAGCCATGATTCATGGCCTCATAGCATCTCTTCATCCAAGGCTATCAGCGGTAGCGCTTTACCGGTATTATTCGCCCGACTATCAGGTTCGATATGCGGCTGCCTTTGCTGAAGGCTCACCCATCAGCCCCAATAACGAAAGTGGATTGATGATTGGCATCGAAGCGCAATTAGCTAAAGCTTGGACATTGCGGGCCTACGCGGATCAAGTACTCTACCCGTGGCTCACCTCCTCGGCTAGTGCGCCCTCTCACTTTGCTGATTATCGCGCACAGCTCAATTATAAACCCGATAAAAAGCACGAAATTTACGTTCACTACCGCGTCCGGTTTGACTCTCAAGATGGGGCCATTAATGAAGCCATTGATTACACAGTTGACCGAAAGCGACAAAACTTCCGTTTGCACGCTGTTTATGCTCCGCATCCTAACCTTCAACTCAAAACCAGAGCAGAGTGGGCCATCGTAGATACTGAAAACGCCACTCGCGAGCAGGGTTTTATGATGTATCAAGACCTTGGTTGGAAAAAACAAGGAGTACCCGTTTCCTTTACTTTCAGGTACGCTATCATGGATATTCAAGACTGGAACGCCCGAATTTATGCCTACGAAAACGACGTTTTGTACCGATTTAGCATACTTCCCTACTATGGAAAAGGCAGCAGAGCCTACGCCATGGTATCCTGGGATATTCGTCGAGGTATGGAACTTCAGGTGCGTTATGGCCAATGGATATATACGGATAGAACAACGATTTCCTCAGGAAATTCGGCCATTTCAGGCAATCAGCTCTCTGATGTTATTGCACAGCTTCACTTCTCTTTTTAAGCTTTCGCAAATTTTAAGACACTGAACATCAAGGAAAATTTTGTGTTTTCAAATGAAACCCTTTACTTTTGTTTACAGTTTAAGGAGAAAGGCAAGGTATTTGACTTTGTCGTGACGTTGAAAATTGAAGCACATGAAAAGACTCTTACTCCTCTTAGTTTGTATGCTTGGTCTAGCGGTAGCGCAGAGTGCAGTTGCACAAAGCGGCCCCATTGGCTCAGCATCTGTAAGTCCTAACCCTGTAGAGGGAAAGGCAAACCTAACGTTTGAGAGCGCGCTCAATGAAAACGTTACGATTGTCATTAAAGACCTCACCGGAAAAACCATGAGCATCATCCGACCAGAAATGAACGGTGAGCCATGTATTTCGATTCCACTCGAAGTAGAATCTCTTCGAAAAGGTATTTATATCTGCCAGATCACTACACAATCAGGCAAGGTAAAGACCTTAAAATTCCAAAAGAACTAGATTTTCTAATGATAGGAAGCCGTCCCGACATTGGGGCGGTTTTTTTTTGCCCTTACTTTTTTTCCTCTAACAAAAAAACCTTTACCAGGGGGTGAAACAGGTATTCATAACCCGTCTTTTCTTCAATACACCGAAAACGAGTTCGAATTTTTACCTTTTTTACAAAAATGCGCTTGTCGCGTCCGTATAGAAAGCGCGCTCCAAAGGGAATATCATCAATCAACTTAATATTAGGGTGACTAGTTCGATCGTAACGTGCGAGCACTTTTGAAAGATGTAAATCAGAACAAGTAGTGGCAGCGGGATTGCGCAAATAGGCGGCTATGGCCGACTCTACATCATGCGGAAAAATGTGTTTTGAAAGAAAAGGAGAAAGCGTTTTTTTGAAACTGTTTTTCCATTCGATGCCATGCGGCTTAACGGAGTTTTTATGATCCAGATAAGTAATCAAGTGGGCTAATTCATGCATCAAGGTGATGAGAAAAGCGTATGGATTGAGGTTGCCATTTACCGTAAGTTGATGGCGCCCGCTCGGATCGGGAGTAAAATCGCCGAGCTTGGTAGATCGCGGCTCTGTAATGACTAAGTGATGCGGAAATTGACGCAGCATATCGCACGCTAACTCCACAGAACCCTCTGGAAGAAAGCGGCCAAGGGCATCTTCTAATCGAGGGGAATTTTTCACTGATTCACAACCTCCACTTCATCTTTCCACACAGGGCAAGTGTTGCAGCGATTTTTACGACGCGTAGTTGCGCAAGAGCTCAACAAGCTGCCCGCAACGAAAAAAACAAGGCTCAATCGAAGAATGGTCTTCATGTACTTAATTTTGTTCGGTAAATTTAAACACTTCGTGGAAGAAAACGCAGCCCTTCACATTTTCGTATTGCTCATCGCTATTGCTGGCTGGGTATACTCCTCATTTCCCCTTCTGAAACATATGATTTACGCGCTCGAACGCAAGTGGAGCTACAAGTTATTCATTTGGTTCTTTGTGCTTTACATCTGCGTGTTCTTTATAGTCACCTCACTTGATCACTTGTTCGGCTGGCCAGCCGAAGGCAGCATTGCCCGTTCGATCATGAAAATTGTTTTGCTCGTAAGCACTTATTTGATTCCCTTCATCGTTGAAGGCATTAGATCGCTATTGAGAAAAAGGAATTAACGCTCCATTGTGATTATTGCTTCCGAAGCGTCGTAATCTGATAGCAATCCTACTCTAAGTTTGTGCACAATGACGAAGATCTATCGCCACATAGGTAAATACGCCATTTTGATGGGCAACGTTTTTTCGCGCCCCGAAAAACGCAGCGTATATCGTAAACTGATTGTCGATGAAATCGATAAAATCGGTTTGCAGTCCATTGGTATAGTAGCTCTTCTCTCGTTGTTTATGGGAGCCGTGGTAACGCTTCAAACAGCAGCCAACATTGATAGTGGATGGATACCCCGTTGGACCATTGGTTTCACTACCCGCCAAACCATGATCTTAGAATTTTCTTCGACTATTGTCTGTCTTATTCTTTCTGGAAAAGTAGGTAGTAATATCGCTTCGGAGATAGGCACCATGCGCATTTCCGAACAAATAGATGCTCTAGACATTATGGGGGTTAACTCTGCTAGTTACCTCATTTTACCAAAGCTCATCGCCGCTGTTTTCATTTTTCCGTTTTTGGTGATCATGAGCATGTGCATTGGCATTACCGCCGGTGCGATAGTGGGCACAGGCACAGGAGCCATTAGCCTAACCGATTTTTTATATGGCTTGCAATATTATTTTGCGCCCTATGACGTGGTGTATACGCTGGTGAAATCTGTATTCTTTGCCTTCATTATCACTAGTGTTTCTTCGTACCACGGTTACTACACCCATGGCGGTGCTTTAGAAGTGGGGCAAAGCAGCACCAAAGCCGTTGTGTATAGCATCATTTTGGTGATGATCGTGAATTACATGCTCACTCAACTCTTGCTGCTGTGATCGAAATACGCAACATATCAAAATCATTTAACGGCAATACCGTACTCAAAAACATTAGCCTTGAGCTTCAAGCGGGAAAGGTCAACTTTGTTATTGGACGAAGCGGTCAAGGTAAAAGTGTATTGACCAAGTGCGTTGTTGGTTTGTTGGAGGTGGACAATGGTGAAATCATTTTTGATGGCCGCAACTTCACCCGAATGGATCGCTGGGAGCGCAAAACCGTACGCCAAGATATTGGTATGCTCTTCCAAGGGTCAGCGCTTTTCGACTCCCTAACAGTAGAGCAAAACGTGATGTTTCCTTTACAAATGTTCAGTAAAATGAGCAAAAGTGAAATGCATGATCGGGTTAATTTTTGTCTAAAGCGCGTCAACCTGGAAGGTAAAAACCACCTTTATCCAAGTGAACTTTCTGGTGGTATGAAAAAACGCACTGGCATAGCTAGAGCCATTGCTATGAACCCCAAGTATCTTTTTGTAGATGAGCCCAACTCTGGACTTGATCCACAAACATCTATAGTGATCGATAACTTAATCCGTGAAATCACAGACGAATTCAAGACAACCACAGTGGTGGTAAGTCACGATATGAATTCTGTAATGGAGATTGGAGATCGCATCAACTTTATTCACTCTGGCGAGCTATGGTGGCAAGGAACCAAAAAAGAAGTGCTATCGACGGATAATGAAGAACTCAATCGGTTTATCTTTCCTTCTGCATTTATGCAAGAGATTCGCGATACGCTTCGCGAAAAAAGACACTAGGTTTATTTGTCTAAAGACAGAAAGTCGAGCGGGTTTACAGGTATTCCGCTTTCCCAAAGTTCAAAATGCAAATGTGGACCCTCGCTGTGGTCTCCCGAATCGCCAATAAAGGCGATGGACTCACCAGACTTCACTCGATCGCCTGCTTTTTTAAGCAAGACGCTATTGTGCTTGTAAACAGAAACGAGGTTATTGGCGTGCATGATTTGAATAACATTGCCACCATCCGCAGTGAAAGAAGCCATCACAACGGTTCCATCCAATACCGCTTTAACAGGATCATCTTTTGGAGCAACGAGATCAATACCAAAGTGCCCAGCCTTTGGATCAAAAGTGCCGCTGATCGTTCCATTCACTGGTTTAAATAAGAGAAACCCCTTTTTCGTTGCCTTCGTTTCATCATCAATAGCCAATTGGAAGCGGTCTTGCTCAGAAAGCTTTTGGCGCATCGCGCTGTCCACTTCCGAAACATTATAATTCAAGTCAACACTGGAAACTTGCTTCACACCCGTATCGGCTTTGTTGGACAATTCGCCACCATTCAACACGATGTGCAAGTCTGCCAAAAAACGCTCTTGACCTCTCACTACACCTAGTAAAGAGTCCACTTCGAGGCGCGCTTTGCGAGCGTCTTCACGATAAGAATAGTCCGTAAAATCTGGAATTACATAGGCTTTCAGAGGAGTAAAAGCCACCAAAAGGTAGATTAGAGTACCAAACACAAGAAGCAAACCGCCGAACATCACAATAACGTTCATCGGCGTAAGGGAGTATGAAAACCGCTCCTCAAATGTGTTTTCATTTAGAATAGTCAATCGGAATCGGCTTTTCAGCTTCTTCATCAACTTCTTCTTCGGTTCCTTCTTTTTAAATTCCATTGCTTTGTTCGAGCACAAAGAAAAGCAAAATCATATCAATCCGCTATTTGGTCGCGCGCTTGATTTGCAATATTTTCGCGATCTTATCGTTAAAGCCGGGCTTCAAAAACCCTCCCCTTTTGTGAATCGCACTACTAAAACATATCTCCTCTTGCTTTCTTTGGTCGTCCTGCTAATAGGATGTACCACTAAAAAAGATGGTTTTGCCTATCGGGCATACCACAATACTACCGCACACTTCAACGGACATTTCAATTCAAACGAAAACATGAAAAAAGGCCAAAAGAAATTGGCCGATGCCCAAGTTGAAGACTATGATCTTATTCTACCTATATTCATTTACGGTACAGACGAAACAGCCAAAAGTGCTTATCCAGAAATGGAAAAAAGCATTGAGAAAAGTGAAAAGGTAATTCGCCGACACACCATCAAAGACGAGGGTAAAAAAGAAAAAAAACATCCCGAGTTTAACAAGTGGATTGACGAAAACTACATGCTCGTGGGCCAAGCGCATTTTTACAAACGCAACTATGGCCGTAGTGAAGAGGTATTTCAGTTTGTGACCCGCAAGTACAAGGGGCCTGCAGCTCAAATTACAGCGCACACCTGGCTAGCCCGCACTCTTATTGCCAAAGAAGACTACTCACGAGCGCTACAAATGCTCAACCGTGTAGAACCAGATGGTGATATTCCCGAAGATCTCAAAGCAGATTATTTTTTGGTGTTTGCTGATTTGTACCTGCATCAAGACAAATTAGAGAATGCCGCGGAGAAAATGGAAGAGGCCTTAAAGCACATTGAAAAGAAAAAAGACCGTGCCCGTCCTCACTTCATTTTGGCACAGATCTACGCGCAGCTGAACAAGAGTACAGAAGCCGCGCTCAACTATGATATGGTGCTCAAGTCGCACCCGCCTTACGAACTGGCCTTTTATTCCAAAATCAACAAAGCCCTTTCTTACAATCGTCGCGGAGGAAGCTCTGATGAGATCAAGAAAGAACTGATGAAAATGCTCCGCGATGAGAAAAACAAATCATACCGCGATCAGATTTACTATGCACTAGGCGATGTGGCATTGGAAGAACAACAGCGTGACCAGGCTATCTTTTATTTTGAAGAATCACTGAAGGCCAATAAAGACAACGCTAAACAGCGCGCAAAAACATTTTTGCGTTTAGCCGATTTGTATTTTGATCAGCGCCAATACCAAGACGCACAAGCCGCCTATGACAGCACGTTTAAGCGGATTGACGAAAAGCATCCCCGTTATCGCGAAATCAAAGCGCGCGCAGAAAGCTTGAACGAATTGGTGAAATACATCAACACCATCGAGCTCAACGATAGTTTGATTGTGCTCTGCGCTAAATCAGATGCCGAGATCGAAAAAGCCTTGGAAGAAGCTGTGCGCCAAAAGCAACAAGAAGCTGACGCCAAGCGAGAAGCCGATGAACGTGCAGCCCAAGAAGCAGCAGCCAACGCCGCTAGCACAGGTGGTATTTCAGGTACTTTTTGGTGTTACAATCAGCAACTTCGCGATAAGGGCAAACAAAACTTTACAGCCACTTGGGGCGATCGACCATTAAAAGACAACTGGAGATTACAATCACGTTTATCTCAATCCTTTGGTTCGCCGGACGAATCACAAATCACGGCGTCTGAAACGACCA
The DNA here is from genome assembly GCA_039798265.1 of Bacteroidota bacterium. Lineage (GTDB taxonomy): Bacteria > Bacteroidota > Bacteroidia > Flavobacteriales_D > Sanyastnellaceae > JBDKGH01. Next base: position 6,906 of record JBDKGH010000084.1, on the reverse strand, counting down.
CCAATGAATCCGGTGAAATCATTGACCCTTACAAAGTTCCAACAGCTGACGAATTGCGAGCCCAATTGCCCTGTGGTAATGACGCTAAGATGAAAGAGGCTGTTGTAGCTTCCGCCGAAGCATATTATCAACTTGGGGTGATTTATAAAGAAAACCTCGATGATGAAGATAACGCCATCAGTTCATGGGAACTTTTGATTAAAAACATGGAGGAAAGCGATTTTCATCCAGTCACACACTATCAGTTGTTCCGCACATGGTTGAGCAAAGAACAACTCAGCAACTACAAGAAAAATCCGTTCTGTGGTTCTTGTGATTCAAAATATTGGGCTAGTCAAATCAAAGAGCGTTATCCCAACTCCGAGTGGTCGAAGCTTGTGGACAACCCAGAGTATCTCGACATGAAAGAGATCAAGGAAAAAGAAGAGCGCGAAGCCTATGAAATGGCTTACCGCACCTATGCAGACCGCAATTATCCGGAGGTCATTACATTGTGCACAAATGTGATCAACACGCAGCCCGAAAACCATTTACTCTGTAAATACCGTTTGCTTCGTGCAGTATGTGTTGGTTATACCGATGCTGCCTATGGCATAAAAGAAAACTATCAGAAAGAGCTCAACGCCATAAAAGACAATTGCGGCGGCAGTGATGAGGCCAAGCGCGCAGAGGAGTTGTTGAAGGCGCTTGTTCAAGAAGGTGCGCCATCGGCCCCTGAAGAGCCTAAGAAAGACGAGTCAGGCGATCAGTCGAACCCCACACCACCGCTACCCACACCAGAAATCACCTTTACTTTTGAAGAAGGAGCTGAACACTACTTTGCAGTAGTAATGCCCATTCAGGGTACTGATGTAAACAAGACCAAAGCCAACATTGCTGATTTCAATACAGAGAACTTTGCTTCCGCTGCTTTGAAGGTAACCAATAACTTGTTGGATAAAAATCAGCACATTATTTTGGTGAAGCCATTCAAAGGAATGGCACTGGCTCAAGACTACATGGGAGCCTTTACTGGCGGAAGTTCTAAGTTAGCTGACATCAATTCAGCTGGTTATACTATGTTCCTAATTTCAAAACAGAATTATATTGCATTGTTCAAAAGCAAAAATCTTGAAGGATATTTGCAATTCTACAACAGCAATTATTAACGCTACACCATGCTTAAAAACAACAACCGCACTATGGCACGACAATCAGAAGCTGCACCAGATATGGCGATCAACCGTATCGTTGAAGGAACCTCCATTGAAGGTGAGATCCGTTGCGAAAGCAACATCCGCATCGATGGTTCATTTATCGGTAACCTGAGCACCAAAGGTCGTTTAGTGATTGGTCCTGCTGGTCGTATAGAAGGCACTGTGATCTGCCAAAATGCGGAGATTGAAGGTTTGATCAAAGGCAAGCTCAGCGTTCAGCAATTGCTTTCTTTGAAAGGATCAGCCAAAGTAGAGGGTGATATTTTCACTGATAAACTTGCGATTGAACCAGGAGCTAGCTTCACAGGTGCATGCAACATGGGTGCTAAAGTGAAAGAAATCAAGAAAGATGGAAGAGCCGTTGAAGCCGAATCGGCAGCGGTCTAACGACTTCTTACGATACTCCGGAATGGCCGTGCAAATGGCCGTTACCATCGGCTTGTGCATATGGGCCGGACTTAAACTAGACGCCTACCTCACTACGGGTAGGCTCTTTACTTTACTCTTATCTCTTCTCGGCGTGATAGTAGCCATGTACTACGTTATCAAAGACCTGACTCGAAAATGACACCTACTCGTTTTGCTATAACCCTTACTCTTATTGCTCTCGGAATCGTAATTACAGCGATGGCCTGTGCAATGAGCCATCTCTTGCCCGTTCCGATGATCATTTTTGCGGTTGTACCTGGTTACACTTTATTGACTGCTATTCTGTATAAGCGCATGAAAGCTGCTGCGCAAAAAAGTCCTCAACGATTTGTGACCTCCTTCATGGCATCGGTTACTATAAAACTGATGATAACTGCCGCCTTTCTCGCCATTGCGATCAGCCTTCGAAAAGAAGAAAAAGTAGCCATTGCTTTGTGGACATTCGCCACCTATATCGCCTTTACGGTTCTTTTGGTGATGGCCTTTCAAAACCATAATTCGCAAGAAAAATCTTAAAAAATAGATTTTTGAAAAAAAAGTATTCCCTGTAATCCGCGCCAATCAAGGCATTCAGGACGAAAGTTTCAAAATCTTATTTTTTTTTAAGAAAAGCCCTTTTTTATTGTTAATCGCTGCCTACTTTTGCGGTCGATTTTCAAGGGGGTAAACTCATGCAAAACAAAACAAACAATACGTCAATTTTCGGAAGCCGTTTTCCGCTGTCGTTTGTTTTAGCCGTTTTCATGGTTTTTTCTTCTCTATTCACATTCGCCTCTGGCGGTGAAGGTGAGCACGAAGAGAAGTTCAAACCAGGTGAAATGATCATGCACCACATTGCTGATGCACACCAAATTCACATCATCGGAAGTATTTACATTCCACTTCCAGTCATTCTCTATCACGAAGGTCATTTAGAAGTCTTTTCTTCTTCAAATTTTTGGAATGGTTTCGACGCTCATGGCGAACTCCAATTCAAACCTTATACTGCGGCGTCTGGAATTACCTACGAAAATCATCACGAGACTATTATTGTAGCGCATGCTCATGAAGCTGCGGCACACTCTGACGCTCATGGTGAAGCGCCTGCTGCTCACGAGGCTCCTGCAGAGCATGGATTTGTAAGTAACGAAGCCATTTCAGTGGCTGATAGCACAACCACTCATGCAGCGACAGCTGAAGAAGCACATGCAGCAGCAGAAGAAGTACATCATGTAGCTCCAATGGATTTTTCCATCACTAAAACAGTGTTTGGAATCTTTGTAGTAGTTATCCTTATGTTAGTTATCTTCCTTAACGTTGCTAAGGCTTATAAAAAAGCACCTGGCAGCGCACCTAAAGGAATTCAAAACTTGATGGAAGTATTTATCCTCTTCATTCGTGATGAGGTTGCAGTACCTTCTATTGGTAAAAAGAAAGCGGACAAGTTTGTTCCTTTCTTATTGACAGTTTTCTTCTTCATTTGGTTATCAAACATGCTTGGTTTGATTCCATTCATCGGTGGATTTAACATCACCGGTACCATCAGTGTTACCATCGTATTGGCAACATTGGTATTCCTCATTACCTCCTTTAATGGTAATGCTCACTACTGGGGTCACATTTTCTGGCCTCCTGGTATTCCTTTCGGTATTAAACTTATCCTCGTTCCTATAGAAATCGTGAGTTTGTTTATTAAGCCAGCGGTATTGATGATTCGTTTAACAGCGAACATTACTGCAGGTCACATCATCATTCTCGCATTCGTAGGATTGGTACTGTTGTTTGGTCAACAAAGTGCCGTGGCTGGATACGGAGTAGGAGTAGGCGCAACGGCTTTCATGGTCTTCATGTTCATGATCGAGTTGTTGGTAGCCTTCCTTCAAGCGTATGTATTTACATTGCTTGCTGCTTTGTATTTCGGCGATGCTACACAAGAGCATCACCATGAGGAAGACCACCATTAATAAGTAACCCGTTTAACTCAATTAAAACCATACAAAAATGGAATTTTTGACTGTATTGTTGGACACTGTGATGAATCAAGGTCTAGCTGGTATTGGCGCAGGTTGCGCTGCAATTGGTGCAGGTATCGGTGTAGGTCGTATCGGCCAATCTGCCCTTGAATCAATGGCTCGTCAACCAGAATCAACTGGTGATCTTCGTGCTAACATGATCGTAGCTGCCGCTCTTGTAGAGGGTGTTGCACTTTTCGCTGTGATTGTGTGCTTGCTCGTAGCTCTTGGATAATTATCCACGCGACTAGTTTTTGATCAATAACCCATAATCTCAACTAATGGCACTCACCGTATCAATAGGTGTTGTATTCTGGGCTTCATTAGCGTTTCTCATCGTGCTTGGTCTATTGGCTAAGTTTGCATGGAAGCCTATTGTTAAGTCTTTGAATGAGCGCGCCGAAGGCATCGAAGATGCCCTTCGTCAGGCAGATCGTGCCCGCGAAGAGATGGCAAAACTTCAAGCTGGAAACGAGCAACTTTTGCGTGAAGCACGCGAAGAGCGCGACCAACTTATGAAGGATGCTAAATCTGTAGCTGACAAGTTGAAGGCTGAAGCTCATGCTAAGGCCCAGGCGGAATCAGATCGCATGATCGCTGCTGCGAAAGCAGAAATTGACAACCAAAAGAAAGCCGCTATTGCTGAGTTGAAAAACCAAGTTGCTACACTCTCTATCGAGATTGCAGAGTCTTTGGTAAAAGAAAAACTTAGTGATTCGGAAAAACAGAAAGCTTTGAACAGCAACTTGATTGCTAATTTCAAAGCCAACTAATCCACACGAATGAAAGGGATACGCATTTCATCCAGGTATGCTAAGTCGCTTCTCAATCTATGCATTGAGAAAGAGGCTGTAGATATTGTCTTCGCTGATATGAAGATGATACATACAGCTATTGCGAATAGCCGCGACCTTGAGTTGATGCTATTGAGCCCGGTAATAAAACCTGATACGAAGAACACTGTTCTGAAGAAGGTTTTTGGTGCTCACATCAGCCCTATTACCGCAACATTCTTGGAGCTTTTGACCAACAAAGGCCGTGAGAATATGGTAATGGAAATCGCTGGCTCTTTTGTAGCGCAGGTGAAGCGTCACCAGAACATCACAACTGTGGATTTGGTGTCAGCTGCGCCACTAGATGAAGAGACTCGTTCAAAAATCGAGGCTCTCGCATCTCAAATGGCCCACGGAAATGTTGAATTAACCGAGCGAATAGATCCTAGCCTCATCGGTGGATTTATTCTTCGAGTTGGCGACAACCAAGTGGATACCAGTATTTACAATTCTATCAGAAACCTCAAAAGGGGCTTCGCTGAGAACCCCTACGTGGCGGAGATCTAAACTCCAAAACATTAAAAACTTTTCTGACCCATGGCAGAGATTAAACCTGCAGAAATTTCCGCTATCCTGCGTGAGCAGCTAGCCGGAATGAAAACCGAAGCTGAACTCCAAGAAGTGGGTACCGTACTCCAAGTAGGTGACGGTATCGCACGTATTTATGGACTATCTGATGTACAATCAGGTGAGCTTATCGAGTTTGAAAATGGCGTTCGTGGTATCGCCTTGAACCTTGAAGAAGATAACGTGGGTGCCGTATTGCTCGGTCCATCTGGCGAATTGAAAGAAGGTTCAAGCGTAAAACGCACCAAAACTATTGCCTCTATCAAAGTTGGCGAAAGTATGTTGGGTCGCGTTATCAATACCCTCGGCGAACCTATCGATGGTAAAGGTCCTCTTTCTGGCGACCTGTATGAAATGCCACTTGAGCGTAAAGCTCCTGGGGTAATCTACCGTCAGCCTGTAAAAGAACCACTTCAAACGGGTATCAAAGCGATCGACGCTATGATTCCAATCGGTCGCGGTCAACGTGAGTTGATCATCGGAGACCGCCAAACTGGTAAAACAACCGTAGCTATCGATACTATCATCAACCAACGCGAATTCTACGCGAAGGGTGAGCCTGTATTTTGTATCTACGTTGCTTGTGGCCAGAAAGGTTCTACCATCGCTGGTACTGTAAAAGCCCTTGAAGATGCCGGCGCTATGGCCTACACTGTAGTAGTAGCGGCTACCGCATCTGATCCAGCTCCTCTTCAATTCTACGCACCATTCGCTGGTTGCGCTGTTGGAGAATATTTCCGCGATACTGGTCGCCCAGCTTTGATTGTTTATGATGACTTGTCTAAACAAGCTGTGGCTTACCGCGAGGTATCTCTTCTTCTTCGTCGTCCTCCCGGACGTGAAGCTTACCCTGGTGACGTATTCTACTTGCACAGTCGTCTTCTCGAGCGTGCAGCGAAGATCAACGAAACGCAGAGCGTAGCAGAAAAGATGAACGATCTTCCTCCTAGCTTGAAAGGTAAAGTGAAAGGTGGTGGTTCTTTAACCGCTCTTCCTATCATCGAAACCCAAGCAGGTGACGTATCAGCATACATCCCAACGAACGTAATTTCCATTACAGACGGTCAGATCTTCCTTGAGTCTAACCTGTTCAACGCCGGTATCCGTCCTGCTATCAACGTAGGTATTTCGGTAAGCCGCGTGGGTGGATCGGCTCAGATCAAATCAATGAAGAAAGTAGCCGGTACCTTGAAACTCGACCAAGCTCAGTTCCGTGAGTTGGAAGCGTTTGCCAAGTTCGGTTCTGACCTCGATGAAGCTACCAAATTCGTATTGGAAAAAGGTCGTCGTAACGTAGAAATCTTGAAACAAGGACAAAATGCTCCTGTGTCAGTAGAGAAACAAGTTGCGATCATCTACATCGGTACAAAAGGTTTGCTTTCTCACGTTCCAGTGGACAAAGTGAAAGAAGCGGAAGAAGAAATTCTAACCTTCATGGATCTTAACCACCGCGATGTACTTGATAAGATCCGTGGCGGAAACATTGGTGACGATATCACAGCAGTGATTGAAAAAGTTGCCAAAGATTTGACTGCGAAATACAAGAACTAATAAACACCGAATGCAGCTTAAACTGCATTCGGTCTTTTGATACTCTAACGAAGTAATGGCCAATTTGAAGGAAATACGGATGAGAATTGTATCGGTGTCAAGCACCATGCAAATCACATCTGCGATGAAAATGGTTTCTGCTGCGAAATTAAAACGCGCTACAGATGCCATTACCCGTATGCGTCCATACGCAGAAAAGCTTCAAGAGATCCTCTCTAACGTGAGTTCTACTCTCGATAGCACCGATGGAATCTACAGCCAACAGCGTGATGTAAAAAAGGTGTTAGTAGTAGCAATTACTTCTAACCGTGGTTTATGTGGTGGTTTCAACAACAACGT
>JBDKGH010000083.1:0-6375 GCA_039798265.1 Bacteroidota bacterium | reverse complement strand
TGCCAGTATGTGACCCCTATACTTTTCACATTTCGCCCAGTGGCTTTGGATCCGTTAATGAAATTCCGGCAGCTGGTGGTGTTTCCAATCCTAACTTCGGCGTTACGCCTCCGCCATGGGGCGGCACAGACATGGGATGCTTACTTGCTGGTGAGTTAAATTCTAGCTGGCTCAAAGTGACCATTACGGGTAGTGGTAGTCTTGGGTTTGTATTTGGTGCAAATGGAACTCAACTTGGTTTCTACGACTGGTCGATGTGGCAATACACCGGGCCGGCTACCTGCAATGCAATAGCCAACAATACCCTTGCTCCTGTGCGTTGTGTATGGAACGCTACAAGCATTGGAGGAACAGGGCTCGCCAATACGATACCCGCCGGAGGTAGTGCAGGTAATTTTGGCCCGCAACTTAATGTAACAGCCGGACAGCAATACATCATTTGTTTATCGAACTACAGTTTTGTAAACACCAATGTGATCTTAGATTTTTTAGGCACCGCGATAGTCGATTGTGCTCCGGTTGTGTTGCCTGTTGCCCTCACCAACTTGCATGGAAGGCAGGTGGGAAAAGTAAATTGGATAGAATGGGAAACCTATTCGGAAATCAATAACTCCGGATTCACGGTGCAGCGATCTATTGATGGTTCTACTTGGCAAGATCTCGGGTTTGTGGAAGGTAATGGCACCACGCAAATCGATCATTCTTATTCTTTCCCTGACCCCACAGCACCTGAGCGTATTGTTTGCTATTATCGCCTGAAGCAATTTGATACGAATGGTGTATTTCGTTATTCCGAAGAAATAGAACTGTATAAAGAAAGCTATGACGACGCCATTTACCCTAATCCTGCTGGCGATTGGTTTTGTCTCAGCAATTACTCTGACGAACATATTACCGTTGAGGTTTTCGATTTGTCAGGCAAAAAGGTCACCTCTTACCTGCTTAATGGCGCCTATCAGCAGAAAATGGATATTTCCAATTTGAGCAGCGGTATCTACTTAGTAGATGTGACCCGTCCTTTCTCGCGTGAGCAAAGTAAATTGATTATACAGCGTTAGTCGTTGAGAATCGCTTTTGCATAATTTTCCCAACTCATTTCCTTTGTGCTCTCTTTTACGTTTTCTCTTGGAACGGGATGATCTAGGAATCGGATCATTTGCTTCGCCATATCCTCTATGTTTTCAGGCTCTGCCAAGTAGCCATTAAATCCGTCCACAATCGTTTCAGGGAAATGTCCTACTCGTGTGGCTAGCAAAGGCAAGGAGAAATTATAACTCAAAGATTCAATACCGCTAGGCGTTGCGGTGAGGTAATACAGCACCACTACATCCGAAATTTGAAAGTACTTATTCACTTCTTCATTCGGAATGAATCGGTTGAAAACCTTCGTGTCCGCCTGCATTCCAAGTTGTTCAATTAAATCTAAAGGACGATAGTCTTTTTCGTTATCCGAATTTTTAAGGAAGAGTTTTTTCGCTGTACCAAAAAGAATGTTTTTCAGTTTTGTTGACCATTTGGTTTGATCTAAGGTCTGCCAAAAAGATTCTCCACAAATCAATAAGCTCACATCATCGCGCTGCTTACGAACTAAATCGAAAGCCTGAATAACGTTGTGCAAACCTTTGTATTTGCGAATGAATCCAAAGAATAAAAAAACATTCTTTTTTAACCCCAATTCCTTTTTGATGGCCTCTATGTCCAACTGAGGATCGGGCTTAAACAAATCATAAATGGGGTGATACAGCTTGATCACGTTGGTTACTTGCACAGCTCTTTTACCATCGTACGTGAGCTGCATTTTTTTACCTGGAAATACGGTCTGTAATTCTTCCCACGTCTTGAGTGCATGCACAATGAAGGTATCGGCATGTTGAAGAGCTCGTTTCGTAAAATATCGATCGAGTGATGAATGTTCCTTTTGAATAACAAAATGCAGATCAAAGATCACTTCTACTCCACCTGCTTTTTTCAACCGTTTAGCGATAGCGCTGAGCGGCAAACCTTGAAGGGCAATACTCCATTGAAAAATGACCTTTTCTGGTTTTAAGGCTAGAATGTAGTCAACCGTTTCTCGCCAAGTCGCGGGCTTGTTGTAGTTAGTGATGTATTTTACCTGAACATGGCTACCCGCAAGCAAATCGGTCTTGCTGCTTTTATCTACAAACTCGCGCGGTACAATGGCGGGGTATTGTTGTGTCCACGAAACAATATGCACCTCTGTATCGGGCAATTTGTCGAAGGCCAGAGCTAAGGAGGTATTGTAATTCTGAATCCCGCCTTTGAATAATGGGCCCGGACCAAAACAAACAATTTTTCTTTTTTCGCTCATTACTTCTCGCCTTGGGCTAAACGTTCAACCGCTTTGTTATACACTCTGCGCATACCTTCCTCAATGCTAATCTTTGCTTTCCATCCGAGTTTTTGTTCTACGAATGTCATATCACAATAACGACTATGCACGCCCACTGGTTTGTCCAAAAGTGGTTTAATGGTAGGCTGATAACCTGCAATAGAGCAGAAAACGTCAATAATTTCTCGGAAGCTTGTCAACTTACCCATACCTATATTGATGGCGGTACCGTCGTGAATATGATCCATGGCCAACAAGATGCAATCAATCACATCATCTATATGAACGAAATCGCGTCCTTGGTGTCCGCTTCCCCACACTTCGAAAGGGTCTTCTTTTTTGGCTGCTCTAGCGGCAATAGCAGGAACGGGATAAGACAAATCTTGATCTTCACCGTATCCGCTAAATGGTCGAATGCAGGTTACCTTCAATCCATAATGAGAAGCCGCAATTTTGGCTAAAAACTCGCCCGTCAGTTTACTCCAACCGTAAGTCATATCGGGCTGCCCCATGCGGGTAAAATCGATATCGCTTTCTTTTAATGCAATAGCTCCGCCTTCTGTTTGAAGATCCACGGGATAAGCAGCAGAAGAACTGGGGTACATCAAACGATCTGGCTTATAACGGCATGCCCAATAAAACATTTCGGCATCGATGGCCAGATCCAGTGCAACAGCCATGGGATCACCGTCAATTTTTGCGCGTCCCCCAACGATGGCAGCGAAATGAAACACATCGTTAATCCTGTTGATCGGGAACTGATACTTATCTTCAAACAGTTGAATATCGTCAGAGAAATGGCGCATTACGCGCAATGCATCTGCTTGAATAAACAGCAATCGATTGTCATAAACAGCATACCCTTCTCCATCGCGCGATTTGGCGGCTGGCATCCAGGTGTCAGGATGTGTACCTACAGAAAGATCATCGATGAAAATAATTTGATCTGACGTTGTAGCATACAAGCGCTTAACCATGTTTCGTCCTACAAATCCGCAACCGCCAGTGATGAGATGGGTTTTCATAAAGCTTGATCGTTTGAGGCAAAAATACACGCTCCGGGAGCCTTTATCATTGCCAGTTTTCTATAATATTCAAAAATTCGACGTGATGTGAAAAAGATTTGACCATATTATCTGGAAATGCTCTGTTTTCCACCAAAACAACAGTCAGCCTTTGATCGGGGAAATGGTAACACATGGAACAAAAACCTGGAGCAAATCCGGTATGACCGATGCGCAAATGACCATTTATATTAGCTATAGTAACACCATACCCGTAGGTCGTTTTACCAAATACGGGATGATCGCGCACCGCTTCGGGATAAGGTGTGATCATTTTTTGATAGGTAGAATCGCTTAGTAATTTTCCCCCATGCAATGCACCTGCCCACTGAATCAGATCTGCTGCATTGGATAATAAAGCACCCGCGGCAGGATAATTTTCCATTGGGTTAGCCTCCGTTATTTCTTGATCGAGGCTATCCAGATAAGTATAGTTGGCGATCCGCGAACGAAGGGATTCTTTTGGATAAAATGAATGGGTCATCTCACATTGCTGGAACAACTCCGTAAAGAGCTGTTCTTGGGTTTTCTTTCGGACGGCCGATGCCACTTGCGCTAGCAAATGATATCCGAAGTTGGAATAGTGGAATCCTTTGCCTGGAAAAAAGGTCAACGGTTTGCCCAAACTATCTATTCCGTGGGTATGGGTTAGCAATTGATGAATCGTTACGCTATCTGCCCACGCATCTGTAAGCGAAGGGAGATAACGACGAATGGGAACATCCAGCTGGAGCAAGCCTTGATCATAACATTGTAAAACTAGGACAGCAGTCATTTGCTTGCTTACTGAGCCAATTACAAAAAGGCTATCGCCGAAATCATTTGGTCCTTGACGAAAGTAGGTTTGGCCAGAGGGATACTCCACCATGAGCTGACCAGTGCAAGGCAAATTGCCTTTATGCAGCCAATAGGTATTGAGCTCTTCATTTTTGGTAGAGGTTAATTTGCATCCTAACAAAAGCAAACAACCGATAACAACAAGCGTTCTCATGGGATAAAACAACAGAGGCTACACCTGAATGTAGCCTCTGCTGTTTGGTTAAGGTTGATAAGGTTAAAAAAGAAATGGTTATTTCTGTACGATAAGTGTCTTTGATTCTGAAAACGAACCTTGGGTTAAGATCACTTTATAAGTGCCTGCCGCTAGGTCTTGAGTCAAAGTTAAGCGATTTCCTGGTAAAATCTGCTCAGAAACGATGTTATGTGTGCCCACCATTTTACCACTCATGTCCATTATTTGTAAGTTCGCTCTTTCTTTTCCCGCTGAGAGAGTAGTATTGAACTGAACATGAAGGAGGTTATCGCGCAGCGGATTAGGGAAAATTTGCCAGTTTTCTGCTTGAGCATTTAAATCGCCAACGGCTAACACTTCGTTAGATTCGATGCAAGAACCATCGTCGAAAGTAGCATCAGCATTATAATTAGAGGCTTTGGAATCGGTGCAACCGAAAACAAACGACTCAGCGGTGGTGAAAGTCAAACCTAAGGCTTGCCATTTTTGGTTCGGAGCTGTCCAACCTTGAAGATTCAAACGACCCGAAGCAACACCCGTAGTGGTAAATTGAGCCAATAGGACCATTCCGTTTTCTTCAGCAGCACATTTTTCGTCCGTAGGAATAAGGAACCAAGCACCGTTGTTAGCGAGAATTTCTCCACCTGCATTGAAGGCAGAAAAATCGATACCTAAATCCCAAAGATCATTGCCTTCGTTGTTTTGATACCCGATAGTTACCCATGAATCGTAGGCCACAGCAGGATCTACACTGCTCAGTGCTGGAGCTATGCTGCTCGAAGAAAAGCCACCATAAGGGTGCTGATAGAAGGGAGTGGTTGATTCGATGGAAAGTGGATTCTCTACATCACCCCATACGATGTGCAAGGAATGATCAGGCGAAGCCATTTGAGCCCATACACGGTAAGTGTTACCGGGTACTAAGCCTTGATTGTTTACTTTCTCCACAATAAGGCGCACATCAGAAGCTACAGCACCGAGTGACAAAGCACCGACCATCAAAAGAGTATATATTTTTTTCATAAGAAAAGGTTCTATTTTGCGGTTAAGCGACACAATGATAACGAATTAGTCGCAGATTTCAAAATCGTGTTATTTCAAGGCAAACTTGATCGGAAGCATGAATTTACAATTCACAGGTTTACCTTTTTGTTTTGCTGGCTTCCATAGTGGCATTGCCTTTACCACACGCACCGCTTCAGCAGCGAGCGACATTGATCCGCTTGGATTTCTTTCTACCGTTACATCGCGAATTTGTCCTTTTTTATTGACTACAAAAGACACGATAACCGTACCCGAAATCTCTGACTCTATTGCATCCTGCGGATACTTCAACGCGCTGGAAAGGTATTTATAAAGGGCTTCATCGCCTCCCATAAAAACCGGCATTTCCTCAGCGAAAGTCACTACTTGATCATCATTCTCGGTTGCTTCGCCTTTAGCACGAGGTGTCCACACCAATAAACTATCCGAGGTATAATCACGGTAACGTTTATTCAACTTACCCATCCATTTGGCGTAGTCGTCATCCAACAACTCTTCGATACCGAGGTACAAACCAATAGGCGTCTTTGCCGATTCATTTTTCAAGGCATCGATCATTTGATCTTTGGTGAGATCGTATTTAGCTGCGCGAATGCGCTGTTCGAAATAACGAGCAAAAGAGAAATTATTTTTTGATTGCACACTGATCAAGTCGAACAGAATATCCTCTTTGCTGCTCACTTTTTTACCCAAAGAAGGAATGGCTGGATTATGGTGATTGAGTTCATAAGCCACCCGCTTGGAGTACTCTGTGCCAAAAGTCATCGATTTGTTCGCTTCATCACCTGGATATGGTAAACCCAATGCATTATCAATATCTGCTGGATTCACTTCACGAAACGTGGCAATCCATTTTTTCAGTGCTCCAAAAAGGCTGTTTTTGCTTTCTTCTTCCAGAGAAAAAG
>JBDKGH010000082.1:0-25655 GCA_039798265.1 Bacteroidota bacterium | reverse complement strand
TCGCAGGATTGGGATAGATGCTCATCGTGTTTTGCAGACCAACGACAACTTCTTGCACATCTACAAACTGACATCCCGGTTCCAAACAACCCAGCGAGTCTACACGGAAGATCCAGGGGGTATGAAGATTTGGATTGGGGTTATCGCCGCCTTGTATTATTTTACCTACACAGACGATACCACCGTCACTCATGACTTTTGAATCCATAATTAAATTTTGTGCATTATCAAAATTGATCGTCTCTTCATAATAAGAGTATCTTCTACACCACAGACTGTCACGGTTTTCATCCAATTTAAAAATGAATCCATCGAGAACATCACCAAAAACATTATCTTCAAATCCATGGCCACCAGTCAAAATAAACTTGCCATCAACAGGGTGGTGAAAATTGGATGGGCTGCCACCAGCACCACCAAAATAATTCTTCATTTCCGAAGGTTCGCTCAACTCTCCTGATGGCAGTTGCTCCATTAAAGCGGAAAACATATAACCTTCATAAGGCATAGGCTCCAGTTCTTCCGATGTAAGACGACCAAACAAGGCTATTTTATCCAATTCATACTCATAAACAAAAACATTTCCATCACCACAACTACCTCCCATTTGATATCGAGCTTCCTCAATTCCATTCGCATCTGTTTTTATGATCACTACATCCATGTTCTGAGAAGAATTATCGCTGCAGTATTCGCCCATATCCTTGTAGCAAACCAACCAAAACCCGCCGTCCATAGCTTTTACAACACCTCTTGGTCCAATACAAAATGTATTCGTATAAGTTCTTCGCCAAATATGATTACCCTGAAAATCTATTTTTAAAAGAAAGGCCACTGCATTGTCCTGATTTATAACAGCCAAAGAATCTTGTAAATATCCAAACCCGAGATAGCCAGAATCAAAAGTATCTTCCATCATGCCAAGAAAAAAAAATCGATTAGCACTACTATCTACTAAATACTGCTCAACAATTTCTCCTTCAAGATTAATCTCCACCAAAAAATTTCTAGACTCCGAACCAGTATTATCAGCAAAACTAAAATTGGTTGTAATTCCAACAATCCTATTTAATGAATTCATAAAAATTCCTCCATAGTCCGCACCAGCATAATTATACCATTGCTCATTGATGTCTGCGCTGTTTTCATCATATCTCCTCCACCACATCATTTCTCCATTGATGTTACATTTTGCACTAAACTTTCTCATATAATTCTGCGCACTATCGGGATGACAAAGTACTCCATTTCCAAAAACTAAATACCCATCATAATAATTTGGTATTGTATCAATCACTATAACATTACCGAAGTGACCATGAGCAGTATAGTTATAAGCAGGAGATTGAATGCTCACGGGATGGACTTCATTAAACAAAGGCCATTGAGCATTAGATACAATTGAAACAAGGAGTGCGAATAAAAAGAGAAACTTGGATTTTGACATAATCTCAAATATATAGCACAGATCGCCATTAGGGCGATCTGTGCTGTTAAAAATTAATTTAACACTGTAAGTTTGATGCTATCCATCACCTTATCAAAGGCAGTGAGTTGAATAATATAGATGCCACTTTCATAAGATCCCAGGGCAAGTTCTATTATTCCATTACCTTTCGGAATAATTGTTTCAACAGTTCTACCTAATGGATCAATTATAGTAATCAAAGAATTCCCATCAGCTTCTGCTGGGTAATTCAACCAAGTAGTTTGATTTGCAGGGTTCGGCCACAAGCCAAGCAAAGCCTGATTAGCCTTCTTGTCCTTTTGCTCAACACGCAAGCTTCGGTTCTGAGCAGGAATCTCAGGTTCAGGCTCAAAATTGGCAAGACCAAGTTCTTGTAATATTTCAAATGCCATGTCACTTGAAACATCCTCCTCTGAACGATAAATTAACCAAAGAGTCTCTATCTGCGCCTCAGTCAATAATTTCCAATTCTCACCCACTTGCGCCGCCATACCAATAATAGATGAGTAAGATGCTAATGTTGGATCATCGGCAATAAGTGCCTGCGCACCAGCATAATCCCCATTCTCGACCATACATGCAGCTCTTATTCGAAGAGATACATAATTATCCAAATTTTCTAGTTGATTCAAATACTCACCAAAAACCAAAGGCATATCAACTTCCGTTGAATCATCCGATTCATAATTTACACCAGCCAAAATTAATTGGCCAAGCATTTCATCGCGCTCCGTTTCAATGGTGGATATTTTCAATTCCATCAATGTGCGTAGGCTAGAACCAGTATCAACGTCGTAAATAAAACTCATGAAAAAATCATCCAGGACATCTGCATTTTCCAATTCATATAAAATCTCCTTAGATAAGGGACTATTTGCCAATAACACTTCCGTCAAATGCCAAGAACTCAACCTTGACGCTTCCTTAATCACTTCACTCAAAACCTCATCACTCAATGGGAAGCGCTGAGCTAATAGATCCCTATAAAATTGACTTTCATGAGGAAATGCCTCATTAAGTAGATCAAGAGTAGCTTCCTTTTGATTGTCATCAATGATAGCTGAATAAACCTGCTTTAATGTAACTAACTCCTCATTTAAAAGTTGAATTTGATTTACAACATCAATAACTACACCCGGATTTAATACAACACCTGATCCACCATTAGCCCCTGAGGTATAGTTATTTGGACAATCATAAGGAGACAAACTGGCCGGCTGTACAATGACATTCAACAAATCAACGTTCCAATTGTTGATTCCACTCTGATCTGGAATTGTTATAAAGTTATTGTGGCAATAATAATTCGTCATGTCAGTGTTGTTAGGAGCGATCAAAAAGTCAACACTCGATCCTGTTCCTATTTCGGCAGAAAACTGATTTCCTGCTTTTGAAAAAGTGTTAGTACCATTTATTGTTGTAATATCTCCTCCCTGATTCCTTCTTATGGTGGAGTTAGCTGCCCGAATAATATCATTAGAATTACCCCCATAAGTATTGCATAAAATTTCCAAACCAATACTATTGGATATACTACTATTTTTATTCTTTCCCGATATGTACGTTCCTAAAAGTAGTTTGTTAAAATCATTGTTTCTTATCTTATTGGCCAAGACTCCACTTTCTTTCACCCAAATACCAACTGCCCTTGGAAACACGCCAGGATTAGAACTATCATCATATCCAACAAAAGAGTTTTGTTCAACAACATACCCTGTGCTACTCGCTAAATAAATTCCTCTTTCTGTGATATCAAAATTGAGGCTTATACCTGAAGCATCAGGCATAGTAAAATTATTCAAAGTTATTTTAACATTATCCGTTGTAACACTCACAATACCATACAGACAATACTGAAACTCTTGTTCCTTGCATGTATAAGTGCAATATGGAAGATGTGATGAGTTACAATCAATCCCATATCTTAACTTATAAAATGTCGTTTGGTCATTATCATTAGTTGTCCAATAAGGATCATTAGAACCATCTACTGTGAAACTAGAATTCTTAGAATACAATCCTGTGCCTCGCTGAGACCAGTTATAGACACCGAGATCAGTAGTATTCATGAATGAACAATCAGAAAATAGAATTTTATCCACTCCTAGCAATTGTACATGCTTATTTGGATTTATTCCGGATCCGTTTAGATGTGCGTCAGTAATAAACGTGCAATTGGTAAACTTAGATTTATTCTGAACAAAGCCACTGGAATTCGTGAATCTATACTTCCTAAAAATGACTCCATCAACGTTATTCCTAAATGTGCTGTTAATTGCAATAAGAACACCACCTCCTTTGTTTAAAGCATAAGTTCCGACATCAACTCCAATTTTTGCATTCTCAATCGTCGAATTAAACATAAATAAATAACCTTGATCCGACCCAAACATAGGGTTTTGGTCAATACTATTGCTAGAAGTTGTTGTTCCCAACAGATCGACCCCGGGCCATAATACAGCATCACAAGTCAGAGATGTAAATCGGGTATTATACATACTCACCTTTGCTCCCTTTTCAATGATCACATTAGCGTCTGCATCAAACTCAAATGTCATGTTATAGAGCGTAGTTACCGTTCCATCTCGAAAAATCAAATCTCCCATGACCCTTATAGGCGAAGTCTGATTGTTAAAAGGATTTGCACCGTCCATCCATGTACCGTCATTAGAAGTATTAATTTCTGAAGGAGTGATATTTTCAATTTCGGCAAAATCGTGACAACAGTTATTAGCTGAAATAGAGTTAACCAAGTTATAGCCACTGGCGTTCTGAAATTGTATGGATTTTATATTATTACCAGAAGTAAAAACATTCATTGTGTTAGGCTCTAACCCGCCTCCCCAACTCACCTCTTCTAGGGCGCTATTTTCAGGTGCATTAGGTGCAGTGATTTTGAAAAGTGCAGTACTAGAACATAGGTAAATAACGTCACTTTTTTGTTCATTACTTTGACTCTCCAGCTCACTAAATGCAAAATTTGATAAATCACCCTCCAAAGGGAAACTAACTGTATAGTTACTTAAATTAATTACACCAATTTCTGGCGCATTATTCCGAGTAAACCATAAATATTCTCCATTAGGTGAAAATTCTAAACTTGTTAGCAAATTATGTTCAAAATCTTGTGTGCCCGTTGGAATCATTATAGTACTAGAAATCTGTCCATTCAAGCTTAAGGAACTAATGGACACAGCATTATTAGATTCCCAATCGGGTGAATTACAATCTATGGATATGGCGGCAAGTGTATAATTCGGAGAATACCAATCATCGTATGCCTCAACACTGCCATAATAATATCCTTGGCCAAAATCAGGATTATATGATGAGCAATTATCAGCTGCTACTATCAAAGCCGGTTCAAAACGAAAAGCAAGCATTCCATCTTTCCGACCTGAAAGCACCAGCAATTTTTTAGACTCAGATACCTCTACCAACTCCATTGAATGAGAATCATTCTTTAATGCCACAGGATCTGTTAAGGCTAAGAAAGTACCCTCCACGTATGTATAATCCCCTTCATAACTAAAAAAATAGTCTAATTCACCATTAATTTCATTCAATTCATAACTTAGGAGACTCCCCCTTCTCTCAGGTTCATTAGGGAAATTTGGATTTTGTAGCGACATATCTAAAACGCTACAAAGCACGCACAAATTACTATTTTCTATTGTACTCGTAGTGAAAATGTAGAACTTATCACAAAAACCTGGTACTGAGGTTATACCTATATCTCCACCATAAAATGGTACTTGATTAGGCACTAATTGAGTAGAGGTTAAATCAAGGATTGATGAAACCCCCTTTGCTATCAAATAACCCTCGGCATCAAATATACTTCCATCGATAATAAAAAAAAGCAGGTCTCCATTATTATCAAATTGACAAGATTGTCCTTTTTGAGGGATCTGTCCTGTATAATGCAAATTGGGATTAGTGCCTGGCTGAGGCAAATCAGACACCTCAGGCACAGTCGAACTGAAATCAACCAATTTATTCCCCATGATCCATAATGGAGCCTGAGAATGAACAAAATTAGCCGACAAAAAGATTGAAATTATTAGGCAAAGGAATAACCTGCCTTGTATTAAAGCAATTTTTTTCATGTTGCGAAAATGATTAGTTAGTAAAAAAAACTCACGCGATAATTCAACTTAGAATTGAATCAGTTTAAGGTAAAAACAAAGAAGAATCAGTTGATGTGTTTCAAACAAATACCAAATCGATGATTGATTATAAACTAGTCCAGATGTCAATATCGAAAAGATTGAAAAAGTTTAGGGTTGTTTCTAAAGTAAGAAAGAAATAATTGGTTTTAGTAGTGATTAAAAAATAAAAAACGCTCATTAATGATAGAATAAACTTAGGAATATTTTTATAAAAAATTTAAATGAAATTTTGGGATTACAAACATTTTATCAACAATCTGGTTCGTTCTGGAATAAAATTAGTTGAATTCAAATAGCCCCTCTTCAGACAATCCAAGACCAGTCGCCCATTTCACAAATGTTTATTTAATGAGTTTTCGCAATTTATAAAATTTACACCTCAAGAATTAAGAAACTACAGAACGAATTACTTTGTTAATTCAATTATCCTTTCATCGAATTTTACTAGTTCTCATCAGCGCTTTTAAAATACGTCCACACAATCTTCGCCATCTTTTTATTTACGGCTTGTTCGAGTTCTTCGAGGGTGGCGGATTTGATGCGAGCCACGGTTTTGAAGTGAACAATAAGCGCTTGTGTGGTGCGGAAACCAACGCCTGGTATTTCCGTGATCTCCGAACGAAGCGCTTCTTTACTGCGGCGATCGCGGTGGTGCGATAGTCCAAAACGGTGGGCTTCGTCACGCAATTGCTGTATGAGCTTTAAGGTTTCCGATCGCTTGTCGAGATATAATGGTAGCGAATCGCCTGGGAAATAAATTTCTTCTAATCGCTTAGCAATACCGATGACCGCCACTTGACCATATATACCAAGATTGGCTAGACTCTCCATCGCCGCTCCCAACTGTCCTTTACCGCCGTCGATGATGATGAGCTGCGGCAACGGTTGTTCTTCTTCCAACAAGCGGTGATAACGTCGATATACCGCTTCTTTCATGGTGTCAAAGTCATTAGGACCCACAACAGTTTTTACATTGAATTTACGGTAGTCGGCTTTGCTGGGCTTGGCATTTTTAAATACCACACATGCACTCACGGGATTGGTTCCTTGTATGTTCGAGTTATCGAAACATTCTATATGAACGGGTAATTCTTTGAGGTGTAAATCCTTTTTCGCTGTTTCCAAAATGCGATTGGTGTGGCGCTCCGGATCTACAAAGGCTTGTTGCTTGTGCGCGTCCATCATGCCGTGTGTTGCATTGCGCTGCGCTAATTCCAGTAGCTTGCGCTTGTCGCCACGCTGTGGAATAAATAATTCTACTCCCGGCAATTCGAGCTCCAACTCATGATTCACCAACACTTCTTTCGAGGTGCTTTGGAAGCGATCGCGAATGTCTACGATAGCATACTCCAGCAACTCCGCATCGGTCTCCTCCATTTTTTTCTTCAACTCCATGGCATAACTCTGGACGATAACACCGTTGTTTACCTTGAGGTAATGCACATATCCAGCGGTTTCATCAGAGGCAATGGCAAAGGTTTCTACGTTGTGTATCGTAGGACTCACCACCGTGCTCTTCGTTTGGAAATTTTCGAGTGCTTCAATTTTTTCTTTTAAAAAATGAGCATCTTCAAATTTGTATTCCGCCACCAGTTGCTGCATCAGCGAGCGCAATTCACGAAGGGCTTCACCGTAATTTCCTTTGATAATGCGACGAATCTGATCCACATTCTGATCATAGTCCGCCAGCGATTGATGGCCTTCACATGGGCCTTTGCAGTTGCCCAAGTGATACTCCAAACACACTTTAAATTTTCCTGCTTCAATGTTCTTTGGCGTTAAGGCCAAAGAGCAGGTGCGTATGGGATATAATTTTTTGACCAAATCCAACACGGTGTGCATGTTCTTCGCAGAAGCAAAGGGACCGTGGTATTCGGAACCGTCTTTTATGATTTGTCGGGTAGCAAAAACGCGCGGATAATCTTCGTTTTTGATAACAATACTCGGGTAGGTTTTATCGTCCTTCAGCGCAATGTTATAGCGCGGCTTGTACTTTTTGATGAGGGAGTTTTCGAGTAAAAGGGCATCCATTTCACTCTCCACCACGATGTATTTGATATCGGCTATTTTTCGAACCAAAATGGTCGTTTTGCCGCTTTCAAATCGCTGTTTGGTGAAATAGGAGCTTACGCGATTTTTAAGCACCTTGGCTTTTCCCACATATAGGATATTTCCCTCTGCATCAAAATACTGATAAACACCTGGTTTATCGGGTAGAATGCGCAAAATAGATTGTATGTGCTCCGAAAACTCCACAGACAAATATACCTAAGCTATTTCTTACACAAGGGTAAGGGTTAAGAAGTGCATTCTTGAACTACTTTTACGGCATGATCTCATTGGTAACTGGTTCTACGGGCATATTGGGTACACATGTAATGCTGGAACTGCTTTCTCGCGGAAAGCAGGTACGGGCCTTATATCGCTCATCAACCAGCAAAGCGATGGTACAGCGCATCTTTGATTTTTATCAATCGAGCAACTTGTTTGGCCAAATTGAATGGGTAGAAGGCGACGTGATGGATGTTCCCTCTCTGCTAGAAGCCATGCAAGGGTGCGAAGTGGTTTATCATTGCGCCGCCGTTGTTTCTTATCACCGAAAAGACCGCCAAGAGATGTACAAAATCAACATTGAAGGCACCGCAAATGTGGTCAATGCTTGCATTGGATTAAATACTGCTCAGCTTTGTCATGTAAGCTCCATAGCGGCCATTGGTCGTACGGTTGACGGCCAAACACTTTCTGAAAAAAACGAATGGGAAAATTCTTCACTGAATACGCATTACGGCATCACCAAATACCTTTCTGAAATGGAAGTTTGGCGAGGCATTCAGGAAGGCCTTCAGGCGGTTATTGTCAACCCCGGATTTATCATAGGCCCTGGCGATCCCCACCGCAGTAGCACGAATGTTTTCAGCAAAATAAATGAGGGTCTGCCAGCCTATCCTCCCGGTGGAACAGGCTTTGTAAGTGCCTCCGATGTGGCCCGCGCCATGGTGGATTTAGTGCAGAAAAGAATAAGTGGTCAACGCTACATTTTAGTTAGCGAAAGCTTGAGTATGCATGAGGTGTTCAATATGATCGGTACTGCTTTGGGCAAAAAACCAATAGCTCGCATAGCTACACCCACACTTCTTTTTATGGGGCGTGTCGTGGAATTTTTGAAAGAATTATTGACTGGAAAAAGAGCGCTCGTTACCAAAGAAACCACCAAAAATGCACAGGTGCGTTTTCACTACACCAACGACAAACTGATCCGTGAATTGGATTTCGAATTTCAGCCCATTCAACAAGCGGTAGATCAAGCTGGACGTTTTTTCAAAAGCCTCTAAGGGCCCAATCTATTTGTCCTTCAAGATTTGTTGTTGATTTTCGGCCTGCATTTTTGACAACCTTTCCCCTACTTCCTTTTCTATTTCTAGAATAGCGTTGCCATCCGCACTATACGCTTTATAGCTTTGTTCAAATTGCTCCCGGGTAACACCATATTTGACAAAAACCACCTTGAAATAATCAGCTAATTGTCCTTCTTGTTGATCAATATTTCGGTAGTGAATACTGTACATACCTTCCACCAATCGCACCTCGAGCAACAATTGAGTGAACGATTCTTGATCCATCAATGGTTGTTGAGGAGAGCCATCATCGCCGCACGAAGCTGCAAATAGCCATACCATTCCTACGATCAAAATTCTGCGCATATTCTTATCTATTGAACGTAAGACGTTGTCCCTTTTTAGATTCATCGAATTGACCATTGTTGTAAACATGATGTCCGTTTACAAAGGTATGCTTCACTTTCGATTGAAACGTGTACCCTTCAAATGGCGACCATTGGCATTTATACAATAAGTTGTTTTCGGTGACTTGCCAAGGCTCGTTGAGGTTTACCAATACCAAGTCGGCGTAGTAACCTTCGCGCACATATCCGCGGCGGTCGATCTCAAAAAGCTCAGCCACTTTATGCGACATTTTATCGGCGATCAATTCCAAGGAAAAAACACCTTGGTGATACATATCGAGCATAGCCACTAATGTATGTTGAATGAGAGGCCCGCCCGACGGGGCTTTCGCGTATAGTTGTGCTTTTTCTTCTTTCGTATGAGGGGCGTGATCCGTGGCGATCACATCTATACGTCCGTCTTTCACCGCCTCCCGAATGGCCATTCGGTCAGAAGCTTTTTTCACCGCAGGATTCCACTTGATGTTGTTTCCATGGGTTAAATAATCTTCCTCGCTAAACCAAAGGTGATGTATGCATGCTTCGGCTGTAATGTGTTTTTCCTTCAGCGGAATATCGTTTCGGAATAGCTCCAATTCTTTAGCCGTACTGATGTGCAAAATATGCAGACGCGTGCCGTACTTTTTAGCCAAAGAAACCGCATAGCTACTGGATTTGTAGCAGGCCTCTTCGCTTCGAATCAGCGGGTGAAATTGAGCTGGAATATCGTCGCCGTATTCCGCTTGGTACTTCGCCATATTCTGTTTGATCATCGGGTCGTCTTCACAGTGTGTAGCGATGAGCATTTTCACTTCTTTGAAAACAGCTTCTAACGCCTCTTCGTTATCCACCACCAAGTTGCCCGTGCTCGATCCCATGAATATTTTTAATCCACACACCTGTGTAGGATCGATCTTTTTTATTTCGTCTAAGTTGGTATTACTCGTACCCATGAAGAACGAATAATTGGCCAATGAGACTTCATGTGCGCGGCTGTATTTTTCTTCCAACAACTCCACCGTCAAGGCTGGCGGATTGGTGTTCGGCATTTCCATGTAACTCGTAACGCCACCTGCCACAGCCGCTTTAGGTTCGGTATATAAATCTCCCTTGTGCGTTAAACCAGGTTCGCGAAAATGCACTTGATCATCAATTACACCGGGAAACAAATGCAATCCTGTAGCATCTATTACGCGATCTGCTTCTGCGGCATTGATAGTACCCGCAGGTGCCACAGCATCGATCATATCATTGTGGATGAGCACATCACTTAGCGTGATGGACATTTCATTTACAAGAGTTGCGTTTTTGATGAGTGTCTTCATGTCTTTCATTATGTTAAACCAATGACTTCGACGCAGAACAAAGACACCTCGAATCCATTAGACTTTGCGCTTTACTCCGCGTAGGCGCATTTTTACCACCCCCACAAAAGCTTCATTAAAAATATTCATGCTCATTTTGCTCGTTCCAAATTCGCGGTCAGAGAATTTGATGGGCACTTCTTGAATGCGAAAACCAAGTTGTTTGGCATTGAATTTCATTTCAATCTGGAAGGCATATCCGATAAACTTAATACTATCGAGATCGATGGCTTCCAACACTTCGCGACGGTAGCAAACGAAACCAGCAGTAGCGTCTTTTACGCCCAAGCCTAGGACAACATTCACGTAAATACCCGCACCCGAACTGATGAGGAGGCGATGCCAAGGCCAATTTTCTACTCCGCCACCTTTGGTATAGCGTGAACCCACAGACATGCCCGCACCATCCACCGCACACGCATGATGCAAACGAACGAGATCATCGGGGTTATGTGAGAAATCACAGTCCATTTCGAAGATGAACTGGTAGTTACGATCTAAAGCCCATCGGAATCCTGCAATGTAGGCCGTACCGAGGCCCAATTTTCCTTGGCGCTGCAGAAGATGCAACTGATGAGGAAATTCGCTTTGTAAGCGTTTGACAATATCAGCAGTACCGTCAGGCGATCCATCATCCACTATTAGCAAATGAAAAGGATGGCCTAAAGAGAACACTTTGCGCACCATGCGCTCGATGTTTTCCTTTTCGTTATAGGTTGGTATGATTACGAGACTGTCGCTCACAATATAAATTTTCGGTGGTAAAGATAATGGTACTCCTCGTATGCGAAACCTTCGATTCGTTAAGTTCAATTAAAATGGGCATTCCTCAGGATTCTGCGGTGTCCATATCACGAATAAAAGCCTCCGCCCTTTCTACCATATTCTTGGATCCAATAAAGAGCGGGGTGCGCTGATGCAGGGTTTTAGGCTGAATTTCCATAATGCGGCCATTACCATGTGAAGCTTTGCCACCAGCCTGCTCTACCAAAAAGGCCAACGGATTGCACTCGTATTGCAAGCGCAACTTTCCATCAGGTGAAGAATCGGTACCGGGATAGATATAAATGCCCCCTTTGATCAAGTTGCGATGAAAATCGGCCACTAATGAGCCGATATAACGTGCAGAATACGGACGAGAAGTGTTTTTGTCTTTTTCTTTACACCACTTGATATAAGCCTGCACACCAGGGCTGCAGCTTTCCATCAGTCCTTCATTGATGCTAAATATTTTGCCCTCCTCCGGAATCTTCATGTCAGGATGGGAGAGAAAAAACTCTCCAATACTGGGTTCAAGGGTAAACCCATTCACGCCATGTCCGGTGGTATAAACCAACATGGTGCTCGATCCGTAGATCACATAACCAGCAGCAACTTGTTCTGCTCCTTTCTGAAGAAAATCGTTCACATTGGCTAAATCACCCACGCTGCTTTTTCTTCTAAAAATGGAAAAAATGGTACCAATGCTCACGTTCACGTCGATATTCGACGAGCCATCTAAGGGGTCAAAAAGGATAACGTATTTGGCTTTGCGGCAGTGCTCTTGATCGAATGCCTGATAATTTTCTTGCTCTTCGCTGGCTGCGCCGCAAACTTGCCCGCCCCACATAATAGCGTTAAACAAAGCTTGGTCCGAATAAACATCCAGCTTCATTTGGGTTTCGCCTTGGATATTGGTAGTGCCCACAGCACCCAAAATATCTTGCAAGCCTGCTTTATTTACCTTGTGATTAATAATCTTAGAGGCAATACCGATATCTGCTAAAAGGCGCGACAAGTCACCCGACGCATAAGGAAAGTCGGCTTGACGCTCCATGATAAATTCACTCAACGTTACCATGGAGCGAAGATAACCCATGCAGGGGAAATACCACGAGAATTATACCACCACGTTTACAATACGCTTAGGTACTACGATAATTTTCTTGGGATCCTTTCCTTCTAAGTATTTCGGTGTAAGCTCGTGTTTAAGCACTTCGGCCTCTATTTGCTGTGGGGTAAAATCAACGGGTAAACTGATATTGAATCGTGTTTTGCCGTTAAAAGAAACCGGATAATCAAAGGCATCATCTTGCAAGTGGGCCTCGTTGAATAACGGCCACTGTGCTGTGGTGATGGATTCCGCATGGCCCAGTTTAGCCCATAATTCCTCCGCCATGTGAGGGGCGTAAGGCGAAAGAAGCACTAACATCGGCTCGAGTACCGATTGTTTTTTACACTTCAAATCGGTCAATTCATTTACACCAATCATCAAGGTACTTACCACGGTGTTCCAAGAGAAACGCTGCATATCATCGGTTACCTTCTTGATGGTTTTATGGAGCACTTTCAACTCTGCTTTTGTAGCTTCCTCAGCAGAAACAGCCATTTGATTCTCCGCATCGTGAAACAGTCTCCAGAAGCGACGTAAAAAGTTGTGTACGCCGTTGATTCCTTTCGTATCCCACGGTTTGCTTTGCTCTACAGGGCCCAAAAACATCTCGTAACAACGCAAAGTATCCGCACCAAACTTCTCTACTAATTCGTCTGGTGTTTGAACGTTGTACCTCGATTTCGACATTTTTTCTACCTCCGTACCGCAGATGTATTTGCCTTCGTCGTTTAATATGAACGTGGCATTTGCGTATTCAGGAAGCCAATTTTTAAATGCTTCTATATCTAACACGTCGCTATCCACTAAAGAAATATCGGCGTGTAATGCTTGAGTTTCGTATTGATCCTTTTTGTCAAAAGACACGAACTGCTGACTGTCTTTGATGCGATACACAAAGCTGCTTCGACCCAAGATCATTCCTTGGTTGATCATCTTTTTGAACGGCTCATCGAATCCGATGTAACCCAAGTCGTACAATACTTTGGTCCAGAAGCGAGCGTACAACAAGTGTCCCGTGCCGTGCTCAGCGCCGCCCATGTACAAATCTACTTGCCCCCAATAATTCACCTTCTCGCGCGAGGCAAACTCGGTGGCATTATTGGCGTCCATATAGCGCAAGAAATACCAGCTACTACCAGCCCAGCCAGGCATGGTATTATACTCCATGCGGTAGCTATTTCCATCTTCATCTGTAAACTTCCAATCGGCAGCGCGAGCCAATGGTGGCTCTCCACTTTTGGTAGGCAAATATTTATCTACATCAGGAAGAACAGTGGGTAGTTTTTCATCCCCAATCAAGTAAGGAATTTCTCCTTTATAAAAAACAGGAAAAGGTTCGCCCCAGTAGCGCTGACGGCTAAATACGGCATCGCGCAAACGGTAATTTACTTTTCCTTTACCCGCTTCTATTTTTTCCAATTCAGCGATCACACGTGGCGTGGCTGATTTGTAATTTAATCCATTTAAAAAATCTGAATTGCACAGCACAGCTTCTTTCGAAGACTCTGCCTTTTCTGAAATATCAATGCCTTCGAAAATATTCGGAATAGGCAAATTGAATTTTTTTGCAAAATCATAATCACGCTGATCACCAGCAGGAACAGCCATTACAGCGCCTGTTCCATAACCAGCAAGAACATACTCACCAATCCACACAGGAATTTGTGCTCCTGTAAATGGATGGATAACATAAGCGCCGGTAAACTGACCACTCACATTTTTCACATCGCTTTGACGATCGCGTTCGGTCTTCAATTTAGCAGCTGCTTGGTAAGCCTCTACTGCCTCGCGGTATTCTGGAGTTGTAATGCTATTTACCAATTCATGCTCAGGAGCCAACGTCATAAAGGACACACCAAAAATAGTATCCGGACGCGTGGTGAAAACTTCGATCATTTCTGAGCGTCCTTCTAATTGGAATTTCACGCGTGCACCTTCAGAACGACCTATCCAGTTGCGTTGAACTTCTTTGATACTTTCAGACCAGTCGATGGTTTCCAAACCTTGCAACAAACGCTCTGCGTAAGCAGAAATGCGCATACTCCATTGACGCATCAACTTTTGTTCTACCGGATGTCCACCGCGCTCACTCAAGCCATCTTTCACCTCATCATTGGCCAATACAGTGCCCAGTGCGGGACACCAATTCACCATGCTATCTGCTAAATAAGTCAAGCGATAGTGCATTAAGATCAACTGCTGTTGTTCTTCGTTCATGCTCTTCCAATCGGTAGCGGTAAAGTCGCCTTCCCAATTTTTTCCAAAGAAAAATTTAGACAGATCCACCTTCGTAAACCAATCTTCATCGATGGCAGCGTTCACGCCGAAATTTCCATTGGTTTCAAAATGTGAAACAAGCGTATGAATAGGCTCTGCGGCTTGTTTTTCATTATTGAACCACGCATTATAAATCAAGGAAAAAATCCACTGGGTGTACTTGTAGTAGCTCGGATCAGAGGTGCGCACCTCGCGACTCCAATCGTAGCAAAAGCCCATCTTATCTAATTGCTCGCGATAACGAGCGATGTTTTTTTCAGTCGTAATAGCAGGATGTTGTCCTGTTTGAATAGCGTACTGTTCAGCCGGTAAGCCGAAGCTATCATATCCCATTGGATGCAATACGTTGAAACCTTTATGGCGCATGAAACGCGCATAAATATCAGAAGCAATATAACCGAGTGGATGTCCCACGTGCAGTCCTGCCCCACTGGGATAGGGGAACATATCAAGGACGTAAAACTTCTGTTTATTTGATTCTTCAGAAACTTTATAGGTTTGGCGTTTGCGCCATTCGTCCTGCCATTTCTTCTCGATTTCAATAAAATTGTATTCCATGCCGCGAAAATACAGCAGGACGGTGGAAAGAACTAATACTCCACT
This sequence comes from Bacteroidota bacterium, assembly GCA_039798265.1. Taxonomy (GTDB): domain Bacteria; phylum Bacteroidota; class Bacteroidia; order Flavobacteriales_D; family Sanyastnellaceae; genus JBDKGH01. The sequence goes on along the minus strand of JBDKGH010000082.1, from coordinate 10,177 downwards.
TGAAGGAGTTATTTTGCCTCGCTGCCGTTGCGTTTTAAGGTGCGGGTGCCTCCTTTAGCTAGCGTTACCAAGAGGACATCTTTTCCCCCTTTCTTTTCTGATTTGATGGCCGTGGCCACCGCGCCATTATTGGCAAATTGCCAACCTGTCGTTGCCGTACCCTCTACTGTATAATTCAGCAGATCCCCGTTTTCTAATCCTACAATCAGACGATAGGTTTTATTGTTGTCATAATCGAAAACCTGTAAACCCGCACTTACGGGAGCTTTCAACTTAACCGGAAAACCTTTTATTTCGTTTCCATTGCGATCAAAAATGTGAAGGGCTTTGCTAGTAGAAAAGGCCATCTGAAGTTTTCCATTTTTCAACGCATCCACTTGTTGCACATCGCCCACAATGGCTTCACTCATTTTTTTGGTCCACAGTTCCTTTCCTCGCGCATCTTTCAGCGTTAAAGAAAAATCTGCATTCTGAATCAGCGTCTCCTTTTCTTTCGTGTTGTGATTCACAACGGTCCATTGCTTTTTAGCGGCCACGGGCGCTGCGGGAGGCGTATTAACTACAACATCATCCTGTTCTTCCGCTGGAGTTGGTTGCGCTTCAGCGATGGGCACTGCTGGCTGCTTTACTTCTACCAATCCCGTCAGTATGCGCACCAAGGTTTTACCTTTACTTTGAGGCAAGGCATTCATGGCTACAAAAGGGACATTTCCGATAATAGCTTTGAGTGAATTGGGCAAACTACCATAATCCGTTCCTTTGCGCTGGAAAAGCCATTGACCGCCGCGAGGATTAAGATGATTCAACGCTGTATTTACATCCAACGCCTCTATGCATTTTCCTGTAGTTTGTAAAATAGCAGCGAGGGTTTCTCTGCTTTCAGCAAAAAAAAGAAGATTACCTTTTTGCCCTGTGTAATTTGCTTTTAAGCCACCAGGCATAAGAAAATTACGTTGCCATAAATCAGGGTATTTAAACGAGTAGATACCGTCAGGGCTGCTTGTTTCCCTCAGCAAAGGTCTCATAAGAGAAAGAGCATTGGTCGAATCTTCGACACTTACAAAACCCACCCAATGTCTACCCGAAGGCAAATCCACTTGTGCCGTTCCATAGTTGCCAGATCTCCAACTGATCATCGCTTCGTTTAAATCACACTGGCAAGAGTCTCCGAAGTCACTCCATGTTTGGCTCCAAAATGTTTGTGCGGGACTTCCTTCAAAATAGGCTTCGCCTTTTGCCCAAGCCTCTTCTCCTGCTTCATTCGAAAACACTTGCACGCCAGAAGTAAAGTAGGGCAATATATTTTCGACATTCGAGCGACCTTTATTGTCCGTCAAATCGCTGACAGTCTTTATGCTATCGGGGGTAAAATAAAAACCCATGTATTCTGGAGCTGTGGCTGTTTTATCTAGCGCAAACCAACCCCCATTTTCATCACTTGCAAAAAAATGGATCGGCACATCGTGAGCCATGCTATTCCAAGCATCAGCGAAGGTGCTTGAGTGATCAATTGTTTTTTCATTCTCAATATCAGAAATGATATCTTGAACAATACTCTCTTTGGAAGCGATAATCAGACAGTCATTCACGACTACAAAAAACTTTCCTTTAGAGGTAAAAACTTCTTCCCCTTTATAGTCAGCAGAAGTAGAAGAGGCTCCACTCCACTTTTCAGCAAAATCCATGACTTGCTCTGCCGGAAAATCTTTCGTAAGTCCTACTACAATAAACCATTCATTGGCACCTACTGTTTGAGTAGTACCCACACACAAGCCATTCACCGAAACGGATTGTTGAACTACATCGAACAACTTTGCTGTGGCGCGCAGTTTTTCCACTTGAGCAGACCATAGCGGAGCCATAACGCCTTCCGCTTCGGTAGCTTGAGCGGAGCCAAAATCCATGAGCGCATCTTGACCCGCCTCTCCTTCTACTTTAACCATTGCCCATAGTGAAGAAGGTAAAACTTGACGCACATCGGCGCTCAAACCTTCCTCAGAGCGGAAAGTCCAATAGACGTAGCCAACGAAGCCTACGCATAGAATGATCAAAAGAGGATATATAAAACGTTTCACGATAAGCCGTATTAGGTAAGCAAAGCTATTCCTTTGACTTAGCCATAGACGTACCGTGCTCGAGTGTTTTCCACAAATAGAGGTTATTCACAAACGTTTTACCTGATCACCTAGTCACTAGTGTATGATCACCTTTGAGCTCGCCACGGGCATTCCATTGTTGAGCATCACGACATGATACATTCCGCTAGCCCAATTTTCGGTAGAAAGCTGCAAACCACGGGCAGAAGGAGCGATGTTTTCTTGGTGAACCAATTGACCGTTCAGATTCATTACTCTGCATTCGGTGAAAAGACCGTTGGTCCATTGCGCATGAATCCATTCGCCACCTTTCAGAAGCGATGGGAAAAGTTGATACGACAATTGACCTTGCTCATTGACGTGCACATTGGCGTCGTTCAAATAGCGAGTAACGGCAATGTCATTATTGGTGGAATTGTTGCCTTTACCAGCGAGTAAGATTTTTCCATCCGCTTGAATGGTTAGTGCATTGGCATCATCGAAAGAAGCGAAAATAGTAGTGAGTGTAAGCCCGCTCAACCCGAAGCTTTCGTCGATTGTTCCATCGAGTTCATAACGCATGAGGAGGAAATCTCTATTTTCAAACATAAAACCACCACTTGAACCACCAATGTATAATTGATCTTCATATAAAATCACATCAGCGAACACATCTTGTGGTCCCGCGTTAAATTCCACGATACCATCACCACCAACGCTTGCCACAAGGCTTCCATATTCATCTACTTTCGCTAGCAGTCCATCAAAAGTTGCATCAGGCATGATGGTATAACCACACACATAAATTTCGTTGATTGAGCTTATTTCAAGACCAAACAAATCGTCGATCGAGTTGTGAACGGGGAAGATTAATTTGCCAGCATCTCCGAATGTATTATCAACGCTTCCATCAGGCAGTAAGCGCACTACCAGAGCATCGTTATTGATTTGTCCATCGCCTGTAATACCTAGTCCCCAGTGACCAGCAGCCACTATACGACCATCATTGTCGATGGCTACATTGCGAAACACATTATCATCATTCGTTACATCGTAAGTTGCGACACCGTTATTGGCGAATGTGGTATCCATAGTACCGTCAGCATTTAATCGGCACACCATTGGCTTACCGTATTCGCCGAGGGTTACCATATTTCCGGCCACTATTATTTTTCCATTGGCATCCACTTCCATGTCATACACTTGTGTATCGCCAGTAACGAGGCTGATTATTGATCGGCCATCTACACCAAAAGAGGTATCAAAACTTCCGTCAGCGTTGAGTTTAAAAACAGCTAAAGAGAATTGATACATTTCGTTGGCAATACTACCCGCGACAAGAATTTTTCCATCGGCTAAAATTTTACACTCGTAGGCATAACTTTCGGTGTAGTCATTGATGATCACTGTACCATCATCACTAAATGTATTATCAGAGGTTCCATCGGCGTTGATTCGTTTGATCAACAGTTGTCCTGAAAACGCGGTGTTCAGGGATGTACCAGCGACAATGATTTTACCATCAGGCTGCACCTTCACATCGGTAAGGTTGTCCTGAAAGCCGAAATCTTCGGTGTACTTTCCATCATTAGAAAAAGAAGGATCGAGGTCGCCCACCCCTTGCGCAAATGCCGCGACAGAAAGGCTCATTGAAAAAACAACACTGAGTAGATTTTTTAGCATGGTAAAAAAGGTATGAAGCACATTAGAGAAAACAATAGACTCCAAATGTAAGATAACACAAGAGGGATATTACATGGAAATCAGTCTTTGATGCTCAATGCGCCCGAAGGGCATTTAGCGACTGTATTTCTAATTTCATCACTCGAGGCATTTCCCATTTGAATCCAAGGTTGTTCTTTGGGTTTAAATACGGCGGAGAGGTTTTTCACGCAGTTAGCAGAGTGCGTGCAGCGTCCAGATTGCCAAACGACGGTTATTTCGCCGTTTGAGTATTCTTTTTTGATGTTTTTGGGGTCCATGAGAAGAGGTTTTAGCATTGCATAAAATAAAAATAGGTATAAATCATATAAGTCTTGTGGGGTGTGGAATAAGAAAGATTTGCATTTATCGAAAAAAAGTCGTTGAAGACCTTATAGGTCTAAGACCTATAAGGTCTAGTACCAAAAATTTTCCGCATATACAAATACTATTTATGCATTCAACCAAAAAAAAACCGCCCACTTGGGCGGTTTTCTTATTCAATCAAAATTTCTTATTCAGCCAATAATCCTCGTGAGATCACTATCTTCTGTACCTCACTGGTTCCTTCGTAAATCTGCGTAATCTTCGCATCGCGCATCAAACGCTCCACGTGATACTCTTTCACAAATCCATATCCTCCGTGAATCTGAACAGCTTCAACAGTGTGCTTCATCGCTACAGTGGATGCAAACAACTTCGCAATCGCTGATGCTTGATCATAATTCTCATGGGCATCTTTCAAACATGCCGCCTTGTGAACCAGCAATCGCGCTGCTTCGATGTCCGTTGCCATATCGGCCAATTTGAAAGCAATGGCTTGGTGCTGTGAAATTTCTTTTCCGAACGCTTTGCGCTCTTTAGAATAAGCCACCGCCAATTCCATAGCTCCGGCTGCAATACCCAATGCCTGAGCTGCAATGCCTATACGTCCACCTGAAAGGGTTTTCATAGCGAACTTAAAACCAAAGCCATCTTCACCGATACGGTTAGCTTTGGGAACTTTCACGTCTTGGAACATCAAGGTATGGGTATCACTACCACGAATACCCAATTTATTCTCTTTAGCGCCAACGATAAATCCTTCCATGCCACGCTCAACAATCAAACAATTGATGCCCTTGTGGCCCTTCGAAGCATCTGTCTGCGCCATTACCAAATAAGTGCTTGCTGAACTACCATTCGTGATCCAGTTTTTAGTTCCGTTCAATAAATAGTAATCGCCCATATCAATAGCAGTGGTGCGCTGCGATGTTGCATCCGATCCTGCTTCTGGTTCTGATAAACAGAAGGCGCCAATTTTCTCGCCTTTCGCAAGTGGCACCAAGTATTTTTGTTTTTGTTCTTCTGAACCAAATGCCTCAAGTCCCCAGCATACAAGAGAGTTGTTTACACTCATGCAAACTGAAGTAGAAGCATCCACTTTGGAGATTTCTTCCATGGCTAAAACATAGCTCAACGTATCCATGCCGCTTCCACCATATTTAGGATCAACCATCATCCCCATAAAACCGAGCTCACCTAATTGTTTGATTTCCTCTGCTGGAAACTTCTGGTGCTCGTCGCGCTCAATTACGCCTGGCTTTAATACGTTCTGTGCAAATTCACGGGCCGCTTGGCGCACCGCTTTATGTTCTTCACTTAATTCAAAATGCATGGTCTTGGATATTAGGATGGCAAATGTAAACCGATTGCGCTTTCACAGCGCAATCGGCTTATTTTATTCCTAATCTAGATTTTATCTACGCAAGACCTTATTTTCTAGGGGCTTTACCTCCTCCACTTCTCGGTGGTGCACTTGGTCGCGGTTTTGCTCCGCCTCCGCCGGATGGACGACTGCCTCCCTGATTGTTCGGACGCACTTGGCCTTCCTTCGAGGGGCTGTATCGGGGCTGTTCTTTCGGCTTTGGTGAAGGCTGCTCTTTACGTGGTTCCGATGGACGAGTCCGCGGACTTTCCGTTGGCTGAGGGCGCTCACGTTCCTGAGGTCGTGCCTGAGGAACTTCTTTAGAAGCAGGCGAAGTTGGTTGTGGCTTTACTCCTCGATCCCTCGGCTGGGTGGCCGGAGTGGTGGCTTGACCTCCCGTGATTTCACGGTGAGAATTGGTGCCGCCTGTTGCATGTCCAGTTCCATTGCCTCCTCTATGTCCTGAGCTCGTTTGGTAAACAGCATTGCTTCGCACACGGTTAGTGCGGTAAATCGTATGGGCATGAACCACAGTTACATAATTAGCGCGCGAACATCCATAATAATGATGACGAATGCGAGGGAAATACAAATCCCATGAACAGGGATACCAAGGGTACCAATAGCTTGGATAATAATCCCAATACCATGGCGACACATAACAAGCATAACTAGGCATAAAAATCACATTCACACAGGTCCAAAACCAAACATTAAAGAACAATCCTCCGTGATAAGCGGCGCCTTTTCCTCCTTGCTGCATCGCCTCAGCTGGTTCAATGATATAGTTTTCTCCATAAAGCAATTCATCACCGATTATTTGAAGTTGGGCGCTTTCATGACCTTGCTTTTCAATAGCAATCACCGCCACATCTTGACTTTCAGATCCGTTGATAGGCACTTCCAAAGAAATGGCGTGAGCTTGAGCGTCCGCTCGATCTACTACACGTATGTAGTCGATGCGGCCATCTCCATTAAGATCTAGGTTGTTCACCCCTGTAGATTCATCATTTAAACGTCTCTCAAAATCTTCGAGACTTTTAGCTTGTTTGAAAACGCCCATGACTGCGCGTAAGTCAAGACCCTCGCCCAATCCATCTACATCCTTTTCTTGTGCAAAAACCGAGGTAGCCGAGAAAAAAGAAAAGAACAGTGCGAGTAAAAACGTGATTTGAGTCTTCATGGCAATAGTGTTTTTCGTTTAACTGTGATCAATTCATTGTTGATTGGTTTAATCGCAATCAGTTATCATGCCATAGCATTATCCATTCGAACATTTTAGTACTTTGCTCCCGATATGCATTACCACATTCTCGGCATTATGTCGGGCACAAGTCTCGACGGGGTTGATTTGGCCATGTGTCATTTCGACTACAGCGACAAAGGCTGGCAGTATAGGATTGAACGTGCTCACACTGTTCATTACTCAGAGGAATGGCGCAAACGATTGAAACACGCCATGCAGTTAAATGGACTCGAATTAACCCTTCTCGATTATGAGTTGGGCCAGTACTTTGGTCAATTGGCCAAGGAGTTCATTCGCGACTGCGGCATTCGCCCCGATTTTATTTCCTCTCACGGACATACCATTTTTCACCGACCCTCACAAGGCTATACCCTACAAATAGGCAAAGGATCAGCTATTGCTGCCCTTACCAAGCAGCCTGTGGTGTGCGACTTCCGGAGTCTCGATGTTCAACTCGGTGGACAAGGTGCCCCGCTTGTACCCATAGGCGATGCCCTGCTTTTTTCAGACTATGATTTTTGCCTCAACCTCGGAGGTATATCCAATATATCCTTTGATATGATGGGAGAACGTCAGGCCTTTGATATCTGTCCTGCGAACATGCCCCTCAACGAACTCGCCAGTCAATTGCACTTACCCTACGATGCAGACGGTGCAATGGCTCGAAAAGGAAAAGTTCATTCGTCTTTGCTTCACACGCTTAACGACCTGAGTTTTTACAAACATGAACCACCCAAATCGCTTGGCAAAGAATGGTATGACCATGAGTTTTATCCTCTGCTAAAAGCCTCCGGTCATTCGCCTGAAGATTTACTCGCCTCTACAGTAGAGCACATCGCTATACAAATAGGACAAGTGCTTCAAGGTTGGAGAGGTAAAATGCTTATCACGGGCGGAGGAGCGTGGAACAGTTACCTCATCGAACGTTTACAAGATCACACAGAAGTAGAATGCGTTGTACCTGATGCGCATACAGTCAACTTCAAAGAAGCGCTCATCTTTGCCTTCTTGGGATTACTGCGCTGGCATGTTCAAACAAACACGCTCTCTTCCGTAACAGGCGCCAACACCGACTCTATAGGCGGAGCCATCTATTGGCACTGATGCTGAATGGATAACCAATAATAAGAATAAAAAAGGACAGAAATCAGACGTCCAAATTTGGTAGATCGGATTCAAATGATTCCCTTTGCCAGCGCAAACCAACCTCCTATGAAAAACCTGCTCTCTAAGTACGAAAACAAACGTCCCGAAATTGTATTTGAATGGAAAGATCCCTACACCGAAGCCGAAGGCTGGGTGGTGATCAATTCTCTTCGTGGCGGAGCAGCAGGTGGTGGCACTCGTATGCGTGCAGGTCTCGATAAGCGCGAAGTGGAATCGTTGGCCAAAACCATGGAGATCAAATTCACAGTGAGTGGTCCTCAAATTGGCGGTGCGAAAAGTGGTATCAACTTCGATCCACGAGACCCACGCAAAGCGCAAGTTTTGGAGCGTTGGTACGCAGCAGTAGCTCCATTGTTAAAGCATTATTATGGTACAGGTGGCGACTTAAATGTCGACGAAATACATGAGGTTATTCCTTTCACCGAAGATGCAGGTATTTGGCATCCTCAAGAAGGGGTGTTCAATGGTCACTTCCAACCCACCGAAGCTCAAAAAGTAAAACGTATTGGCAACCTCCGTTTAGGAGTGGTAAAGGTGCTAGAAGACGAACAATTCAGTCCCTCTACTGCCGCAAAATACAAAGTAGCCGACATGATCACAGGCTATGGTGTAGCCGAATCAGTGCGTCATTTCTTTAGTCTTTGGGGTGGTGAAGTAAAAGGGAAAAAAGTAATTGTTCAGGGCTGGGGCAACGTTGGCGCAGCTGCGGCCTATTATATGTCACAAGCGGGTGCACATATCGTTGGCATCATCGACCGCAATGGTGGACTTATCCATGAAAATGGTTTTTCTTTTGAAGAAATCAAAGAGCTATTCATCAATCGCCAAGGCAATACACTGGCAGCACCTAACATGTTGAGCTTTGATGAAGTGAATCAAAAAATATGGGATGTTCCTGCCGATGTATTTTTACCCTGCGCCGCCTCTCGTTTAGTAACAGAAGATCAAGTTTCGCGCATGTCGAAAGCTGGTGTTTCTGTGATCGCTTGCGGTGCTAACGTTCCATTCGCCGATCCACAAATTTTCTATGGACCTATTGCAGAAAAAGCAGACGAAAGCATGAGTGTGATACCTGATTTCATTGCTAACTGCGGTATGGCTCGCGTTTTTGCCTACCTCATGAGCAGTGGCGACGTGGACATGACCGACAAAGGAATTTTCTCAGACACTTCCCTTATCATCCGCAAAGCCCTTGAAAACGTGCGTTCTAAGAACCAAGGAAAAACCGGATTGGTAAAAACAGCCTTCGAAATTTCTTTGGCCAAGTTGGTTACCGAATAAGCACACCTTCTTTCCCAATTAACCGCTTGTTTTCCCCTTTCATTATTCACGTTCCTCCGTGCATACTTAAAGGAATAGATTTGTCGTTGATCTATTGAAAAGGATCACCTTTGCCTTTCAATACACAACACATGCATTCTCTATTTCTTCAAGTAGACACTACTGTTAAGCCCTCTATCGACATCTTCGCCCTACTCATGAAAGGGGGTGTGGTGATGATTCCGTTGGCCATTCTTTCCCTCATTGCGGTCATTCTTATCCTCGAACGACTATTGTTTTTGGGAAAAAACACGAAGATCAGCGATAGCAATCACAAAGCGCTCATTCAGCACCTCACTAGCGGCAACTACGATGCTGCGGCACAGCTATGCAGCAAAACGGACAGCAGCTGGGGGCGCATTTTCATCTTTGCAGCCACTGACAAAAATCAAAGCATCGACGAACTCGACCGCATGATGGAAGAGGCAGCAAACGTAGAAGTAGCGCGACTAGAAAAAGGAATGAACTACCTCTCGATGATTGCCGGTATAGCGCCCCTTTTGGGTTTCATCGGTACCATTATCGGGGTAATCACTATCTTCTTTGATATTTCTACTTCATCGGATATCAGCATTGCCGTGATCTCTGAAGGATTGTATAAAAAAATGGTTTCGTCTGCAACTGGCCTCGTGGTGGGTATTATCGCCTATGCGGGCTATCACTTATTCCAAAATAGTGTAGATGGTTTTGTTGCAAAAATTCAAGAGCAAGCACTTCAACTGAAAGTGGCAATGAAGGCCTCTCGTAAATAATCATTCCCATGAAAATCAATCGCCGAAATAGAAGAAATGCCGAGGTGAGTACTCACTCACTCAACGACATTATGTTCTTTTTGCTACTGTTTTTCTTGATTATCTCCACGATGGCCAACCCAAACGTGATCAAGGTTTTGCTTCCCGAAGCAAAAGACAATCAAGCAAAAGAAGCCTCCAAAACAATCCAACTGACCGTGGATGCCGATCGTGTTTATTACCTCGATGG
>JBDKGH010000081.1:0-4603 GCA_039798265.1 Bacteroidota bacterium | reverse complement strand
TTTGAGCACCTCAATGAATGGAAGCGCAAAGAAAATCAGCAACAAGCATTACTGAGCATTATCAGCGAAGAGATAGCGGCGCTTCGTTCGGTGCCTCATGGATTGAATGATGAAGAGCTAGAAATTTTACAAGAGTTGGAGGAAGATATCGAAACCTTTCAGTGGTCGGCATTTTCAGATTTGTCAGAGGAAGAACAAGCAGAGGTGATCGAAGAAAAGGAATGGCAGCTCGAAGAACGCTTGGAGGAAATACGCCTCCATTTTGCAGCTGAGGGACTTCAAGTGAATTTGGATCATATCGATCCTTATTTGAGTGAGCAAGAACTTCGCATAGAACTTCGCAAACGCATCAAAATAGCGCGCGAGCGAAAAGAGCGCGAAGAGAAGCGTGCTGAAGAGAAAGCCGCTTCCCGTCAAGTGAAATCAGAATTGGATCAGATCAAAGAAAAAGGCCTTGCTGAGATTTATAAGCGCTTGGTGAAAATTCTTCATCCCGATCGTGAGTTAGATGAGGAGAAAAAACTGCTGAAGGAATCATGGATGAAGCGACTGACAGTTGCCTACGAAGAGAATGATTTGACCACAATGTTGCACATAGAAGCACAGTGGGGAATTGATCATAAGGAAACCAATGAAGATAAATTGACTTCGTATGTGGCATTGCTCAGGGATCAATTGAAAAAACAAGAGTCATCCATCAATGATTTGATCAATCATCCGCGCTATCATTCCTTGGCCTTTTTTGCCCAAGGTGCTCACAATATGCTTCGTGTTTCGATAAAAGATATGCAACGCGCGCTGGCTATAGAAGAAACAAAAGCGAGGTCATTGCTTTTTACTTTAGAAGCAAAAGACAAGACCTCGCTCAGGACGATTAACGGTATGATTGCCGATCGTATTAGCTAGCTTTCAAAGAAACAACTTCAATTAACACGCGGAAACCAACGCTGGGCGAAGGTCCAGTATGTTTGGTGGTGCTTTCATTGCGCACATCGAAACCCGCAGAACGCCAAGATCCGCCGCAGGCGATCCCTTTATCAGCGACCATTTCGGCGATGTTCCCATTCATGTTGTACAATCCATAACGGTTCGGTGAGTAGGAATATACTGGCGCTGTAATATCAGCATTGTCCTTGAGGTAACCAGCAACCCCCATAGAAGATGCGCTACGAATGATTTCATAGCTTTGAGTGTCTTCATTAAAATGAATATTCTCTGCGCCTAAACTAGCATAATTGCAGAGGGAAGTTCCTTTGGCGTTGGTGATGGAGGGACCACCCCAAGCATAGGGCATTTGATCCGAGCCACCTCGCGCCGCATATTGCCATTCGGACAACGAAGGCAGTCGCACTTTGTAAATCAAGCCTTTTCCGCCTTGCTCGCTATTCAGCTTGTCGGTTAACCAGTTGCAGTATATTAAAGCCGCTTCGTGGCTTACGTTGCATAGCGGATAAGTATTGTAGGCGGGGTGGGAAAAATAATGGGTTACATATGGTTCATTATATGATCCTATTTGTCGCCACTGCGTAGTATCCGGTAAAGCTTTTTGCCAAAGATCCATTGGATGGGTGGCTTTTAAATCGGTAAGAAATTCCTTGTATTCTTGATTGGAGATTTCAGTGGCCGACATAAAAAATGAGCCTATGGACTCTTCGCCATTAGCCGAAATCAGTTTGCCTTCGGGGATAAAGACGTATTTGTTTTTGTACTGTTTACCTAAGTCGCGTGTAGGGCTCGATTTTTTCTTAGTGAAAGAAAAGAGTGCTAATCCGATAGCGAACCATAAAATCCAGTGTTTTTTCATGTTTGGTTGAGCGTTAATGGTTTAAGTTCAAGGAGTAGGCGGCCAAAAAATCAATAGGCAAGATAACGGTTTTTTATAAAAGTGTATTGTCACCAATAGAATTTTCATTTTAAAGCATCTTTCTTGGAGGAATACAGAAGAAGGCTCGCGGAGTTGGTTATTTATTTTGGGAGATTGGCTTAGATTTCTTTAATTGCGGACTTGTTGTACTTTTTACAACAAGCCTTTACTAATACCAACACCTTCATGAGCTCCTCTATTATTGATCGCAATGTTGATCGAAAAGAACAAAAGACAGCGCGCGGTGCATTTGCTACCCTTGTTACCATTTTCTTCTTTTGGGGTTTTGTTGCGGCTAGCAACGATATCCTCATTCCAGTATTTAAAAAAGCGTTGAATTTGTCACAATTGCAATCGCAGTTGATTTCGTTTGCTTTTTACGTAGCCTATACCGTGGGTAGTTTGATCTACTTCGGATTGTCGGCTGTATTGAAACGAGACATTCTGAACTCTTTAGGTTACCGAAATGGCTTGGCTTTGGGATTGTTGATTTCGGCATTGGGCACATTGTTGTTTATACCAGCCTCTAACACGGGATCGTTTACGTTATTAATTAGCGGACTGTTCATCGTTGGCTTGGGCTTTTCGCTTCAGCAAACGGCGGCAAATCCTTTGGCTATTCGCATGGGCGATCCGTCCACCGGAAATCAGCGTTTAAGTTTGGCTGGAGGTATTAATAACGTCGGCACTACCATTGGACCTATCATTGTTGCTTTCGCCATTTTTGGTGGAGTAGGAGCGGAGAATACAACCTTGAATTTAGAGGCCGTACAAATTCCCTATCTCGTGTTAGGCGCCACTTTTGTTTTGGCCGCTATTTTCTTCAAGTTTTCTTCAGTGCCTGATCAAATTGAAGAACCCGTGGCTAATGCGAATGATGTAGCTGATAAGAAATCAGTGTGGAGCTATCCGCAAGTTATTTTCGGCATGTTGGCCATCTTTTTATATGTAGGTGTGGAAGTGAGCACGGCGAGCAATCTACCGGAATTTATGAAACAAAAATTAGGAACCGCTGAGCATGAAATAGCTCCTTATGTTTCGTTGTTCTGGGCGAGTTTGATGATTGGCCGTTGGGCTTCTGCGGCAGGTTCTTTTGGCCTGAAAGGTGGTGCTTTAAAAGCGCTAAACGTAATGCTTCCTTTTGTAGCATTCGGTATTTTCTTATTGGTGAATGTGATTGCGGGTCATCCCATCGCCCAATTCTATCCTTATTTAGGATTAGTAGTGTTGTTGATTTTGGCCGATATGTACACCGAAGGAAAACCCACCAAGCAACTCTTTACCTATTCTTTGTTGGGCATTCTTTCATTGCTCGTGGGCATTTTTGCGAGTGGTATGATTAGCGTTTTTGCTTTCATCGCAGTAGGACTTTTCTGCAGCACTTTATGGCCTTGTGTATTTACTTTGGGTATTACGGGTTTAGGTAAACATACCAATACGGGTTCAAGCTTATTGATCATGATGATCATGGGTGGCGGTGTGGTATCGATGATACAAGGAGCTCTTTCGGCAGACGATGTACTGGGTATTCAGCTTTCTTACTTTGTGGGTGTAGCTTGTTTTGCATACCTCGCTTTTTATGCTTTAAAAGTGCGTAGCATTTTGAATTCACAAGGAATTGACGTGGATGCGCAAGAAATGAGCGGCGGACATTAAAATAAAAAAAGGAACTCCATTCGAAGTTCCTTTTTTAACATAGACAAAGGCCTTGCTTCTTTTTTTAGTTCTGTGAATTAAAGAAAGAAGTGAGGCCTTTAAAGTAAGTAGCCTCATCGTCCCACATGCACATGTGGCTGCCGTTAGGGCACAACAAGAAAGATCCTTTGGGCAATTGCTGGCTCATCCATTCCATGTGTTTGGGATCCATCGTATCGTGGGTAGCACCGATCACAAGGGTCGGTTTTTGGATGTCTTTTAACTGTCCAGATACATCCCAATTGGACAATCTCCCTGCGATACCAAACTCACTCGGACCTTGCATGGTAACATATAACGAGCTATTGATTTGGGCAAAAGAACGATTCATTGGTTCGGGCCATTTATCCATGGGTATGCGACAAATGTGGTGCTGGTAAAAATGTGGATTGAGCAATTCCATATACCGTGGATTGGAAAAATCTTTGGCGGCTTCAATTGCATTAACTTCAGCTAATACTTCAGGTGGCATCTGCGGTCCGAGTACCTCATCGGCATAACGACCATAAGCAACGGCGTCTGACATCATGTTAGAAATGATGAGTCCTTTCATGTGCTGCTGATACTTGAGCGCATATTGCATGGCCAAAATACCACCCCATGAATGACCAAGGAGATAGAAGTTGGTAGAGTCGAGCCCAAGTGCTTGGCGCACATATTCTACTTCTTCTACATAGCGATCGAGGTCCCAGTAGTTTGTGTCGTTTGGATTAGAGGATTTACCAGTGCCCAATTGGTCGTAATAAATGATCTCCACGTCATCGGGTAATTTTCCTTCAAAGCCTTCAAAGTATTCATGCGTGCAGCCTGGTCCGCCGGCTAACAACAGCAATTTTTTAGTCTCACTTTTTCCAACGGATTGCGTCCAAAGTGAAAAGTGTTTACCCTTTACTTCATAAGGTATGATGGTGGTTTGGCGCTCTGCTGGTTTATTACAAGCCAAAAAAGCCAATGCACAGAAGAGTAGAAGTGGTGTTTTCATAGGATTAAATGATGCCCTGTTTTTTCATCAGGAAGGTAGCGCTTTTGTTTTTACATACTCCT
>JBDKGH010000080.1:0-6541 GCA_039798265.1 Bacteroidota bacterium | reverse complement strand
TCGCAGGATTTGTCAATACAACTACATCGAGTGTTGCACTGATGGCGCAGCCGTTGTCATCAGTACCATTGACTGTAGTTTGAAAATCGGTGCTTAACACCGTGCTTGTAATTGCGCAAGCAGTGCAACTTAGGGTTACAGGAGCAGTCCAAACAGGATTGGTGATGTTACTCGCCTCAAGGGTGAGTGTGCTTCCTTCACAAAAACTGCCATCAGCAGAAACAGCTGGCACCCCTGGATCATACACCGTAACCACGGCGGTATCCGAGTAAGTAAGACCATTATCAGCAGTTACCTGAAAAATATAGGTAGTAGTAACCGAAGGACACAACGAAGGAGTTGCCGTGAAGGCGGGTTGTAAAACATTGTTGATCGTTAAAGACAAAGGAGTTCCACTGATTTCGGGAATGATCGTTACCGGTACACATACGTTAGGACATGTAACCGTATCATTCACAGTAATGATTTCGGGGTAAGGACAATTGATAAAAACAGTCACTGTATTTTCGGCACAGCCTGAGTTATTGGTCACCGTGTAAGTAGTGGTCACCGTAGGAGATGCTATAGGGTTTTCGCAATTGGTACAACTCAGGCCCGTAGCTGGCGACCACGTATTCCCCAAGCCCGTATTCAAATTACAACCGATAGCTACCGATTCCCCTGGACAGATGCACTGATCAGCAGCTGCGCACGGTGTATTCCAACTCGCGGGAACGAAGATGGCGTTGAAGAACATTCGATTAAAATTGTAAGATTCAATCACATTGGATTGAAAGGTATTTCCGTTTCCGCCATTACCGGTAATGGTTTGTTGGGGCGTATAATTGTGGCCTTCTACATAAAACACATTACCACCGCGGGCCGCTCCATTCATGTCACCAGCAGCCACCAGATAAGCTTCTTCGTTTTCTTCATTGATGCCAAAGACGCCGCCATATCCGAAATTATTGAACGCTCCATTCAACGCGAAGTTGCTTACAGAGCCAACACCGTAGCCCAATACACCTCCGTGAAACTGCATGATGGGCATATCATTATTGATATACGTAATGCCCGTGCTCATGAGGCTTTGTCCGAAATAATTGAATCCGTTTGTGGTGAGGTAAAAAGCGTTTTCTTCAAATGCTTCAACGGCGGCGCACTGTGCGTAGAAGTTACCACCATTGGCCAAAAAATTGGTAACGATGGTGATGTAATTATTGGTAACGTCGTTGATGTTTAAGTGAGGTTGGGCTACAAAGGTGTAGCAGCCTCCATTCGAAGCAAATTCGTTATAGGACAACAAATCGTAAGGCATATCGATGTAATCCAATACATCGGTGGCCGTTTCGGGAGAAGAACCGTCATCCAAAGAGGCAATAACGGGAATAGAATTGAGCTCATAGCGCACATCCACCGTTACGGCTTGGTCTAATTGATATACGGCCACATCATGACCAAAAGCACTTATGATACCCAGTACATTCAGGTCTTCTGTTCCGCCGCAGTTGAATACAGTGCCGATTTGAGCTGCGTCGATGATAAAAGCTCCCGCGCGAAAGTTTTGAAGGCCAGACGCCGCTGCGCTCGGATAGATCCGTGAAGCATTTGCACTAAAATCAATTTCGTCTTTTGCTTTTCCGGATTTGATTACCCAGTCGAGGGTGATACCATTATCGAGCAGTTCATATACCAATCGATAAGACCAAAGATTAAAAGGTTCACCATTTAAAGCTTGGTGATCATTATCCATGGGTATGACTAAGGAACCTGCCGCGAAGGATTGTAAATTAGGAACAGCAGGTGGCAAGTCTTGAGCGAACCCTTCATGAGAAATACACACGCTGAAGAAAACCACTAGCCACAGCAACCGCTGGCGCATAGCATTGCGCAGAGGACGTAGAGCATAAAATGGTTTACAGGCGGAGTACAACAACTTGGCAGGTTTTACACTGCAAGTGTACAATTAACACTTCCATTACCCTATTAGCCTTCCCAGTTTCCGCTGTGCTTCTCCACTTGTAATTTCCGAACGGGAAAAATAACGCGCTGAACTGGAAAATTAAGGATTGACCACGGCCGGTTTGTTATATGCATCTACGGCTAACCAACGGGCATTTCCCTTGGCATTGATGAGAAAATAGCTCGATCCGCCCACCAGTATACCCGCCGCCATAGCTGGCGTGAACCGAACGGCTTGATCCGTTTGGCGGTGGATCTCATATCCGATTACCCCCGCACCTATGCCAATCAATAGGCCTTGAACTAAAGAGTAGTTGCGAATCATATTCACCTCGCGCAAAGCCTTGGCATTATCAGCCATATTGGCTTTCAAATTACGATAGTTAGCCTTTTTGATTTCACCTGTTCCTACGTTGAAGTATTGAAAATCTTCACCTTTAGCCAAGTTTTCATTTCCTTCTTCGGCGATTTCAATGTTATCTCCGCCATAGACCTCCATTTCAATTTCTTCGTACAAATTGATGTTACCCATTTTTATGCGAATGGCATAACGCTCGGATTTGTCGCCATGTATTTTGGCCAAGTTGGCAAAGTAGCCGTGGTTGTTTTGAAAATAGGCAATGGAAGGTGTTTCAATTTGGAGTCCGTCCAAATCGAAATAAGGTGTTTTTAAAATGGGTGATTCGTAGATCAATCGATCGCCTTCTACTTTTTCTCCAGTAAAATAAACAATGGAATGTTTGGGTGTAGTAACCTGAGCCCATGCTGGCGCAGTAAGTGCGATAAGAGCAATAATAACTAGTTTTTTCATTTTCCGGGGTGGATGATTCGACGGTTTTTACGCAAGTAAAATCAAATCGTTTCATCTCCTCCGACAAAAAAAAACATCTACCCACCAAGCACTGTTAAACAGCTTTTTCCAACTTCACGCGCAAGCTAGCTATTCCCGCTAAAATCAAGCATATACCTGCCAAGACCAACGCATGACGGGGATCACCAGAAAGAAGATTGTTATAAATAAAAGGAATCGTAATCATGTTGATGATCTGCGGAATAACGATGAACATGTTAAAGATGCCCATGTAAACGCCCATTCTATTTTCGGGTACGGAGGTAGATAACATCACATAGGGAATGGACATAATGGATGCCCAAGCGATACCTACTAATGCCATACACCACATAGTCATGTAAGGATCATCTGTAAAGAGCATGGAGATAAATCCGATACCACCGATGCCCAAGGCCAGGGCATGCGTTTTTTTGGCTTGTAGTTTTTTGGTTAGCGCGGGTAAAATCAACGAAAACAAAAAGCACAACACATTAAATACGGCAAGACCTAGATTGGCCCACTTCACGCCTTCTTCGAAACCTGGCGAATCGGGAGTAGGTGCATGAAAACTGTGTCGAGACAAGGACAAGGCGAGGTATTGCCACATGAGAGGTAATCCAAACCAGGTAAAGAATTTTACCCACCACAATTCTCGCATGGCTTTGGGCATATCCTTAAACGCTTCTACTAACTCTTTAAAATCAACTATTTTTCGCTTACCCGTTGAAACTTCGAGATGTGCAGGCTTTTTCTCTGAAGTGGTTAAAACGGTTACCGCAATGGAAAAAAGAATGGCACCCGCTCCTATGAAAAAAGAATACCGAACGAAATCAGGAATTTCTTGAGCACTGCCAGTACCTGCTACAGTGGATATACCGATGGCCGTTAAAACCAGCGGCATCACGTTAGCCAAGGTTTGTCCTAGTCCTACAAAAAAACTCTGCATGGCATAACCTATCGAACGCTGTTCATCCGGTAGTTTATCTGCAATCAATGCACGAAAAGGTTCCATGGTAATATTGGCAGCGGCATCGAGTAACCACAAAAGGGAAGCGGCCATCCATAGTTCGGTGCTTTGAGGCATCAGTACTAAGGCGACGCTGGTGAGCAATGCACCCACCATAAAATAAGGTCGGCGACGTCCCCAGCGCTTGTGCCACGTACGATCGCTCATGGAACCAATGATGGGTTGAATAATTAAACCGGTAACTGGACCTGCCAACCAAAGCCAAGGAATCTGTGATTCGTCTGCACCGAGGTATCGATAGATCGGACTCATATTGGCCTGCTGCAATCCAAAGGCATATTGCACACCCAAGAATCCAAAGCTCATGTTCCAGATTTGCCAAAAATGAAGTCGATTCTTTTGACTCATAACTTACCGTTTTTTTACTGAATAATCTTTTTGCACAATGGCATCTGCCTTTTCTATTCCGGGAGAAATCAGTTGGTGTTCGATCTCTAACACTTTTTCTACAAAAGCACTGTAAGGCTCTCTCCCGCGCGAAATGCGGTTAGCCAGCGTGTCATGGTAATTGCGTTCCATGAAAATACGAAAATCACAATTTTGGATTTCCATGGTATAGGTCCCTTCTATCAATAGCACATCTACGTTTTCGAAGGAAAGTTCTTCTTCACCGATTTTATCTTCCTCGTAATTGACGAGTGGCTTAATAATCGATGATGATTTGGTTCGAAAAGCTTGAATGTTCTTTTCGATTTCTTGCAAATTCACTTCGTGAATACCTACTGATGCTAAGTTTTCTTCTCGGCGACGGTGATTACTTTTTGGAGGAAGAAAAAAATAATCGTCTTGATGAAGGATAACAGAACGCCAGCCTTTTTTCTCCAACGACTGCTGAAGGCAAATAGCCGTTACAGACTTGCCGCTTCCCGATTCGCCGCCAATAGCAACCACTTCGAGGGTTTTTCCCTTTTCTTGGTGAGCGCTCAGCATCAATTCGACCAAGGCATCAGCCGTGTCAAAATACTCTGGGCGAATATGTATTACGTCACCTATCACTGTAAGTAAATTTTAATGGTCTCCATTTGATCAGGACTCAAGTTGGCTAGCAAACACCCCGTAGCGGAATAAGCCAAGGGAAACTTCCCTCCTGCTTTTTTCTCTTTGATGTGCCAGTATTCAAAAAAAGGCTGATGGGTATTGGACACCAACGTGTGTTCTAATTCTCGCTGCATAGCGGTGGCAGTAAACCGTTCGTTATGCAGATTTAATGCGGCAATCATCCACCCCATGAAGATGGGCCAAGCGCCGCCGTTATGAAAATGTCCTGGAAAATTTTTGAAGTCGTAAGCATAGTTTTCTGCCAGCAGACTCCACTCGGCATCACCTTGTTGGATGGTAGGATAAAAAGCCGGAATCATCCAGGATTGTTGATTCACAGCGAGCTCATTTAAAAATGCCGCAGTGGATTTGATTTTTTGATCGAAGCCTAAGAGTAAGGCCAATGCATTGGCAGCTAAATCAAATCGAGTATCATAGCCTTGTGGTCCAAATTGAAACCACCAATATCGACCTTCTTTCTCTTTTGCTTTTTCAAAAGCCCTTGGATGCATTACAGCTTCCTGCTTTCCATCAGAAGAAAAATGATCACTTATGCGCTTGGTTAGTTGCTCGGCTAGCAATTTCCAATCACTCCGTTGATACACATTAGCGTGTAAACGCAAAGCCCACAAGCGCACAAGTTGATCGTACAGTACATATCCTTGGCAGATGTATTCATCGGCCCAGTTTCCACCTAGCGGGGTATAGATAAACCCTCCATGATTCATTTCCCAAGAGTGAAGCACTTGAAAGGCTCTTTCTACGCTGCCTGCCAAATGTGTCTTCAGCTCATCATCTTTTGAGTGTAAAAGATAAACCCCCGCACCTACGAGCCACCAAGTGGTCGCATCTACCCTACCGGCCAGCCCGCCGAAGCTGGTTCTTTTCTCTTCTACTGTCACATTGGATGGCAGTTGACCATCGAAGGCTTGAGCCTTCATTAGGGTGATAATAGAAGAGCGATGAACGGCGATCATACTTTCATGACCATGAAAAACGGAGGCAACACCTGCCATCATGGCGTCGCGCGACCATATTCTTCGGTAATTATCCGCGTGGTTGGGCGAGGCCATTATACCAGAGGTAGTGCTGCACTGGGTGAGCACGCTCCATGCTTCATGAATCAAATCGGTACTTGCCATTGGTAGGTTTCTTTTTCAAGTGAAAAGCCTTTTCAAAAAGCCAACTCCAAAGAGATTGGAGTTGGCTTTTGATTAGGCTTACAAAACTCGAAAACAATGAAACGATTTCTCTACTAGGAGAAATTTTCTTTTACATCGCTGTTTAGAAATCAAAACGAAGGGTAGCAGAAATAGAGCGACCAGCGATTGAGCGAGCGCGCACAACCGTTGCAGTAGCTGCATTATCCACAATAGAACCTTCTTCTGACTCTGTCACACCGATTGTATTCATCAAGTTGTTACCGTTGATGTTCAAGTACATTTTCTCTGTAATACCGAAGCTAACAAACGCATTTACGTAAGCATATCCTGGCATTACCAATTCGTTGTTATCTTGAGCGTATGACTTACCTGTACCAATAAGGCTTACACCGATAGAGTGACGACCCATTTTGTATGATGGCATGAATTGGTAAATCACTGGAGATTGACGACGAGGAGTGTTACCCACCAAGGTTGGGCTAAGCACATCTTCTTTGATTTCAGCTTGGGTATAAGTCAAACCTCCGCGGAAAACGAAGT
>JBDKGH010000079.1:0-5813 GCA_039798265.1 Bacteroidota bacterium | reverse complement strand
TACGTGGGCTGCATCATACACCAAATGCATTTCATCTTTGGGAGGAAAGCACTCTTCTATGCCTTGTGCAAAAAGGGAAGTAGAAAATAAGAAAAGGAAAAAACCGATAAAATAACGCATGATTATGATTTGATTTTACCGGTGGTAATGGTATTGGATAGTTCGTTTACATCGTCGCTCGCTCGAGGAAAGTGTTTTTTAAGTTCTTCTCCGGCTTTCATCACACCGGCGCAAAGTCCTTCTACCCATTCGTCTTTTTTCATGTGGCTAACAATCAAATCGAAGGTGCTGTTCCAGAATCCAGCGCCTACTTTGGCATGGATTCCTTGGTCGCCGATGATGGCCAATTTGCGATCTTGAAGGGCAACGTATATGAGCACGCCATTGCGCTGTTCTGTGCGGTGCATCTCAAGTTGAGCGAACACATAAGCTGCACGATCGAGCACCTGTTCGTCGCAAAAATCGTCGAGGTGAACGCGTATTTCTCCTGACGTGCGCAACTCAGCATGTTGAATCGCTGATTCAATAATGCTGCGTTGCTCGTCAGAGAGTAATGAGTCGGCCAAAGATGTGCTGGCCATTATTGTTTTTCTTTAGAAAAGTCAACTTTTGGAGCGTCTTCTGAGCCTGGTTTAGCTTCAAACATTTCGCGTTTGGCGAAGTTGTCGTCGCCGCTACTCACAAGACCCAAAGCTTTGCTTTTCCAAAAGCCACGAACGTAAGTATTGAAATCTTTTACAGATTCGTTGTATCGGGTACGCTCAGTGTTAATGCGGTTTTCAGTGCCTTCTAACTGCGACTGAAGCATACCGAAGTTTTCAGTAGCACGGATCTCTGGGTATCGCTCAAAAATAACGGCAATAGAACGGTTCAAAATGTTTCCTTGTTGCTCCAACTCGCCAGGAGTGGTAGCTTTAGAAATACCGCTGCGGGCATTGGTTACATCTACCAAGATCTGTTTTTCATTTTCTGCCGCTCCTTGAACGGTGGCTACCAAGTTAGGGATCAAATCCGCACGACGTTGGTAGGCCGCTTGCACATTACCCCAAGATTCATTGACTACTTCTTGACGTTTAACGGCGCCATCATAAACGCTAGTGCCATAGAAGTAAAACATGGCAAAGCCGCCTACTATAACAAGAAGTAAGATGACTACTGAAAGGGTGAGTTTATTCATTGTGTTGAGTTTAACGTTCTGTTCGTTGGTTTTTGAACGTGTAATATTACTATTTTTTTGATTGTTTGATTCTGTTTGTTAGTGTTTTAAAGTCGGCTTACCGCTGTGGCGATGAACTTCGTTAAGTCTTCTCCTTTGAGAAGGCCCTTGGCCAACAAAGCGAGGTCTATGGCCTGTTTCGCGCTGATTTGAGCGGTTTCATTATTGCTCAACAGCTTCTCCATCAACGGGTGATTGGTGTTGGCCACAATGTTATACGTGTCGGGCAAGGTGCCATAAAATCCGCCGCCACCCATCATGCTTTGTTCTTTCATGCGACGCATAAATTCATTTTGCGTAATCACGAAAGGCGCATCGTTCGGGCTCATATTCTCAAATTGAACATGGTAGGTTTTGGTATCTACCAACGATTCGAAAATGGGCTTCAAGGTGTTTTTCTGTTCTTCACTCAAGGCTCCTGGAAGGTTCTCTTCTTTTTCAATCAGCTTATCCAATACATCGGAATCCACACGCTTAAATTGAACTTGTGAGAATTTGCGCTCCAAGTGCGACATCAAGTGCGAGGCCAGTGGCGAGTTCATTTCAACCACTACATAACCACGCTCATTGGCCGATTGTACAAAGGAGTGCTGCTCTTTGCGGTCAGTGCAGTAAAGAACAATGGTGTCGCCTTTTTTGTCTTTCTGGGTATCCTTGATCGCTTCTTTTAATTCTTCGATCGTGTAGTATTTGTCGTCCGTTGACTTGAGTAAGAAAAAGTCTTTGGCTTTATCGTAGAACTTTTCTTCTGTCAACATACCGTACTGAATGAACACGCCGATATCGTCCCATTTTTGCTCAAAGTCTGCGCGGTCGTTGGTGTACATGCTGCCCAACTTATCGGCTACTTTTTTCGTAATGTGACCTGATATTTTCTTCACGTTGCCATCTTCTTGCAAATAGCTGCGCGATACGTTTAGTGGAATATCGGGTGAATCCACCACGCCATGCAACATGGTCAAAAAGTCGGGGAGAATATTTTTTACCTCATCGGTAATGAACACTTGATTGCTGTAAAGCTGCACTTTGTTTTTCTGCAATTCCATTTGATTTTTCAATCGAGGGAAAAACAGAATACCGGTCAAGTTGAAGGGGTAATCTACATTCACATGGATGTGGAACAAAGGCTCTTCAAAGGTCATGGGGTAAAGCTCACGGTAGAATTGACCATAATCTTCGTCGGTCAAATCGGCGGGCTTTTTCATCCATAGGGGAGAGGTATTGTTGATGATGTTGTCCACTTGCACTTCTACCTTCTTCGGATTGCCTTTTTCATCCAACTCGCCAGAAGCATCATCTATCCATTCTGATTTGGTGCCCCATTGAATGGAAACGGGCATGAACTTGCAGTACTTTTCCAAGATGCCTTCTAAGCGCTGCTCATCATTGAATTCTAATGAATCGTCAGCGAGGTGAAGCACGATGTCGGTTCCGGGTGTTGTTTTTTCTCCTTTAGCGAGGGTGAAATTGGGCGAACCATCGCAAGTCCAAAGGATGGCTTCACTGCCTGTTTTGTGCGAAAGGGAATGGATTTCTACGTGTTTGGCCACCATAAAGGCTGAGTAAAAACCCAAACCGAAATGGCCAATGATCTGCGCATCCTTGTATTTGCTCACAAACTCTTCTGCACCTGAAAACGCAATTTGATTGATGTATTTGTCCACTTCTTCAGCGGTCATCCCTATACCATTGTCGCTAATGGTGATGGTTTTGGCTTCTTGGTCGAGCTTTACACTCACCCGAGCTTCTTGAGCCGGACTGGGTATTTCGCCCAGTTTAGAGAGGGTGTTTACTTTTTGACACGCATCTACAGCATTACTCACCAATTCACGAAGAAAAATCTCATGATCGCTGTAAAGGAATTTTTTGATGATGGGGAAAATGTTCTCTGTTTGAACGGATATAGTACCTTGTTGCATTGCTGTGTTTTTTAACGAAGGCCGCTGTTTTCAATTGATATGCCAAGCATCAATATCTGACTTCTTGTCAGATCAACCTTCGTGTTTTGTCACAAAGCAAGCGAAATACGCATCAATACAGCAAAAAGAGGCAGCACTTTCATCCTCCATTTTGTCCGCTTATCAAATTTGAAAGGCACTTTCAAGAGAATGAATTAGCTTGCACCAATCATAAGCCTTAAATATCAAAGAACCATGAAATGGAATCATAAAGCCCTCGCCAGCCTACTGGCATTGGGTTTATCAATCTCCCCCGCATTTGCTCAAAAGGACTTGAAAAAAGAACGAAAGTCCAAGTCAAAGAAAGAAGCGGTAGCCAAAGAAGAAAAAAAGGAAGAGGACAAGTTCGCTGATTTGGTGAAAAAATGCACCAAGATCGATGGTCTTTTTACGCTTTACCGCGACACGGTTTCGGGTAAAACCTACCTCGAAGTGCGCGCTGATCAACTCAACAAAGAGTACATCTATTTCAACCACATCGTAGATGCGCCAGTGGAAAGCGGTTATTTCCGCGGAAGTTTTGGCGATAGCAAAATCATTCGCTTCCAAAAGGATTTTGAAAAGCTGAGCATCATTCAAGAGAATACGGGTTTCTATTTTGATCCGAACAACAACCTCAGCAAATCGGCCGATGCGAATATCAACGATCCGGTTTTGGCCAGCGAAAAGATTGAAGCGGTGAAAAAGGACAAGAGTTCTTTTTTGATCGATGGCGATGCGGTGTTCCTTTCAGAGAAATTTCAAATCATTAAATATCCTTCCATGCCGGGTATGCCTCAAGTTTTAGGAAGCTTGTCGGCTTCTAAAACGCGCTTGGATGCGATCAATAACTATCCGGAAAACACGGAAGTGTCGGTGAGTTATGTGTATGAAAACAATAGCCCATCCATGAACAGCGACGCTTTGGCGGATGCGCGTAACGTAACGGTGCGCTACCAACACACCATTCTGGAGCTTCCTCAAAACAATTTCAAACCGCGTTTCGACGATCCGCGCATTGGTTATTTTTCTACACAAGTAAACGACATGACCAGCTTTGAAGCGGCGAATTACCGCGATGTGATTCACCGTTGGAATTTGGAGAAAAAAGATAAAAACGCCGCTTTGTCTGAACCGGTAAAACCGATTACGTTCTGGATTGAAAATACGACTCCGCAAGAGTTTCGCCCCATTATCAAAGAAGCTTGCGAGCGCTGGAATGTAGCCTTTGAAGCGGCTGGATTTAAAAACGCCGTGGTGTGTTTGGAACAACCCGACGATGCTACGTGGAGCGCGGGCGATGTGCGCTACAATGTATTGCGTTGGACTTCTACACCTGCGCCGCCATTCGGTGGTTACGGTCCTAGCTTTGTGAATCCGCGCACGGGCGAAATTTTGGGCGCTGATATTATGCTCGAATTTGTAGCCATCGTTAACCGCGTGAATGCCGAAAAGGTTTTTAAATCTACTGGCTTTATGACGGACGAAGCGCTAGAGCAGGAGCGAGCGGTATTCAATCGCAATCCATTTTTGTGCTCAGCTTCTTCGATGTCTAATCACCACATGATTTTTGGTAGCGCTGCTGCCGATGCCTTTGGCGCTGGTGATGCAGTGAAAAAAGACGTGGCCAATCAGTTGCTCTATCGTTTGGTGCTGCACGAAGTAGGTCATACGCTCGGCCTTACGCACAACATGCGCGCAAGCACCATGAGCTCCATGGAAGATGTGAAAGATCCGAAGCGTACCCTCGAATTTGGGTTAGCCAATTCCATTATGGAATATCCTGCTTTCAACTATCAATTGGATCCAAAACAACAAGGCTTGTATTGCGATGTGAATCCTGGTCCGTATGACTTTTGGGTGATTGAATACGGCTATTCAGCAGCCTTGGATAATGAACAAGCGGAAGCCGATCGCTTAAAGAAAATTACCGATCGCAGCACCGATCCACGTTTAGCTTACGGTAACGATGCCGATGATATGCGTTCGAGCGGACACGGTATTGATCCGGATGTAAACATCTACGACCTCACGAACGATCCTGTGGCCTATGCCGTTGATCGTTGCGAATTGGTGAATGCCATTATGCCGCGTTTGAAAGACAAGCTCATACAAGGCAACGAGAGCTACCAAGAACTGCTACAAGCCTACTTGATTGCCAGCGGCGAATATGCCACTCAGATCCGCGTGATGACGCGCCAGATAGCCGGCGTTCATTACGACCGCAGTTACAGTGGACAAAAAACCAGCAAGCGTCCATTTGAGCCGGTATCAAAAGAAAAACAAAAAGCGGCGATGAAGGCTTTGGAAAAATATGCCTTTGCGCCGAATGCCTTTGACGCACCAACCTCTTTGTACAACTATTTGCTCGAGCAGCGCCGTGGCTTCAATCACTTCCCAGAGAATGAAGATCCAGACATTCATGAGCGTGCCTTGGCCATGCAGAAAGAATGCTTGAATCACTTGTTGCACCCCGCAGTGCTAGAGCGTGTTACCGATAGCAAACTCTACGGCAACACCTATAGCATCGACGAGGTGATGATGGATTTAACCAATTCCATTTTCAGTGCAGACAGCAAAGGCAATGTGAACACCTTCCGTCAGAACTTACAGGTAGAATACGTGAACCGCCTCATCAAGATGCTTGATCCGAAGAACAA
>JBDKGH010000078.1:0-8761 GCA_039798265.1 Bacteroidota bacterium | reverse complement strand
ACAAACCCCTCGAATGGCGGGCTTATTCCCGTGCAACCATAGTTATCGGTTAATTGTAGGGTATATGAGCCGGTACCGGTTTGTGTTATGTTGAAGTATGGAGTAGTTGCTCCTGGAATAGCTACTCCATTAAAAAACCATTGCCAAGTATAGAACGGTTCAATCGACCCATCGTACGTAATCACATCACTCGATCCTCCTCCTCCTCCTCCCGTAAAATTGATAATACCCACCGTTGGCGTCGGGTGTACAAATATGTTAACCTCCGCAAAATTTTCACATCCTGCTTGATCAATCGCGGTTACCATATAATAGTTGTAAATATTTAGAAGCAAATTTTCAATAGGCTGACCGTTTATTACACCTCC
This sequence comes from Bacteroidota bacterium, assembly GCA_039798265.1. Taxonomy (GTDB): domain Bacteria; phylum Bacteroidota; class Bacteroidia; order Flavobacteriales_D; family Sanyastnellaceae; genus JBDKGH01. The sequence goes on along the minus strand of JBDKGH010000078.1, from coordinate 8,393 downwards.
TGACCAAGTTAATTCACAACCATCACAACTTGCATTAGCAACATATTCTTCTCCTTCACATAAATCCACTAACGTTTCAACATCAATCCATGGAAAAGGACCAATTACAAACGGAATGTCAAAAGTGCTAGAGCAAATAGGATTGGTAAGAGTTACGCTCAACGAATAATCACCTGTCGGTAGTTCCAAAATCAAAGAAGACTCAGATCCCACCGCTTGACCATTCAACGACCAACTATAGGTTTCTACAAAATTCTGTTCTGCAGAAAAAGTTGATAAGCCATATTCACACAAGGGAGATAAAATGGATGGAGCTTCCATTAATGAGCAATCATAAACTGTATGGCTTACTACGTTTGTGACAATGGGTTCATTTGCATCGAATACAATTCCAATTGATTGTTGCACTTCTGTTAGCGGGGCTAAATCTTCTCTTAACGAAACTTCATAAACAGCAAAGCCATGTGAGTTTGGTTCATCCGTTATTGAATCGACTAGCATAATATCATTAAAGAAGATTGAAAAATCTCCATTGTCAGATAACAGTGCTTCAAATTCATGCGATGCATAGAGAACATGAAAAGAACCCAAATCAAAAATTTGAGGATCTAAATATCCGTCCAATCGAACATCCTCTGCGGGAATATTACCCGTGTTTTGGAAACGGGCACGATATTCCATTCGCTGACCAGCCGGAACATAATGAGGAAGACCATAACCTATCGGTTCTCCCATCAGGTCATTTGGATCGAATGCACATACCACCGCATGATCATTTGAAGTATAGGATTCGTAAACAATATCGCCGCTCGCATTGGTTATCACCAATGTATAGGCGATGGTAATCATTTGATTTAATGCTTGTGCACCGGGACCTACAATATGAAATGCCAAGGAAGAAGAATTGCCGCTTGCAATAGGAACATCAATCCATTCCGCATAACCAATACCCGTATTGGAAGGAGATACCGTCGAAGCGTTACTCGATGCTACGGGACTTATTAAAGCTTCACTTGCAAGTACTAGGGATGCAAACAAATTCTGCCCGCCCTGATTATTGATGAAAATACCCGCATCAAGACCGTTTGTGCAATGAATACGATTACCCCAAACTCCAAAATAATTATTTACCACATAGATAGAGTTTGAAGAAATGGGAACCATTAAAAACTGCAATGATCCTCCCGTCTGATTCGTTGAAAAATTCAACGACGCCGGCGAACCATTCATGAAATTATTATTTCCATTCACCTCTACAGCGGTATTTGCCAAATTATATTCTACCAAAGCATATCCCATTGAATTGGTGAAAACGGTAAATCCAAGCCCAGGAACGTGAACGGGGTAATTAGACAAAGGATGATCACCTAGATCATACACTCCATTAGCGTTATTATCTACGCCCACGAACACATATCCCATCAAATTACATTCTGTTTCATCCACTTGTCCATCACAATCTTCGTCTAGGAGTGTTGAACAGATCTCTGTTTCTAGCGGATTTAAATTAGGGTTGTTATCATTACAATCCCCTAGAGGCAATGCAAGATTGGTCCACGATGAACCTGGAGCATAACAACTAACGATCGAATTTCCTGCAAAACCATCGCCATCAAGATCTTGAACCCAATTTTGCGGTTGGCATAATATCACTTTGGCTAAGCGGTGCTTGGCCACTCCATCAAACAATAGAAAACCGCCACCAATGAGTAACTGATCATCTAAAGTGAGCAATAGCCTTTCTACAGAAGCACTTGGTCCCGTTCCGAAAGAAATAGAAGAATCTAACATTCCGTCAGGAGATACCACCAACAAATTACGATTGCCAAAATCCGTAGTAAAAGAACCTCCTAAGATAAGTCGTCCATCTGGTAGTTCATGAACTGCATAGGTGCTAGAGTAAGTTACACTCGGATCGATACTGAAAGCTTGATCCATTGAACCATCATTGTTCAGCACAATGGTGGGTTCCACCGTCTGCCCATTGAATGAAGAAAAGGATCCACTGACGAGTAAGTCGCCATCTGCTAGTGGTGCGATGGTATAAACCCATGAGTTCGCGCCTGTCCCTACATTAAATGTAGTATCTAAGCTTCCGTTCGCATTTAATCGAGCAATCTTCGGCGTGCTTATACCGTTATAAGTATTGAAAAAACCACCAATTAAAATTTTATCATTGGCTACTACTTTCAATTCATGGATATAATCATTTGCCTCTGAAGTATTTCCCATTCCAGCATTGAAAGTGGCATCAAAACTTCCATTCGTATTTAGCCTCGCGATATGCCCACTTGCTTGCAAATTGTAATAACCGAAATATCCAGCAACGATGATCTGTCCGTTACTCTGCAACTCTACCTCAAAGGCAGATGTATTAAATCCAGCTCCGACAATAAAAGATGTATCTATTGAACCATCACTATTCAGACGCACTATTCTAGGATAGCTTTGTCCATTAAAGGTTTGGAACTGCCCCACAACAATAATTTTTCCATCCGGCTGAATAGCAAAATCATTAATGGATGTATTTACAGTGAGGCCGTCAGAAGATATGCCTGTGCCTGTATTAAAGGTATTATCTATAGAACCATCCGCATTGAGCTTAACAATACCCAAAGCAGGTTGATTATTAAATCGAGAAAATTGTCCTCCCACTAAGAGCTTACCATCGGGAAATTGAGCAAGCGCTAAAACCAAATTATTAGCTCCCATCAAATTGTTATTGATATCTGCCGTGTTAAAAGTGGGATCTAAAGAACCAACCTGGGATAAAACAGACAGTTTGAATGGCACTAATAATAGAACCAAAAGAAGATGCTTTAATTTCATTTTATAGAGTTTAATCATCACACTACTTCAATCTAGATGTTATTCAATCCTTGTGATCAATAGAGCTCAGAACACTCATCTGTTCTATACTTCTTTTGCCCCCTTTTCATTACGGATATCTATCAAAAATAAAAATCCACGCGAACGCCGACAAAAACCCATGCCCCTGATAATTAACCTCATACCCCCAATAACTATACTCCCAAACTGCCCCACCCGTAAAAAGTATACAGATACCCTGAATTTGTTTTAGTCTTCTTATCAATGATGGGCGAATCTTTGCCTCATCAAATGAACACCAATGAAAAAGAAAGTAATTCTAATCACCGGAGCTAGTTCTGGAATGGGCAAAGAATCGGCAAAGGCCTTGATCGAACAAGGACATACTGTATACACCGTCGCACGAAGAATTGACCAGATGGAAGATCTCAAGAAGCGCGGCGGTTTTCCTATGCAAATGGATGTAACGAACGATGAACAAGTGCAGTCTGTTATTGATCACATCATCCGTAAGGAAGGAAATATCGATGTCCTTTGGAACAATGCCGGATATGGTCTTTATGGCTCGGTAGAAGATATTCCTGTAGATGAAGCTCGTCGTCAATTCGAAGTCAATCTATTCGGATTAGCTTCCATTACCCAAAAAATCGTTCCTTATATGCGCAAAGCAAAAAAAGGATTAATCATCAATACGTCTTCTATGGGCGGAAAAATGTATACGCCCATGGGAGCTTGGTATCATGCAAGCAAACATGCTGTAGAAGGTTTTAGTGATTGTATGCGATTAGAGCTAAAAGAGTTCAATATCGACGTAGTAGTGCTCGAACCCGGAATCATTGTCACTGAATTTGGTGATGTGATGTTACAAAATATTCAACGATTTTCTGGAAAAGGGGCTTATGCAGGGTTAACACAAAAGTTAGTAGCAGCCACTCAACAGATGTACAACAAAGGCCAAGGATCAAAAGCCTCGGTTATATCAAAAACAATTAGTAAAATTGTATCAAGCGAACATCCGAAAACAAGATATCGTGTGGGTTTATGGGCAAAGCCAATGGTATGGCTTCGCATTTACTTGGGTGATCGCATGTTCGATAAAATAGTAATGAGCCAAGTGTAAGATGAAGCCTATCATTCAACTCCATAGCATTGCAGAAATAAACCACTTTATAAAAGCCAAAACCAATCATCCATTGGTGGCTGTGGTGGACTTTAGTAAGCTCGATGAATACATAGAAGAAGGTACTCGTATGAGTGCCGACTTCTATACCATCATGTTTAAAAACTATTGTGCGAACAAAATTCGCTACGGCCGTCAATCCTACGATTTTCAAGATGGAAGCCTCATTTGCATTGGCCCCAAGCAAGTGCTTACCATGGATACCGAAATTGAAAAAAGAGAGGATATGATGGGCTGGGGACTATTTTTTCACCCCGACTTGCTTCTCGGAACATCGCTGGGAAAAAAAATGAACGATTATACTTTTTTTTCTTACGACACCTCTGAAGCACTGCATTTATCCGATAAAGAAAAAGAAACGCTTTTTGACTGCGTACAAAAAATACAACAGGAGATCAACGATAATCTAGACATTCATAGTCAAACGCTTATTGTCTCGAACATTGAATTGCTGCTGAACTATTGCCTTCGTTACTATGGACGTCAATTTATCACGCGTAAAAACAGCCACTCGTCTACGATTGGCAGCATAGAACAGTGGTTGAAAAATCATTTTAATTCAGATCAATTAAAAGAAAATGGACTACCAACAGTCAAGTCCATGGCTGAGCATGTGCATCTTTCTCCTAATTATCTAAGCGATTTGCTCAAGAAAGAAACGGGTATGAATGCCCAAGATCACATTCATTATTATCTCATTGAAGCGGCCAAGAATATATTGCTCAACTCAGACCAATCCATCAGCGAAGTTGCTTTTTCATTGGGGTTTGAATATCCGCAATACTTCAGCAAACTTTTCAAACAAAAAACAGGACAGACCCCAGTGGAGTTTCGAAATTTAAATTAGCGTTTTTTTCTCTCTTACCTTGTATCTACATTTGCACGCCATGAAAAGTTTTTATATACTTCTTGCTGTTCTAGTATGCTCCTCCACTATTACAGCACAGACCGATCATCAGTGGATCGATCTTACCCATCCATTTGATAGCACTACCTTATACTGGCCCAATAACAAAACAGGCTTTGTTCACACGCAAGACTATAAGGGGTTTGTTCGTCCGATGGGCTATTTTTATTCTTCCTACTCTATCAGCGCACCAGAGCATGGCGGTACACACCTTGATGCTCCAATACATTTCGCAGAAAACAAATTAACCGCCGCGGATATTCCCTTGCATCAGTTGACAGGAAATGCCATCATTATTGATGTCAGTGAAAAAGCGCTCCAAAACCGCGACTATCAAATCATGCCGCAGGACATCATTGATTGGGAAGAAAAAAATGGGCCAATAAAAGATAGCACCATTATTCTTTTTCGCACGGGTTATGCCCAGTATTATCCCAATAGAGAAAAGTACTTTGGAACAGGACATACGGGAGCTGAAGCCATCCCTGAGTTGCATTTTCCCGGCATCCATCCCGATGCTGCGCAATGGCTAGTTGACAATCGAAAAATAAGCAGCTTTGGCATTGATACGCCGAGCATGGATTATGGTCAATCCACCGATTTTAAATCGCATCAAATCTTATTAGGTAAAAATATTCCCGGCTTTGAAAACGTGAATATCCCTTTATCCCTTCCGCTAAAAAATCTTTATCTCGTTGCGCTCCCTATGAAAATAGGAAGCGGAAGTGGCGCACCATTGCGCATTATGGTTAAAATCCAATAAGCAGGATGAAGATCGTTTTTTGTGCTTAATGCTCTTCGTAATCGAGTTCTTTCCCAAATGTTTCCTGCACATGGAACAATCCGAAATAGGCTAAGATCATCGTCATTACCCCCACGATAGCGGCACCATAGATGCTCCCTATCGACGTTTCGAGTAGCTTATATAGCAAGGTTACTGGAATGATCAGTCCTCTTACCAAACTAGGCACCGACGTGGTAACGGTCGCTCTGATATTTGTTCCAAACTGTTCTGCTGCCAAGCTTACAAATAAGACCCAATAGCCAGTAGTAATACCTAAGAGTAAATTCAAGGTATAAAACTGAAAACTGCTTATCCCTTTACCAAAAAGGTAAACCAACATAAAGATCACCGAAAAATTGAAGTACCAAAAGATGACTTTTTTTCGTGACCTAAAATGCTGACTCATCCATCCGCTCAATAAGTCGCCAATGGCGAGACCAATGAAAGAATACATAATGCAAGTGGCCACCGAAATTTTTTCACCCACTACTCCATTCACTTGTCCAAAAGTTTCAGAGAATTTCGTTAATACGCCCAGGCAATACCAATTGGGCAATCCAATCAGCACACAACTGAGGTAAAGCTTTAATCGTTTTTTGTTCTTCACTAAAATCGACAAACTACCCTTTCGAAAAGCAGTTGATTTTGCGCGTTCAAACATTTTACTTTCCATTGAAACGGCGCGAAACACGAGCAAGGCCAAACCCAAGATTCCGCCGAGTATATACATCGATTGCCAATTGGCTAATCCAAAGATGGTAAAATGAGTTCTACTCACCAATGCAGCAGTTACCGCGCCCAGAGCGCCTAAGGTTACGATAATCATGGTACCATATCCGCGCTTCTCCTTGTCCATAATTTCACTGGTGAGCGTGATGGCTCCTCCCAATTCACCGGCTAATCCGAAACCAGCAATAAAACGAACCAAAATATATTCAGGAATTGTAGTGACGAAAGCATTGGCAATATTGGCAATGGAATAAACGATGATTGATCCGAAAAGAATCTGTTTTCTCCCCACTTTATCGCCCAAAATACCCCAAGCAAAACCACCTACAAGTAATCCGAAAAGCTGCCAAAGGAGCAACTGGTAATCATAAGAAGCGATGATGCTTGGATCAGTAATACCGATGGCCTTTAGGCTTTGTTTAGAAATTACATTAAAGACATTGAGATCAAAAACATCAACAAAATAGCCTAAAGAAGCGCCAGCAATGGAGAGAACTAAATTTCGGTTATTCATTTCAGTGCAAAAAGCGAATATAGCCAAATCATTATGGGAGAAGCCCAACCGCATTTGACCGGTTCAGCTATTTTGCGATATACATTCGTTCCATTATACCTTGAGATGTGATACATTCGTTTTCCGATGACCACTGAAGAAAAAATCACAGCCTATTTCGATTCAATTCCTGAAAACAAACGAGTAGAGATGATGATGCTTCACCAACTCATTTCCCAGCATTTCCCAGGAAAACGTCTGTGGTATGAAGACGGTAAAAATGAAGAAGGAAAGGTGGTGAGTAACCCCAATATTGGATATGGGCAATATACCATTCGCTACGCTAACGGTAGTTCACGCGAGTTTTTCCGTGTAGGCCTCAGCGCCAATACAACGGGAATATCGGTATATATCATGGGACTTTCGGATAAAACACTTTTGACCTCACGTTTCGCGGAAAAAATAGGCAAGGCAAAAGTGACTGGTTATTGCATTAAATTCAGGACATTGAAAGATATTCACCTCAGCGTCCTGTTGGAAACAATTACCTTTGGGTTCAATGAGAAAAACAATTAATGATTGTAAGATGAGAAATTTCCTAGTTCTACTTGTTTGTTTAAACAGCTTGTTTGCTTTTGCACAAACCCCTGGCACCATCACTCATGATAATGTGGAGCGTACCTATACTTATTATATCCCTGTTTCCACTTCTAGCGGCCCTTTGCCGTTAGTTTTTGTTCTTCATGGAACCACACAAACAGGAGATGCTATGATCGACATCACCGAGTTTAACGCCTTGGCTCTAGCCAATAGCTTCATGGTGGTTTATCCAGACGGCATTGATGGTATCTGGAATGTTGGCCTCGATGCGGTGGGATCAACGGCAGATGATCAAGGATTTATTGAAGCCTTAGCCAATCGTTTCATTACCGAATTTAATGCCGATCCTCAGCGTGTGTATAGCTGCGGCTTTTCAGCCGGTGGTTATCTAAGTCATAAACTCGCTTGCGAATCAAGCACCTGTTTTGCAGCGATTGCTTCGGTAGCCGGCACTATGGTTCCCGCGGTTCAAAATACCTGCGCTCCTTCTTTCAATACCTCTATTATGCAAATCCATGGAACAGCCGATTTCGTGGTTGCCTTTGGCGGTAATAGCCAAAGCGGATTGGGTGTAGATGAACTCATGAGCTTCTGGAGTTCTACTTATGGTTGTGCCAGCGATCCCACGATTACTGCTCTGCCAAATACAAATGTCTTCGACCTTTCTACCGTTGACGAACATGATTTTTCACCTTGCACAACAGGGGCGGAATTAACCTTACTCAAGGTGAACGGCGGTGGACATATGTGGCCTGGCACTTCAGTTCTTTTAAGTGGTTTAGGCACCATCAATCAAGACATCAGTGCCAGCCAAGAGATCTGGAATTTTTTCTCGGGAAAAAGTTGTTCCACCGTTGGCATAGCCGAAGAA
>JBDKGH010000077.1:0-16126 GCA_039798265.1 Bacteroidota bacterium | reverse complement strand
TAGGAACCAAGTTTGATCACTACACAGAGAACGGTCGTTTATCGGTTATTGCTAGCCGAAATGTGTTGCAGAACGATGCATTCAAGTATGAAAATAATGATGAGAGTTTACCCAAAACATTTGATTACACCAGTAGAGAAACCGAAAATAAATTACGCATTGAAAACAAGTGGTTTGGAAAGAATGGATGGAAGGCGTTATACGGCGTAAACTATGAGTTTGCTCAGTATACCAATGCCAGCGCTGTGCCCGTTTATTTTGTTCAATTAGACTCAGTGGTAACATCTCGTTACAACTCGGCATTGGACCTCAATAAATATGGATTGTTCATTCAGGGAAGTAAAACATTACTTCAGCAGCGCTTGGTTTTATCAGGAGGTGTGCGCATGGATGGAAATGCCTACAACGATGAGATGAAGAATCCGCTCAATCAGCTTTCTCCTCGCTTTTCACTGCGATATTCTTTTGCGCCAAAATGGAGCATCAACTTTAATACGGGCATTTATTATCAATTACCTACCTATACAGCTCTCGGATTTCGTTCAAGTGGTATGCTGATCAATAAGGACGCACGCTACATTCGTAATGATCAGATCGTTACGGGCATTGAGTATGATTGGGCGGAGCGCAATTCGATTATCACGGTAGAAGGGTTTTATAAAAAATACAGCAATTATCCCCTCAGTATAAATCGTGGTATTAGTTTGGCCAATCTCGGTGCCGACTTTGGTGTGATTGGCGATGAACCCTTGAATTACGCAGGGCTGGGAAGAGCTTATGGTTTGGAGTTTTTATTCCAACAAAAATTCTTTCAAGGTTTCTATGGTATTTTGGCCTACACCTTTGTTAGAAGTGAGTTTACCAACGTATCCGGAAGCTATGCTCCAAGCAGCTGGGATAGTCGTCATTTGGTAAGTTTGACTGGAGGTAAAAAATTCAAGCGCAACTGGGAAGTTGGAGGTCGCTTCCAGCTGAGTGGAGGATTGCCATATACTCCAGATGATGAGGCAGCGAGCATGAATATAGATTCATGGAATAGACTTGGAGCCGCGGTAACTGACTGGTCTCAATTGAATGCCAAACGCATTAAAACCTTTCATCAACTGGATGTGAGAGTGGATAAAAAATGGTTCTTTACCAAATGGTCGCTCGATCTGTTTTTAGATATTCAAAATATTTACAATCACATCACCGTAACCAAACCTATTTTGGATGTAAAACGCGATGGATTGGGCAATCCAATTGTTGACCCTAACAATCCGAATTCTTATCAGCCTTTGTATTTAGAAAATAACAATGGAACGGTATTGCCATCTATTGGCGTGATCATCGAACTATAGCGTAAGTAGCTTACTTTTGAGGTCATGCGCATCGACAAGTATTTATGGTGTATTCGCGTATTTAAAACACGATCCATTGGCACAGAACAGTGCAAATTGGGAAAGGTGTTTTTAAATGAGGAGCTGATCAAACCTTCGCGTGAAGTGAAGGTTGGTGAGGTGATTAAGGTGCGAAAAGGCCCGATCAACTTTTCATATGAGGTGATTGCTTTTCCTACAAGTAGGGTAGGAGCTAAGCTTGTTTCCCTTTACTGTAAAGATGTGACAGCTCCAGAAGAGTTGGAACGATTAGAGCGCATTAAACTTCAAATGAATTATGATCGTCCAAGAGGATTGGGGCGCCCGACGAAGAAAGAACGTCGATTGTTAGATGATTTCATGGATTTGGACGAATTGGATGAATGGCCCTCATGAAGTTTGAAGTAAAACGTATTCACCCCAATGAAGCACGTTCGTTAAGGCATCGTGTCTTGTGGCCACATTTGGCTACCCTGGAAGAGTGTGTGATTGATATTGACCTTCGTGAGGATGCCTTTCACTTAGGTACTTTTGATGGTGATCGATTGGTAGCCATAGGATCTTTTTTTCAGATGTCATCCCCTAAAGTGGAGTCCGCTTTTCCCTATCGTCTTCGAGCCATGGCTAGTGACCCGGACTACCGAGGGAAAGGATGCGGTCGATTGCTGGTAGAAAAAGGACTCATTATTTTGAAGGAGAAAGGAGCAGATGTGCTTTGGTGCGATGCTCGCTTGGGGGCTGTTCCTTTTTACCAATCCATGCACTTTGAGGCTCTTCAGGAAGTTTATGAAATTCCTCGTATTGGCCCACATCTATTTATGTGGAAGTTGGTTTAAATGCTGCTACATTTGCGGCCACAAACACTTTCTTTATGCCTCAAATTAGTGATAAAGCCCATCATATGCCGGCTTCTCCCATTCGCAAGCTTGTTCCATTTTCAGAAGCTGCGAAAAAAGCCGGAAGAAAAGTATATCACCTCAACATAGGTCAACCTGACATTGAAACGCCACAAGTAGTGCGTGATCGCATGAAAGAATTGGAGTTGAAGGTGGTGGAGTATTCAAACTCTGAAGGAATGGCTCCTTACCGCCAAGGATTGGCTGGTTATTACGCCTCTAAAAACATCGCGCTTTCACCAGAGAATATAATGATCACCACGGGTGGATCAGAAGCTTTGGTTTTTGCCTTTATGACTTGTTTTAACCCAGGTGATGAAGTGATTATTCCTGAGCCTTTCTACGCTAACTATAATGGCTTTGCCGTAATGGCCGGAGTGAAAGTGATACCTGTTACCTCTTACATCGAAACAGGATTTGCGTTGCCTCCGATTTCGGAATTTGAAAAATTGATTACCCCACGTACCAAAGGTATCCTCATTTGTAACCCGGGTAATCCTACTGGTTATCTCTACAGCCTTCCAGAATTAGAAGCGTTGCGCGATATCGTTAAAAAGAATGATTTGTTTTTGTTTGCTGATGAGGTGTATCGCGAGTTTATGTATGATGGTGCCGTGCCTCACTCCGTATTGAACCTCGAGGGATTGGAAGAGCATGCAGTAATGATTGATAGCGTGAGTAAGCGATACAGCATGTGTGGCGCTCGCATAGGTGCCCTCATTACTCGAAATAAAACGGTCATGTCTTCGGCATTGAAGTTTGCACAAGCGCGATTGAGCCCACCTACGTTTGGTCAAATCGCGTCTATGGCTGCTTTAGATACACCAGCGAGCTATTTTGATGGTGTTGTAGAAGAATACGTTCAGCGTCGAGATATTTTGGTTGATGGATTAAATAAAATCCCTGGTGTTCGTTGCCCGAAGCCCAAAGGAGCTTTTTATTGCATAGCTGAGTTGCCTATTGATGATTCGGATGCTTTTTGTCAATGGATACTCGAAAAATTTGAGTACAACAACGAAACCGTTATGATGGCCCCAGCTACTGGATTTTATGCTACTCCAGGTCTAGGCAAAAATCAAGTGCGACTGGCGTATGTGTTGAATCAAGAATCACTTCAGGCTGCTTTAAAATGTTTAGAAGAAGCATTGAAAGTATATCCAGGTAAACAATTTAATTCTTAATTGATCTCAGGTAATAACGAAATTCCATCTCCACATGAAATACACTCTATTTGTTTTAGCGGCTATCGCGTTATTATTCAATTCGTGTTCCATTGAAAAACGAAAGTACCAAGATGGTTATCATGTGGAATGGCATCACAAGAAGAAGAGAACGGAAGAAGTTAAAGAGATAGTTGCGACGAATAACGAAGAGGCCGCCTTGGCGGAAAATTCAAAGGAACAACTCAAGGAAAGTGAGGTTGTTGTTGCGGAAGAAATGGCTATTCCAAGTGAGCAAACAGTTGTGGCTGAAAATGTAAGTGCCGATACTGGTAATGAATTGAGCTATGTGCCACAGGAGAAATGGGGTGTCAAATCGGATACTATTACACCTGGTAATGATTATTACACAAGCGGAGAGAATGGTACCGAAATCAATGAAAAGGCCGAGAAGAGCAAACTGTACGGTTTGTTGGGAGTTGGTAGCCTATTGCTTGGAATATTCGGTAATGTATTGTCTTCTACTTTTTCGTTGGGACCAGTCGCTATTTTGATTGGCGGATTATTTACAGCTGCATTGGTTTTGTCCATACTAGCAGTTGTGTTTGGTGATATGGCCAAAAAGGAAATCAGAGCATTAAAAGGAAAATACGCCAATGAGCAAGATGCGACACTGGGGTTGATTTTAGGATGGGTGGTGATAGGTCTTTATATAGCAGCTGTGGTCATTGCTATTCTTGCGATACTCTTACTTATTTTGTTGTTCGCAGCATAGTGCGAAATCGTTCGGTGGTTTTTTTTGAAAATAGGTTTTCGCTTGAATAAAAGCTTGCGAAGTTCCCTCGATCTTCGTTTAACTAAAGATAAAACTGCGCATTGAAATGCTTCCATATTGGAAGCCTTCATGTATATATCCAAACTCATCTTTGGTGTTGGTCATGCCTAAGGCATAAATCATAGGTAAATAGTGATCGTTGCTTGGCACGGCCATTTTCCACTGCGGAAGATTCTGGTAGGTTTGAAGTTCTCCAAAATTCCTGCTTTCAAGACGAGATTTTACTGCCGCATCAAACTCACCCGCCCAGCCCATGATGGGGGCGTCGATTGAACTGAAATCAAACACACCGAGGTTGTGAACGATGTTTCCGCTGGCTATAATCATGACACCTTTTTCTCGGATGGCTTGCAGTTCTTGAGCTAATTCAAAATGCCATTGAGCATTTTTACTGTAGTCAATACTCATTTGAAAAACGGGAATATCAGCGTCAGGATACATGTGGCGTAAAACAGCCCATGCCCCGTGATCCAAGCCCATACTATGGTCGTGCTCGATCTTTACTTTTTCGGAAAGAGAGGCCGTAAGCGAAGCTAATTCAGGATGTCCTGGTGCGGGATATTTTATGTGATACATTTCCTCTGGAAATCCTCCAAAATCATATATAGTTTCGGGCTTTGGATTAACGGAGATATACGATCCTCGAGTAAGCCAATGGGCAGAAATACACAAAATAGCTTTTGGTCGCTCCAAACGTTGACCGGTTTTTGCCAAATCTTGCGTAAATCGATTATCGAAGATTACATTTTGAGGCGAGCCGTGTCCAATAAAGATGACCGGATAACGCTCCGTTTTTGGAAGGTCTTGTGTAAATAATTTTAAATCGGTCAATTGCATAGCTGCTGCTCCTACAGGTAAAATGGCCAGTGCTTTTAAAAAATCCGAGCGTTTCATGGCGTTCTATTTGATTTACAAAGTTGAAGCTATTTTACAAGTCAACTGCTTGACCTCTGTTAAGAAAATTCACGTTCTGTTTTTATCGTGTTCGATGAGTTTCCTTTTGATGCGACTTAATGCTTCTGGTGTGATGCCCAAATATGATGCAATGTGATGCTGAGCCACTCGAAGCTCTAGTTGGGGAAATTTTTTAATCAAATTCAAATAACGCTGTTCCGCACTATGACTCATGTTGGATATCATGCGCTGCTGTAGCGCTACAAAGGCATTTTGAATGAGTATTTTGAAAAATCGCTCAAACTGCGGAAGCCGATCTAAGAATTCGTTTTCTTTTTCTCGGTCAAACAAAATGATCTCACAATCTTCGAGCGCTTCGATACTGTAATTAGCGGGTTGTCCTGTAATAAAACTCATCATGTCGGCAATCCACCAATCGTCGAAGGCCAATTGCACAACATGCTCATGGCCTTTATCATCCGTCATAAATTCACGCATTACTCCTTTTACGATGTAGGCTTCGTGCTTGCATACATCGCCAGCAGCCAGGAATAATTGTTTTTTCTTGACATGCACAATGGTCGCGTAAGAACAAACAATCTCGAAATCTTCGTCGCTTATAGCGATGCGTTTCGAGAGATGTTCTCGGAATTGCGAAAAGGCGTGCGATGAATGGGACATTATTCTATTTTATTCTTTGATCAATCGAGTGGTACCTGTCTGTGTGGCATCGCTCACTTTTATTAAGTAAAGTCCATTCGCGAGCTGCGAAGTAGATAGGGGCACTGCATCATTTTTCATGCGTCGCTCGATGGTTTCTTTGTAAACCGTTTTACCATGAAGATCGATGATCTCAACAGTTACTACACGGTCCATTCCATTCACTTCCACGGTTGCGTTTTGTGCAGTAGGGTTAGGATACACCTTCACCGATGTGCGCAGAGGAGCAGAGTTTTCTTCTACGGATACTAAGTTGGTTTCCCAAACAAAGGAGTGCAGTATCTCTTTACCAAAATCATTTTCGAAGTTGATAAAATCGGCTCCGTTTACACGATCAAATCGACACGTGCCATTGCCATCGTTATTGGCAAAAAAGGACAATCCATCTCCTTCACTATCGAGCAATTGGAAGGTGTAACAACCGGCATTCAATTGAATGGTATCGCGGTAGGTAACATTGGGGGCGTCGAAATCATTTCGTGCAAAAACAACATTGCCTAAACGATCATACAGCGTATAACGCGTTTCTTGGAATGCAGAGTTGGTTTTGAAGATGATGATCAACCGATTGTCATCATCACTTCCGGGTAAATACGAGTAAATTACAGGTCGCTTGAAAGTACTTTCCGCATGATTGTTTGAGGGGTTTTCATCAACACCATTTCCAATAGAAACAATATCAATGTAGAAACGCTGTGTGTTCAATGGTCCACCGATCCACATTTCACTATTGCTCACGGAGAATTCAACTTCCGTGCTCTCCATGAACCCGAGGTTACCTGTCCAATTATAAGTTTCTGTAGCACCGTTGTTTACGCGGTATTGGATGGTTGCAGAAGTCAATGGCTCTGACCCTTTGTTGCGCAAAACAAATTTCGCATTGTCGCAGTTGGGGTTAAATCGGCTATTGAGTAGGAAGTCACTTGGCGCGAGTATGCGATCAATTTCGGCATCATAACTGTGGTTTTTCGCACCGTAATACACGGCCTGTGATTCAGTGACGTAGTTACCGTAGGGATCGTACTCAATGTTGTAATCGACCATAACAGCGTTGTTTTGCACAAAGGGTGTCAACTCAAATTCTTTGGTTGTACCAGGCGCTCCTGGGCACCAACCTGCACGGGCATAAATCCATGTTCCTCCTTGTGGGAAAAGTGGATTAAGATCGCAGTCCTGCATGATTTCCCACTGCCATTGGTTCGTGCCATTGACGCGCACACTATGGGTGTTGTAACAAAATTCACCACAGTTGTTGTTGTCGTTTCCAAAACCATGTCCAGTAACGGTGGTGCGAAGTTTAACTTCACTTTCGCCTTCCTCCAGTGTGAGTGTTTTCGCTGTCACATTTTGATCAAATGAATTTAAATTCCAGTTCCCGTTCCACACGTTTTCAATTCGTGTAACATCACGCGCTGGTTCTCCTTCGATGAATACAAATTTGAGATCGAGTAATTCTTGCCAGTTGCCGCATTCCAATTCTACGCTGTCGAGTAATAATGGGGCAAAATCAGTGACGTCATATACCCATGTCCATCCTTCGCCCATATCCAGTTGAATGCCGTAAGGCGTGATGTATCGCCCTAACTCGTAGCGAATGAGTCTTTCAACTGGAGCTTGGTAATACCACAAGGAGTCGTTGATCAATTGAAAATCGGCATTGACCACGGTACTGTCAATAGCTACTCCGCTCGGATCATAGGTGTAGCTCCAAGCTGAGTTATAATAAGAGCTCGAATTGATTAAAACCGGGTTATAGTTAGCAATGGTATATTCTTCTACAACAACGGGAGTAGGAGAAAGGGTATAGGCACTCGTAGAAGTAACTGTACTGGTTACATAATCTCCTTGGTAGAAGGAAATTAGTGGACGGTAGGTACTGATTACAGGGTCTTTGAATAATTCATGTGGCGCGAAAAGAACGCGGCTTGGATTGCCGCTCAACTGCGCATGATGACCATTGGGAGAATGATCTAAAATAGGACTGTTGTTGTCCTCATCGAAGGTGTAATAAACCTGCAAATTGTTCCAAAATGGATGGTCTGTTGTAAGAGTGCGGTTTTTCCATGCATTGATGGTAGCCGCATCAAGAGCCACATTAAATATGGCGAAATCATCTACTGCACCGCGGTAATAGTTGGTCCATCCCGCTGCAGCGCCGATATAGAATTTCACCACGTCCTCCATGGTGTTGAAAAGGCTGCCACCTGTGTGCCACTGAACGCCATTCAAATAAATGCGCATGACACCTGTCGTTGCATTTTTAGTAAAGGCCCAGTGATTCCATTTCCCCTCGTATTGGGCTGTTGTGGCTGCTTTGTCTATACGGTTATATCCGCCATTATAGCCAGCATCCCAATACACGCGACCGTTACTCCAAGGTAAGTGAGTATTTAAAACGCGCTGATTGTTGCTGTTGACACCCTCGAATGTGGTTCCGTCCTCTGGCTGGAATTCAGGTGTGCCATATTGCCAAAAGCTGATGGTAATTTCAGAAGAAATATTGTCAAAGGCGGCCGGTGGAACAATCACTTTATCGCCACCATCAAACAAGATGTAACGATCGTTTCCGCTTGAGGTGATACAGGCGTTGTAATTGGTGTTGTCGCCCATAGAAAATGAACTGGTAGCATCGTTATGTCGTGCATAAGAAAGTTGAACAACTAAATTACTTGTTCCATTCCACGTAAAAGGAGTAGTGAAATGGATGATGGTTCCAGTATTGGATAGTTCTACATCGCTATGAAAAACAGTGGTAAATGGACCTGCGTCGAAATTGTTCAAGGCAGCTGTACCCACAGCGCGAAGGTCTATTTGAAGCTCTTCGTATAAGCCTGCAATTTCTGTTTGAGACACTTGAATACGGTGGATATCTCCTGCAACTAATCCTGCGGCAGTTAGTTCGGCAGCAGTAAGGAGGTATTGTGTTCTAGCGCGGGGTGCATTGCTCCAAGGACCGCCAATAGCCTCTGCACCTGCACCAATTGTCGCAATGGATTCCGAATTGGTTTGATCAATGGTGAGGTATGTATTGGTGTACTGGTAGGTATTGACGGGAGCTTGTGTGCTTAAGCTTGCCGTTTGAACAAACTGATTGTTCACCAAGTACCTCGGATGCCACGTGAAGGTAGAATCGAATATACCTGTGTGCTTGTACAGGTAATTGTAAGATAAATAATCCCATTCGCCGCAAGGAAACCCAAGCCCGCCAGCTGTTCCGTCCTCAAAACACTTCAAGGTATGGTACATCAATATTTTCTGATAATGCGTTCCTTGGTCAGAAGAGGGAAACTGAAACCAACGACGTCCTGGACTATCGTATGCGGTTAAAGGATTGTTTTGTTCCTCAAAGGTAAAGGTTTGAATGATGGTTGTATCTCCGGGTTGTGCAAATGCAGCGGAGGTTACAAGGAATGCGAGTAGGATAAATGGGTAACGTAGGTTCATAAAAAAAAAGTTGCGGCTCTAAGGTCGCAACTTTTTGTGGGCTTTGAACCAATTGTGAATCAATCGTTCAAAAAATGAGCAGAACAGGACTCCAACAATTGGTCCTGCGATCATTATTTTTCGATTTCGGCCACGGCCTCTACATCAATGATAAATTGAAATTTTGTATGGGCTGGCGAAGTACTTAGGGCTCCATTGAAATACACTTTTAATTCATTTCCAGCCAGCAAATAATCCGCTAATTGATCAAGCTGGGCTTGGCTGATGCTTAAGGTTTGATGAGCCTCATTTGTAAGGGTATTCAAATCTAAATTTTCGAGAGGGATTTCAATTTCTGGTGTGCTCGAATTGTTTTTGCTGAAACCTAAAGTACCGTTGAGCAAAACTTGCTCGCCACTCTCATCGGTGTAAACCTCCCAGGGTTTGTATTTAATCGATTTTACTGTATAGGATTTAATTCCTTCTTTAGCTGCCGCGAGTTCTTGGTTTTCCAAGGTTGTTCTCAAACTGTCAAAGCTAAATGTGGTGGTAGTACCATCTAAACTGATCTCAAAATCTTGATATAGGGTGGTTCCGAACTTTTTATCGTTCATTTGATCGCAGCTCGAAAGCAAGAGGATTCCTAGGAATAGGGGAAGAATGAGTTTTTTCATAGTCGTTTAGTTATACGTTTATCGTATTCAAAGGTATAACAAGTTCTTGATTTTTTGAGGTTTAGTCTCCTTTTTTGGCGGCATGAACGAGTTTTTTCTTCATTTCGTCTGGCGTTTCCAATTGTTCAATTCAACGCCTTTGCGCACAACTGCGGGAGACACCATTGTAGTGGAGTTTCCAGGTACTTCTAACAAGAATGGTGGACCTGATTTTTGGGATGCACGACTCACTATTGGCCATACCCGCTGGGTAGGTCAAGTGGAAATACATATCAAATCGAGCGATTGGCATAGGCATCGACACACTGCAGATGTGCATTACAAAAATGTTATTCTGCATGTTGTACTAATAGATGACGAACCCATTTATCTCCACCAACCGGGAGATCTAGCCGTTTTAGAATTACCGCCATTTATGGAACAGGGGCTTGCATCGAAGTATGAAAGCTGGTTGAGTAAAAAAGATTTTATTCCCTGCGAACGAGATTTCCCATTTCGAGACCCGTTGATATGGCAGTCGTGGAAAGACAGGATATTGATCGAAAGGATGGAATCGAAAGTCAATTCAATCTTGCTGATGCACAAAACCACGGCAGGTAATTGGTCGGAGTTGGCTTATCGGTTGTTTGCACGAGGCTTTGGATTAAATGTAAACGCCGATGCGTTTGAGTATTTAGCGATAACACTTCCTCTTAATCGCTTGGTGCGGCACAGCAGTGATCCGTTTCAATTAGAGGCTTTGTTTTTTGGTCAGGCCGGCTGGCTCAATTCAGAATTCGAAGATGATTATCCGCGGGCATTAAAGAGGGAATACCTTTTTTTACAGCATAAATATGACCTGCACCCCATGACGGCTGCTAGCTGGAACTTTGGTCGTTTGCGTCCTACCAATTTTCCAACCATTCGAGTGGGGCAGCTGGCCGATTTTATATCTAGGTCCGAGCAATTGATGTCGAAAGTGTTAATTTTTTCACCAGAGGCAATGGTAAATGAACTCATCGAAAGTAAAGCTCACCCTTACTGGAGCAACCATTTCACCTTTGACGGAAGAGAGCGATTTCGAGTTCCAAGAGAGGTGAGGATGAGCGACCGAATGAAACAAAGTTTGATTATCAATGTTGTAGTTCCTTTGTTGATCGCTTATTCAAAACAGCAGGATCAAAAAAAATACATTGACAAAGCCGAAAAACTTTTAGAACTTTGCTTACCCGAGGACAATACAGTGGTGAGCGGGTGGAGGCGATTGGGAGAGCAAACAAATAATGCTAGCGATACTCAGTCTCTTCTACATTTGCATAAGCATTATTGCGAGCAGCGCAGATGTTTAGAATGTGCCTTGGGCTTGCAATTTTTAAATAAAGAAAGAATATGAACTGGATCCTTCGTTACTTTGAGCAACAAGCATTTGGCGTGTGTGCATGGTTAGGAGAGCGTATGGGTATACGTGCCCACCGTGTGCGTCTCAGCTTCATCTATTTGTCATTCTTGACATTCGGATCACCGATCTTTATTTATTTGGTGATGATGTTTTGGAAAAATAATAGCAAGATATTTAAACCATGGACTTGGGGGCGCAATTCGCAGACTTCCTTGTAGATAGGGGT
Organism: Bacteroidota bacterium; assembly: GCA_039798265.1. Classification (GTDB taxonomy): domain Bacteria; phylum Bacteroidota; class Bacteroidia; order Flavobacteriales_D; family Sanyastnellaceae; genus JBDKGH01. Next base: position 4,562 of record JBDKGH010000077.1, on the reverse strand, counting down.
TTTATTCTCTGTTTTTTTACTGAAAAAAGGTGACCATCTTCAATAAAACGGGCAATTGCTTGTCTGATTGGAATTTCTGTGTATCTTTGCCGTCCCAAAATTTAACCCATAAGTAATTCATTAACAATGAACCGTTACGAAACTGTTTTCATTATGACTCCCGTGCTGTCTGAAGAGCAGGCCGCGGAAACAGTGGACAAGTTCAAGAAGTTTTTGAAAGGAAAGGGCGCTAAAATCAAGCACGAAGAAAACTGGGGCTTGAGAAAATTGGCTTACCCAATTCAGAAAAAAACAACTGGCTTCTACCACCTTATCGAATTTGAAGCAACTGGCGAAGTGATCGGCCCTTTTGAGACCGAGTACCGTCGCGATGAGCGCATCCTTCGATTCCTTACCACAGCTATGGACAAGTACCATGTAGAGTACGCTGAAAGTCGCCGTGCTAAAGGAAAGAAAGAAGCTAAAGCTGAAGCTTAATCTTGAACCTCCAAAACAAAAAGATCATGAGCGATAACTCAGAAATTCGTTATCTCAACCCGATAGAGATTGAAACCAAACAGGCAAAGTACTGTCGTTTCAAAAAGTCTGGTATTAAATATATCGACTACAAAGACGCCGACTTCCTTTTGAAGTTGTGCAATGAACAAGGTAAAATCCTTCCACGTCGCCTCACTGGTACCTCTTTGAAGTACCAACGCAAGGTTGCTCAAGCTATTAAAAAAGCTCGTCACCTCGCTTTGATGCCATACGTTGGAGATATGCTTAAATAATTCACAGGAACCATGGAAGTAATTCTTAAAGCAAACATCGAAAAGCTCGGCGCCAAAGACGAAGTAGTTAAGGTAAAGCCAGGCTATGCGCGCAACTACCTCATTCCTCGTGGATATGCTATTGCCGCAACTGAATCTGCCCTCAAAATGTTGGCAGAAAACACGAAACAACGCGCTCACAAAGAAGCCAAAATCTTGGTTGAAGCTCAAGCTCTTGCTGAAGCTTTGACTAGCCTCGACCTCAAAATCGGTGCTAAGGCTTCTGAAACCGGAAAAATCTTCGGTAGCGTGAATACCATTCAATTGGCTGAAGCTCTCGTTAAAGCTGGCCACAACATCGATCGTAAATCAATCAGCATCAACGAAGAAAACATCAAGATGCTAGGCGCTTACGAAGCGAAAGTGAAACTCCACAAAGAAGTTTCTGCAGTGTTGAAATTTGAAGTGGTAGCTGAATAAGCACTCGCTGAACAAGCAATATTGAAAAAGCCCCTCGATTCATTTCGTGGGGCTTTTTCTATTTATCCGAGTTCGTCGTTTTTTTTATTGATAAAGGCGATGCACACTGCGGTGCTCACCATCATAGATCACAATCAGGTATCCGTTCGGTGAGGATATTTGCACCAACCCGCGGCCATCAATAGACGTGATGGTAGTGCGTTCTATAATACGACCCAGCTGATCAATAAGTTCGCAACGGACCACGCTGTTGGTTGTACCATCAATTTGATAGTAATCTTTACCAACGTAAGTCAACGTAACGGTTGGTACTAAATTATACACCTGGCGCACCCCAAGGTACTCCTGATCACCGTTCCAATCGGTTTGACTAAGTCGGTAGTAGTTCACCCCTGTATAAGGACTGTCATCAGTATACGAGTAGTTGAAAGGAATGAAGGTGGTGCCGTTCCCTTCAACATCAGCGAGGGGAATAAAAGTGTTACCATCTCTCGATTTTTCTAATGTAAAAAAGTCGTTGTTGAGTTCATGGAGGGTATGCCAATCAAGTATGGTTTTACCATTCTGTAAAGTGGCGTTAAATCCACCGAGACTAACTGGCAATAAAAGGGTTTCGACACTAACAAAGGTGTCTGTATAGGCTCGTCCACGCGATACATGGTAACTATTGCCATTGGGCTGATCAGTGGAATATCGATATGCATAAACACGATAATAGTATTCAATACCATCCATCACAGTATTATCGGTATATGTAGTGATCTGCGATGAAGGAATATGGGCTAGAATGGTAGCTCCACCTAAGGTCTGCCCATCTAAATAAGTGGTGCCATCTACAGGCGCACTAAAAGTATTAGTGGTATTGCGAAGGATAATGTATCCGGTGACGATGTCGGCAGAATAAACATCGGAACAGGCTACCCAATTAAAGGTCGCGCTACCGGGGTTGCCTGCAATAATTGGAAAAGGAGTAACTAATTGATTACTAAAGTCGGGTTCTCGGAGGTCGTTCCAAAAGTCGCGATTGGTAGTGGAGGATGCAGCGCAAGCATTGGGAAGTCCAAAGTCAACGAAAATATTGCCATCGGCATATGTAGTTCCCGACTGAGGGCTGTTGGTACCGTAATCCGCTAGGCTACCCCCTGGACAAATTATAGTAGCTTCACCATTCGAAATACCGGAGCTCAAATTGATCTTTGGACTGGGAAGTGCAATGAAGCTAGCTCCAACTGTGAATTTATGACCAAGACAATGAATGTGATTTCCGCTAGAATCGCGTAGTTGTATGATGTCGCCTGTAGCTGCAATGTTCAATGTGGGGCCTAAATAGGTAGGTCCTGCATAAAAATCACCTCCTGTAAAATAGGTGCTATTTTGAACATTGATTTCGATGTAACCATCATCTTTGTTTACATCAGAGGCATGGATAGTAAGGCCGTCAGAAGCTACGACTCTATTCCATAAAACAATGATGGTGCCTCGGCGAAGGTGTGTCCAAAGTGGATCAGAGCTAAAGTAAACTTCAGGTTGCCATGACGTTTGTGCTGAATTATTATCCCGAATGCTCCAGTTGGTGATGTCCACATCATCACCTGTCACTAACAGTTCGATCCACTCGTCACGTTGATCAGTAGCATTGTAGTAATTGCTAACCACAACAGATTGCCCCATCCCGAGAAGGGAAAGCATTATCGTGCAAATCGTTAAGATCAGTTTGGGTGTAGACATTTCGACTTAAGTCAACGACCAAAGATCGGTATAAATAGTTATAGCACAAGGGATAAACGAGGAAATAGAAAAAGTCGTAAAATGATAAAATGATAAAATGATAGAATGATAATATGGAGGTAAAGAAAGGGCCTTTTTTGATCAACGGGCTGTCGAGTTGGGGTTCACGAATTAGCGAAAGTGGATTTTTGTATATTGTCGTTCTGAACAAACGAATAATGAAAAACATCAGTCTCTTTGCATCGTTTTTATGCTTGGTTTTAGGTTTGAATGCCCAGACTAATCAAATATATTTTGATGGTGTTGGTGTGGATGGAAAACACTATCAAGCGTGGTTCGTTTTTCCTGAACAAGACCCCGCTTGTCAGCTTTTTGGGGTATTTGGATGCACGGAAGATGGGTTGTACATGAGCACTTCTTTGGAAGAAAAGGAGAGGGAAACGTATTTGCTTTTTTTGCCAGAGTACATTCCGGTGACTGTTTTTTGGACTCAGAATAAATTAAATTGTTTTAGAATAGGCGAGGGTTTTTCTTTAAATAAAATGGTGGTTTTAGAAGAAAAAAAGGCGCCGTTTCTGTGGAACTATGAATCTGTTTTTGCTGAAAGAAAGAATGATCCATTGGCGATAGAGCTTGGAGGATTAGATGAAATGGACCAACCCATCTGCCGCACATGGATTCATGGTCAGAATATGGAGGCATCAACTCTTGAAAGTGAGCGATTAAAGGGGATTCAAGATAGCTTGTTAATCCAGCTAGTTTATGGCGATTCTTTAATAAAGTCGACAATGATGGCTGAAAGTCAAATGCAGTCGGGAACAGAGTGGTCTTATTCCCTTTTTCCATGCAGAGTTACTCCGGAAAGAATGACTTTTTTATGCAGAGAAGACAAGACTATTTGTGGGAGGGATATGGATGAGTATTATGAAAAATATGTGCATTTTAATTTATTAAATTCTAAAGAAATAAAATTTCATGAGGTTATACATGGTAAAGAGAAAGAGATGTTAAACTTGGTTCAACAAGCGTATGCTTCCCTTTTGCAATCGGATCGATTTAGTTGGATGGATACACCTATGGAAGTGATGATTACGGATAATTATTTTCTACTTGAACAGGATGTTGTATTTGTTTACCAACCGGGTGAAATAGCTCCGCCAGAAGAGAGTGTTGTGTATCTTCATGTACCAAAAGAAAGCCTAAAAACTATCGGGGTGCAGGTGGATGATTTATAAATCAATCATTTAATTTGACTAACGCTTCACTACAAATAATTTGTAAGTACTAGTTTGATTTTTCAATTGAACAGTATAAAATCCATTTGCTAGTTGGCTAACGTCAATCCTTTTTGAAGTGCCATAAATGCGATCCGTTATTACCACACGACCTTGATTATCGATGATTAAAATTTCGTCAGAGATGGCTTTGTTGGAGGTAAGTTCAAGGTATTCTTGTGCCGGATTGGGATATACAATAAACTGGAGATTTTCCATTTCAACGATATTTTGTGGCGCAGCTGTAGTGAATGACCACACGGTAGACCAATCGCCGAAGTAATTGCCTAAAGTGGCACGAACTCGCCAGTAATAAACAGTGCTCGACGCT
>JBDKGH010000076.1:0-12602 GCA_039798265.1 Bacteroidota bacterium | reverse complement strand
TTGTTTACTTGCCCATTCTTTCCCTTCAAGGCATTGAAGGAAAAATGTTCAAACCAATGGCTCTAACGGTAGCCTTTGCCATCATGGGAGCTTTCTTGCTTTCCCTGACTTATATACCCATGATGAGCTCCTTGGTATTGAGTAAAAAACTCGACCATAAAGCAACTCTTTCCGATCGCATTATGGCACGAATCGAACGTTTTTATCAGCACTTACTCGAGCGTGTATTGAATTGGAAAAAGCTCATCGTTTCTGTAGCCGTAGGATTGTTCGTAATCAGCGTAATCATCATGTCCAATATGGGAGGTGAATTTATCCCCGAACTAGAAGAAGGCGACTTTGCGGTAGACACACGCGTGCTCACGGGAAGTAACCTCTCTACCACAATCGATGCTACGCAAAAAACAGCAAAGGTTCTATTGGAAAATTTCCCCGAGGTAGAAAAAGTAGTGACCAAAATCGGCAGCGGCGAAATACCCACAGACCCTATGCCTATTGAAGCGAGCGATATGATGGTTATTATGAAAGATAAATCGGAATGGAAAACAGCCAAAACATTTGACGAAATGGCCGAGAAAATGAGTGAAAAACTCAAAGATGTTCCGGGCATTACCGCCGGTTTTCAATACCCCGTTCAAATGCGTTTTAATGAATTGATGACTGGTGCTCGGCAAGATGTGGTGTGTAAACTCTTTGGTGAAAACCTAGACACCCTAGCGAAGTACGCTGCTTTGATCGGTGCTCAAGTGAACACCGTGGAGGGTGCTAAAGATCTCTATGTAGAAAGTGTAACAGGCATGCCTCAAGTTGTTATCGATTACAAGCGCGATCAAATAGCCAAGTACGGTTTAACCATATCCGATGTAAACCGAACCGTTAACACTGCTTTTGCGGGTCAATCAGCGGGACTCGTTTTTGAAGGGGAGCGTCGATTTGATTTGATGGTGCGCATGCCTTTAGAGGCGCGACAACAAGTATCCGATATTCAAGGTCTTTTGGTAGCCACTCCGCAAGGATTGCAGATTCCCCTTTCGGAATTGGCTTCGGTTTCGGTAATAGAAGGTCCCAATCAAATTCAACGCGAAGATGCCAAACGAAGAATTGTCATCGGATTCAATGTTCGCGGTCGCGATGTGCAAAGTATTGTTACCGAACTACAAGAAAAAATCAATACAAACATCAGCTTTCCTCCTGCTTATTACATCACTTACGGCGGTGCATTTGAAAATTTGAATGCTGCAAAAAACCGTTTAGCTATCGCTGTTCCCGTGGCGCTTTTACTCATCTTTTTGATGCTTTACATGGCCTTCAAAAGTGTGCGCGAAGGGCTGCTCATTTACAGTGCCATTCCTTTAGCGGCTATTGGTGGTGTATTTGCCCTAAGTATGCGCGGAATGCCGTTCAGTATCTCCGCAGGTGTAGGATTCATCGCCCTTTTTGGCGTAGCCGTTTTGAACGGAATTGTACTCATTACCGAATTCAATCGCCTCAAAGCGGAAGGAATGACCGATATGAAACGTGTGGTATTGATGGGGACTAAAATTCGCTTGCGCCCGGTGCTCATGACCGCTGCTGTAGCATCGCTAGGTTTTTTACCCATGGCCCTCAGCAACGGTGCTGGAGCAGAAGTGCAACGCCCATTGGCCACCGTAGTCATCGGCGGATTGGTGACGGCTACCTTGCTCACCCTTTTCGTACTTCCTATTTTGTTTTTGATGTTCGAAGGAAAAAATGCGAAGTCCATCCCTTTGACAAAATCACTAGGCCTCATCGCTTTCATGATCATTAGTAGCGGAGCCCTGCAAGCGCAAACCAAAATCACCCTAGATGAAGCGCTCACACAGCTGCAAAAAAACAACTTAACACTGCAGCAAATGGACATGCGCATAAAAGCAATGGACGCCCTTAGTTCCATCAAAGCAGATATTCCTTCGCTTAGTCTGAATGGTGAGTATGGAAACATCAACAGCGCAGCCACTGACAATCGGTTCGCTTTATCACAGTCCTTCGCTTTTCCTACAGTTTACAAACATGAGCGTGATTGGAACAAAAAGCAAAGTGCTATTAGCTATCAAGAAAAAAATGCGATCCAACTGCAATTGATCTACGAAGTAAAACGGCTGTTTTATTTATCCATTACCACCGCTAACCGAATAGAATTACTACAGTTTTCGGATAGTATTTACGCCAACGCACAATCGAAATCGGAAGCTCAACTGCGCGCTGGGGAAGCTTCTGCCATGGAAGCCGCTGTTCTTGCCAATCAACGCATGCAGATTCAACAGCAGCTTAAAGAGGCAGAACAGCAGTACTTTTTTCATCGACTCCAATTGCAACAACTTTTGCAAAGCAGCGATGTGCCGGTTCCCTTCAGTAATGATGCAATTTATCCTTTGGTAGCAATGAACTACGATGTAAGTGCTACCGTACCCTTGCGCATACAACAACTCAAGATTGCCGCTGCCGAGTCGATGTGGAAAGCAGACCAAGCGCGAAGGCTGCCTAGCTTAAGTGTTGGGTATAGTAATATGACCATCAAAGGTTGGCAAAACATCGATGGTACTGATCGCTTTTATGATGGTCAAGCGCGCTTCTCCACCGTTAGTGCAGGTGTTACCATCCCCGTTTTTTCGCGATCATTGAGTAAAAAATCGAAAGCTTCTTCGTTGTTTTTAGAAGAAGAAAAAATCCGATTAAAACAAGTGCAACAAGAAGAGCAAATGCGTTATGTGCAAGCTCAAGAAAGTTGGAACCTCGCCTTAAAAAATGTAGAAGCATATGAGACGACTGGTGTTCTGCATGCCAATTTGATTACGCAACAAGCAAGCGATAAAATGGCTAATGGCGATATCAATTACCTCGAATGGGTAACCTTGATTAACCAAACCATTCTAATTCGCAGCAACCGCCTCGACGCTATTGATCAATTCAATCAGCAATCTTTTCTTCTAGAAACATTCACTCCAGCCCCATAATTGAAATACACCATGAAAAACCTCCTTTATATACTACCCGCTCTTCTACTCGCTGCATGCGGCGGAGAGCCCCAACCAACCACAGAAAACACTGCCTCAGTTGCCGAAAACGTAATCACACTCAACGATGCGCAACTGCAAAACGCCCAACTGACCATCGCAAAACCGCAAATGGTAGAGATGAAAGGAACGGCAAGTTTTAAGGGGCAACTTGAAGTGCCGACAGGACAAAAATCCGCGATTACTTTTCCGATGAGCGGACAAATAGAATCGACGTCTATAAATCCTGGCAAAATGGTGCAAAAAGGTGATGTGCTCGCCGTTATACAAGACCCTGCATTCATTCAATTGCAGCATGATTACCTCATTGCTAAGCAGCAACTCGTATTGAAACAAAAAGACTTCGATCGGCAATCCGAATTGAATGCTTCGAAAGCAAGTAGTGACAAAGTTTTTCAACAAGCACAGGCCGATTATGAAAATCAAAAAGTGTCTGTTCGCGCCCTGGCCGAGCAGTTATCGCTCATCGGCATCAACCCTGGGCAACTCTCGGAATCGAATCTTTCCCGCCAGATTAGCGTTCGCGCGAATCAAAGTGGAATGATCTCAGTAGTAAATGTTTTTCCTGGGAAATATGTGCATCAAGGCGATATTCTATTCGAAATTCTCTCTACTTCTCAACTGGTAGCGAAGCTGAGTGTATTCGAACAAGACTTAGCCAATCTTTCCATAGGCATGCCTGTGCATCTTCACAGCAATAGCAATATGGAAGAAAAGATCAGTGCTACTATTACCACCATCAATTCAGCCATAGGAGCAGATCATTCTGCACAAGTTTATTGTTCCATTTCATCACTTCCAAAAGGTTGGGCACCCGGTGCCTTTGTAACCGGTGATGTAGAGATAAGCACTACCTCGGCCATTGTGCTTCCCTCTGCGGCACTTGTAACTTTCGAAAATAAAAATTTCATTTTCATTGAAACAACAAAAGGTAGATTTGAAATGAAAGAAGTGCAATTAGGGATGTCCTCAGGGGATCAACAAGAAATAAAAAACGGTATTGAATTACTTGAAAAAAACATTGTCGTATCAAATGCCTATACGCTTTTGATGGCCATGAAAAATAAAGAAGAAGAATAAGTTCTTGTTCTACACACAAAAAAAAGGGATTGCATCTAACTGAGCAATCCCTTTTTTATTGCAGCAATTTTCTGATCATGAAACGCGTTTTCAAATCAAATGCACCGCTATGAGAACTTACATCTTACTGAGCATTCTGCTCTCCTCTTCGATTGCTTTTTCGCAAAACAATCCCTCTGGAAATGTTTCGATCGGCATGCGTTCCACCTATAGTTTTTTTGATCATGATGGCGGAGGAATAGGCACGGGCGGACAATTCAGAATACGTCTTTCCAAATATGTAAACACGGATTGGTATGCAGATTACATCAATATTATTGCTGACAACAATATTCGAAGTGAGTATTTTCACATTGGTTGGAGTGTGCTGTATTATCCTATTCCTTATGAAAAAACAGCTTCGAAAATACAGCCCTATGTACTTGCTGGACATTGCTTCGATTACAATCGAAAATCGCTTATCAGCGATCCCAATAACACACTGGATCGCTGGGGATCGGCAGTACAAGCAGGGATTGGTGCCCACTACCACTTGAGTCCTCGATTTGATGTATCGCTCACGTGTCAATATATGTGGCACCTCACGCATGAGTTAGAAGCCAACTTCGAGCACACCGAAGTACATATTGAAGAAACTGAGCATCACTCATTAGAAGGACACATGCTTGCAACTCTAAGTATAAACTACCAACTCTTTCGATTATGGACACCCAGAAAATAGCACTCCTATGGATCGGCTTATGCCTCAGTATATCGGCTGAAGCGCAACATCAGGTGAATATCAAAAAAGGAAGCATTCGCGCATTCTCGACTTTGAGTCCAGGGAAAATGCTCCACTCTTCTAACCATTACTTTTATGGACATGGGGGCTTGGAATATTATTTTGAAAAAAACAGAAGCGCATCTGGCGACACTTACTTCATGCTCGGCTCTTCTAATCCAAAAACCAGTCAATTTATGTTTAACCATAGCACCTTCTTTGGCGTGAATCAGCACTTCATTTCCGGGAACAGCGACTTTTATGTTGGCCTCCACCCTGGTATGGCTATTACCAAGCTAAACCTAACAGAAGAGCCACACACAGGAGTAAACCCTTTGGTCTCCAGCACCATTGGCTACAATTTGTATTTCTTTAAACACCTACACTTCTTTGTGCAATCGAGGCTTATCCTAGGAAAACATGGTATGGACAGACCTGAAAAATTGGGAGAAATTCGCTTCTCGGCGGGGCTTGGTCTCAACTATTAATCGCCTATTTTAGCGCCTCAAACTTCAGGTCAATGAAACTACAGAACTACGCTCAAGGAGAATGGATCCAAGGAGCAGGAAATGGGAAGGAACTTTTCGATGCCATTAATGGCGAGCTCATCACCACCGCTAGTAGCGATGGACTCGACTTTGCAGGCATGCTACATTACGCCCGCACCGTAGGCGGTCGTGCATTGCGAAAAATGACTTTCCATGAGCGTGGACGCATGTTGAAAGCGTTGGCCATGTACCTCTCTGAACGCAAACCTGCCTATTATGCCCTCAGTTACCGCACAGGAGCGACCAAGGTAGATTCGTGGATAGATATTGATGGTGGTATTGGCAACTTGTTCGCTTATGCCAGCCTTCGCCGTAATTTTCAAAACGAACGTTTTTACGTGGACGGCGAATACGCCAAACTTTCCAAAACAGGCAGCTTCATTGGCCACCACATTATGGTGCCCAAAGAAGGTGCTGCCATTCACATCAACGCATTTAACTTCCCTGTATGGGGTATGTTAGAAAAAATTGCTGTGAATTTGTTAGCGGGCGTGCCGGCCATTGTAAAACCGGCCACCATCACCTCTTACCTCACAGAAGCGGTAACAAAAGACATCATTGCTAGTGGAATTTTACCAGAAGGTTCTTTGCAATTGGTATGCGGAAGCGCCGAAGGCATTCTTGACCATGTTACTTCACAAGATGTAGTCACCTTTACGGGTTCTGCACACACGGGTAAAATGTTGAAACGCCACCCTCGCTTGATTGAAGAGGCTGTTCCTTTCAATATGGAAGCTGATTCGCTAAACGCTATTGTTTTGGGCGCCGATGCTACTCCTGGCACCGAAGAGTTTGATCTTTTTATCAAAGAAATCCGCAAAGAAGTTACTGTAAAGGCCGGACAAAAATGTACCGCTGTTCGCCGCATTTTTGTACCTGAAAACTGCCTTGAAGATGTACAAATCGCTTTGGGTAAAGCTCTTGCTCAAACAGTAATTGGAAACCCGAATAATGAAAAAGTGCGCATGGGCGCGCTCGCGGGTAAAGCACAACGTGCTGATGTATTGGAAAAACTCGCCCAACTTACACAAGTCTCCGACATCGTATTCGGCGATCCATCGAAAGTAGAACTGATTGATGCCGATGCAGAAAAAGGAGCTTTCCTCTCTCCTATTTTGTTATTGAACAAAGACCCTTTCCACAATACGGCTACTCATGAAGTAGAGGCCTTCGGACCGATTACGACATTGATGCCTTACAAAAATTTGGACGATGCCATTGAACTCACCAAAATGGGCAAAGGTTCATTGGTATGCAGTATTGCCACCAACGATAACGATATCGCCAAAGAATTTGTTTTAGGTGCGGCATCTCATCATGGACGAATTTTAGTTCTCAATCGCGAAAGTGCGAAAGAAAGCACTGGACACGGAAGTCCTATGCCTATGCTCGTGCATGGCGGCCCCGGACGCGCCGGTGGTGGAGAAGAAATGGGGGGTATGCGTGGGGTAAAACATTACCTACAGCGCACAGCCATTCAAGGAAGCCCGAGCACGCTTACAAAAATTACCAATGTATATCAGTATGGCGCCGAACAGCCCGAAGCTAACCCTCATTTGTTCCGCCAACACTTCGAAGATTTGCGTGTAGGCGATACTGTTTTCACCCATAAGCATACTGTTACCGATGCCGACATCGTGAACTTTGCAAATGTGAGCGGTGACAATTTTTACGCCCACATGGATGCTACCTCACTCGAAGGCACCATTTTCGAACGACGAGTAGCTCACGGATACTTCGTATTATCCAAAGCAGCAGGACTGTTCGTAGATCCAAAAAAAGGTCCTGTTCTATTGAACTACGGTTTAGAAGAAGCTCGCTTCACCAAGCCTGTTTATCCGGGTATGACCATCGGTGTGCGCTTTACGGTAAAAGAAAAAGTAGATACTGAAAAACGTTCGGAAGAAGACATCGCTAAAGGAATCGTGAAATTCTTAGTAGATGTATATGACGAAACTGGCGAAACTGTAGCATTGGCCACCATTTTAACCATGGTGAAAAAACGCGACCAACAATGAAGGCTTCGCGTTCGCTCATTCGACTCGCTCTTTTACTTTTCTTCTGTTGCCCCTCGCTTGCTGCCCTAGCTCAAAAGCGAAAAGTACAACCGCCCGTAATGAAACCGGATAGCTTGATCGCATCCGACTCTTTACTCAAAGATTTGTATGAACTCAAATCAGCTATTCTTGAATCGCATGTTGGGCCATTTACGTTTTGCACCGAGAGAGAATTCCACGATTCCTTTCAGCGCGCCGCTTTGTATTTAAAAGAAAAAGACCGAACCTATTTCGAATTTGCCGTAGCTACTGCGCAAGCCATCAGTGTTATGAAAGATTCCCACACCAATGTGGACTTCAATCATTTCATAGAACTGCAACTGAGCAATAAAGGTTATTTTTTGCCTCTTCGAATTACCTCCGTGGAGAATCACCTCTACTTATCTTCTGTTCGTGCCGTTGACTCTTTAAACTTTCCTAAAGTCGGATGTGAACTGATCAAGTTAAACGGAGTAAAACTCCTACCCATTTACGAAAAAGCACTGACCCATTCCCTTACCGAGGGCGAATCGATTACGGGCAAGCGCAGGGTAGCGGACGTGCAACTCACCACGCTTCTAGGCATGTATATTCCTTTAGATAGCCTGAACGAATTAGAAATTATTCCTTTCGGCAAAACAGAACCGGAAACGGTAACCGTCCGCGCCTACGATAAAGCAGCATTCGACGAACGGAAAAAGGAAATCATGAAAAGTGATTGGCTGAATACCATTCAGCATCGGATGTTAAATGACTCTGTGGCTTATTTGAAAATTGGCACCTTCGCTCCTAGCGACCGTAAAAAATTTGAAAAAGAACTTAACGCTTTTTTCAAAGAAATCAATAAAAAACAGGTTCCTGCACTGGTGATTGACATTCGCGATAACGGCGGCGGATCGAGCACCTTGGTGGAACACACCTTTGCTTACCTTACTGATCAAGGCTACAATACACCCAGTAACATTATTGGTCGGAATAGTGAACTAGCACTTACGCGTTTCCCTTTGCTTAAACATGGTTTTATACGAGCCGGCATGAAAATCTTGTACAAGCGAAATGAAGATATCGTTGCTTTTGCGAGACTGGCAGGAAAACCATTTGGGGTAAATGACACTCTTTATTTTACCAAGCCCGCACATCACCCCAAAGATGAAATTTATCAAGGAAAATGTGCACTCTTGGTCAATGGACTTTCGGCCTCTGCCTCGGTTGATTTTACCAACGCCTTTATAAAAGCAAAAAAAGGATTGGTTATCGGTGAACCCATCATGGGGCCTTCAAAAGGCACATGGGGAAATAGCACCGTAAAACAACTTTCACGAACAAAACTTCGTGTAAATGTTGCCACCATCCGATATAACTACGACAACTCCTTTCAGTACATTGCAACACCTATCAAACCCGATCTGATGGTGGTGCCGAGTCAAGAAGACATCGCCACCGGAACAGATGCAGGACTTGAATTGGCCAAGCAACGAATACTGAAATGAAGAAGTTTTTCTCTACTTGTGGTGCACTGTTGATTATTGGAAGTAGTCATGCCCAATTAGATTCCGTCTCTTTTAATCAAACCCCTGCGCTCAAAGGATATACCTTGAATGAGCGCATCCAAGAATTGGTATCCATTACCAATTGGAACGCCACGTACACGCCGGTTTGGACAAAAAATATTCAGGAAAATTTTGAAGAGCATCCGCTCATCGCTCGTTTTTTACTCCTCGCCATTGAAGAGCATAGCTCCTCTGACGCCGACAAAAAATGGGCTGCTGCTTACTTGGCCATTCTCGATCATTTGGAAGGAAAAAATGAGGACGTAGAAGAACGACTGCTCGCCGCGGCTGCTGATATTCCTAACTTGGCTAACGATGAACTTTTTGCATCAGTGCTGAAGCGCGAGCTGCGCACATCAGGTAATACCTCGGCATACCAAGAGTGGGTAGATCGAAGACAAGCAGCTCATCCCAATGCTTTAGATGTGCTCGATGCACACCTTACAGCCGAAACAGCAGACACTACTATTGCTCAACTGCGCACACCCCTTTCCTCTACTGACGACCAACTGCGAGCTCAGCGTTACCTTCTATTATCAAAAGCCCATCTATTAAAAGGGAATATTAATGCTATGGCTTATGCCGATAGCGCCTCTGCCTTAGACAGTCGATTTACCGATTTGCTGGCTTGGAAAATTGTTACCCTGCCCACAGGTACACCCGGTGCCGACCAGATTAAACTACTCGATCAATTGAATGATCTTCCCGCTGCAGAGCACCGATCATTGCTACTCCTAGCTGCAAAAAGTTGGCCTAGCGCTTTACCCGCCTGGCGCCTTGATTCGTTGAACACGCTGGAGACAGCTGAATTAGAAGAGCTGTACGAAAGTGATTGGAAAAAATTGAGCAATGCGCCACTCAAACTTTCTTCGGGTGAATCGAAAAGTTTTCTTTCCACCATTCCTTCTCTCTACATCATTATCAGTGCGGGGGCATTGATCGTCTTGTTCATGGCGCTGTGGATTTTATCCTTAGTCAAAAACAAACAGCGCAAAGAAATACTCGCCGCTCAGATTGAAGAGGGGGATAAACTCCGCAAAGAAGCCGAAGGACTGCACATAAAAGTGAGAGAAGCAACTCAGCAAACACAAGTGGCTGTTGAGCGTTTAGAAAACTCACGCAACCGTTTTTTACATGACTTGCATCAAAAAACAGATATAGGTGCTGCGCTGCATGTGCAGGTGGCACCGAGCATTCAGCGGGTGAAAAATGAGTTGGATCAATTGGCGAAAGAAGCCGGAAATGCAATGCCTGTTCAAACATTTCTCAGTGTGCAAAACGCCGTAATGAAAGCACAGCTTGAAGCCAGAAAAACCGCTGAGTACTTGATTCCAGAAAAAATCGTTCACCAAGAATTAGCCGAAGCATTCATCGCCCTTTGCGACGCCTATTCCAATGAAAAAAAGAAAGTAAACTTCCAAATACAAGGCGATTCCTACTCACTTTCAATTGACAAAAGTACCTTGCTTTTTGAAAGTGTAGAAACACTCATTCAACTGCTATCAGCAGAAAGTAGCAACTCAAAAATTGTTCTTTCTTTAGCCTTTTGGCCAGAAGGTGTAGTGGCGGGAATAGATTACGATGGAACGCCGGTGCAGCAGCTGGCAGCAACAGAATGTTCGGTGATCAAAACGGCCATGAATTACTTAGGTGGAAAAGCCGAATTCAAAGCAGGCGAGCGCATCCTTTTGCAATTAGCGAAATAATCAAAAGCACTCGTTTGAATCAAAGACCCGTTGATTCCAAGCGACATGATAGCCTTTTCCTTCCAAAAGAAAATGGGTGAAGTGTACTTCTATGGCTACCGGAAATTCTCCGAAACAAGCTACGTCATTAGCCGCATAAGCAGTGGTGTCGTCGGTTACAAACAACGCTATCGAATCGTCGATCAACAAATCGATGAGAAAGTTATATGGCAAAATGGGATAGGTAAAATGAACATTTCGCTTCACATCTAGCCCGATGGCTTGTAGTTCTATACTCAACAAATCGGCATAAATGCCATCGCTCAATTCCAATGGATAGCTTTTTTTCACCTGAGCAATACATGCCAACACGATGGTAATGGTGCGGTTCAAATCGCGCTTATTCATGGACGAAATGAACAGATTTTTTTTGTAAAAAAAAGAAAGTACTTATGCTCCAAAAGCATAAACCGCTTGTTACGCAGAGGGCAACATATCAATACAAAAACTCAAATGGTACGGGCGTAAGTTTATACCCTTTTTCTCGCAACAGCGCAATGATGCCATGATCCCCCGCTAGATGTCCTGCTCCCACGGCCACAAAGGTTTTTTTCTTCGACATCAGCTCAATCATACCATCCACCATCGTGATGTTTCTTTTCAAAAACAAATCGTTATACATGCGTTCAGTGACATAATCACTCGATAACAATTGTGCAAAGAATTGTAGATCCTGTTCCAAGTATTTCTCCACCAACTGTTTTTCATCCATCACATCATTGGTCACTTTTTGAACGGGTTTTAAAACCGATAGATAGAGCTCTTGTGCTTGATCTTGAAGAGTGCCACCATACAAAGCCTCAAATTGTTGAGTGACCGTTTCTAGCCCAAACACTTGCTTCTCATGTTCCTTGGCAATCAGTTGTATGAATTCATCCATCACTACTCCATTCTCTTCGTTGCTCAACTCTTCTTTCACGGAGATGTTCAAAGAATTAACGGACGCGCGAAGTGCTTGCAAGGTGATCGAAACCAAAGCTGGTCGTACTTTTTTGAACATCTCGAGTTCAGCGCCTTCCATGGCCAAATACTTTCCCAAGGTATCCATCACAATACGACATTGGGTTGAGTCTAACAGATCAGATAGCAGCGTGTCCTCCATGAAAAGCACGTTGATTTGATTGTTCATCGAAAATGATTTTACATCTTCCATTTTCAACTCACCAGCCACATACTTGCATTGCTCAAAAGCCTTTAGAAAATTCATATCCCATTTGGTAAGGCGCGCATCAGCAGAATGCACAGTACCGTAGAGATAACCTTGAAGCTTGTTTTTCGAATTTTTCACCTCCCACAACAGATAGTTTTCCTGTGCGCTAGCACTCAGTAAAGAGGTGAAGAGGAGTATGAAGCTAATGAGGCCGCGCATAGTGCTATTGTTTCGGCGAATATCGGTAAAACTTCATCTCTTGATCCCGATCAATGAACAAGCCGTGTATTTTTGTTTCCAAACTAGCATACATGAAAAAGATATACGCATCCCTATTTGTAGTTGCTTTGGCCCTCGGAATGGCCTCTTGCAACAATGGAAATCCTACTAACGCCTCTGAAGCCCAAGCAGCAGCAGCAGGCCAAGGACAAGAAATCAAGCTCGACCTACAACAATCGTCAATCGAATTTATTGGAAGCGGCATTGGAAAAGAACACCCGGGTACTTTTCGATTAAAAGATGGATCAGTTACCGTAAAAGACAATAAAATCACTGGAGGCAAATTGATCATCGACATCAAAAGCCTTCAGGTTTCTCAACCAGAAGAGATTTATCAAACCATGCTATTACCTCACCTATTGAGTGCCGATTTTTTCGATGCGGAAAAATTCCCCGAAGCCACATTTGAAATCACACAA
>JBDKGH010000075.1:0-9629 GCA_039798265.1 Bacteroidota bacterium | reverse complement strand
GGTATCCGCCTTTGTTGGTGGGAGCATCAATTTTGATGTATCCGGCCAAGTCTTGCAAAACACTTTTAACCCGTGTTTTATTCATGTTGCCATATTGGTCACGACCGAGCGATTCGTCTTCTACATAAATGCGGCAAGAATCCACCTTCAGCAAGTCGAGCTGAAATTCTTTGTATTTGAACGAATACTCCGAGCCCAAAAATTCGAAATTACCCGCAAATACGCGTCCTCCAAAGGTGAAGTCGCGATTTTGACGGAGAATAACCTCTTCATTTCGAGGAAAAATATTCACCTTTTGAGAGTCGCTCAACTGAAAGCTTTGGATCCCTTTGAGCAGCAGTTCGTAGTTCAATAAACTCAATTGTGCGTTGTGTCCATTTTGAACTTCACTACTAAATTGAATCACGTCATAATCCCGTTTACCAATGTTGTTTTCGATATAAGCATAGAGCTTTGGACGAATGGTGACATAGCGCGTATTGATGTTGTAATCAATGAAGCCTTTGTTGTTCAAGTCGATCAACACAGGATGCCATTGTTCTTCACCCGAGCGAGTGGAGAAGGCGAGGTCTTTTGCATAAAACTCTTCTCGGCCCGATTCTTTTGCGTAGGCTTTGATTTCAAAAAGAGGGTTCGCAGAACTAATACCCATCATCGAATCATAACGCTTCTTTTTGAAATAGGTATTCGATTCAAAAGCGGCGTAGTGTTGCGTGCTTCCTTGCAGCGATCCCATTTTGATAAGCGGATCGTCAATCACCCAATACAGCGCTTCGAAGTACATATCAACGTTGTGATAGGAATTTTGGAAGGGAGATTTAGAAACCCCTTCTTCTGATCGGAGGAGAATGAGTTGGCGTGTTTTTTTATCGAAAGAAAGGTTGAGATCGGGGTGAGTAATGCTATCGTTTTCGATTAAAAAAGTCACCTGAGTATGCGGCGACACAATACGATCGGGTTTGATGTCAAACTGAATACCTCTGGCGATCATGAACTTTTTCCCATCGCGGTGAAAGGTTAATAAGGCAGGTTCTTCCAAGGTACCTGATCCCGCTAATTTTGTTCCAGCCATCGTGAAACCACCATCGTAGTCCACGTTTTTTACGATGTTCTGAATCTGTAAACGTTTGTAGTAAGACTCGAATTTGGGATAGGTAGCGTTGTCCGCTGTTTTATCGGCAAGAATTTTATCGGTGAGTTTCCCGAGCAAAGGTTTATCGAAGAATTCGTTGTAGAAAACAACGCTATCAATGGAGTAAACGCTACCCTTGATCCGTATTTCATATTTCGGTACTTCAGCGTATGTTTTATTGGGATCAAAACCTGCGCGTTCCCAAGTCACTTTTCCGCCTTCACCAAAAAAACGTTCTAATGTGGGGTAATAAGCGCCTTTGGTTTGTTGAATGATCGAGCTATCGCCTTTACTGTAGCACTTCAAGTCGAGGCTAGGGAAGTCAATGCGCGGGAGGGTATCGTAGATAAAACTAAAATTGCGGTTTGAAGATTTCCATTCTACCGCGTCACTTTTAAAGAAGACACGGCTAGAGAAAAGATCAGCGGAGGTTTCTAAAAATTCAGGCACGTATTTGCGCACTTTTTTGTCGCCCATCATTTTTCCCAACACACTTTGCCACTGCAAAAAATCGGCATCTGTTTTTCCTGATTTAGGGAAAGCCATCAAGGAAAGCAGATAGTTTTCCATGTCAGGATATACCTTGTTTTTGTTTTTCAGCATCAAATCAAGTGTTTCGAAAATGATTTCTTGCTGCTGAGGTGTGTACACCGGCTGTTCGATCCAAATGGGAGAAAACTCCTTTTCGATAAAGTCCTTTCCGATCCCTTTTTTCTGGTCATTAAAAAGGTCAGAAAGTTCTCCGATAAATTTCTCGGGTTCCCGGTTGAATTTCTCGATGCGCTGAGCAAAAGTGGTGGTTTGCAGAAGCACCAAACCTAGCAATATCAGGTAGTGTCTAATAGTCATGAGCGAATTCCTTACAGTTATTTTGCCAAAGGCGAAATGGTACACCTTTGATAAGCCAAGTTTAGAAAGAATGTAACGGATGGGGACTGCTCTTATTGGTTAAAATTTCAAGACAGTTGTAAACAAAAAAGAAGGGAAAAGAAAAAGGCCCCGATTTCTCGAGGCCTTTTTAGCTTAGGTAATATAGTCAACAAAATACCTTAAACGATTCCGCTCTGCTTTAGCCAATCTCTCAGACGCATTCGGTCCTCAACGACGAGATGGCGCATTGCTTTGCGGAGTTCCTTGCGAAAGAGCATAGCATCAAAGGTGATGTTGCTCAATACGGCTTTATAATACTCCAGCATACTGTTTAAAGTTAGGTTAGGTACACTTGTTAGGTGTAGGCCTCACACTTTCACTGCTTACTCTTATAGGGTGGGTGAGTAAGCAGCTTCTTGACTTAGTAAGCATTGTTTTCGGGTTCTTTAACGGCAGCACTTCTGCAATGGTTTCAAAAGGATCTCATTTTTTTCTGAAAGCCTTATTATGATTGGGAAAAAAAAAGTCCCCAGACGTTTCCGGGGACAGTTTTAAACCTTAACCAAATTAACCTTAACCATCAGAACTTCGAATGAAGTTCAAAATAGATGTTTGGTCTATTTCAAGCATCGTGCCATTCGCTGTATCTTCGTGCCCAATTCCAAAAATCCCTTCTCAATGAAAGAAGTATTTATAGTATCTGCCGTGCGCACCCCAATGGGTAGCTTTGGTGGTTCTTTAGCCAGTGTATCGGCTCCTCGTTTAGGTGCAGTAGCGATTAAAGGTGCACTTGAGCGCATTCAACTCAACCCTGCTGAAGTGCAAGAAGTGTTGATGGGCTGTGTTTTACAAGCTAACTTGGGTCAAGCTCCTGCGCGCCAAGCGGCCATTTTTGCGGGTCTTCCGGCTACCGTTCAATGCACCACTATTAATAAAGTATGTGCTTCGGGTATGAAGGCCATCATGCAAGGTGCACAATCCATCATGTGCGGCGATGCCGACGTGGTAGTAGCTGGCGGTATGGAAAACATGTCGCAAGTGCCTTTTTACAGCGAAAACATGCGCTGGGGTAACAAATACGGTAATGTTTCGATGGTAGATGGTTTGGCCAAAGACGGTCTTACCGATGTTTATCATAACTACGCCATGGGCGTGGCAGCGGATATGTGTGCGAAAGAATGCAACATCAGCCGCGAGGCACAAGATGAGTTCGCTATCGAGTCATATAAGCGTTCTTCCGCAGCATGGGCGAGTGGTAAGTTTGAAAGCGAAATCGTACCCGTAGAAATTACCGGCCGTAAAGGTGATGTGGTTGTTTTCAAAGAAGACGAAGAATATAAAAATGTGAACTTCGATAAGATTCCTGGTCTTCGCGCGGCGTTCTCTAAAGAAGGTACTGTCACTGCAGCAAATGCTTCTACCATGAATGATGGTGCAGCGGCCGTGGTGTTAATGAGCAAAGAGAAAATGGAAGCCTTAGGTCTAAAACCATTGGCGAAAGTTTCTGGCTACGCTGATGCGGAACAAGCTCCTGAATGGTTTACCACTACGCCTTCTTTGGCTTTGCCAAAAGCTGTGGCCAAAGCGGGTATCCAAATGAGCGATCTTTCTTTTGTTGAGTTGAATGAAGCCTTCTCTGTAGTAGGTATTGTCAACACACAGAAAATGGGCTTGGATCCTCAAAAAGTAAACGTAAATGGTGGCGCTGTTTCTTTAGGTCACCCTCTCGGATGCAGCGGTGCTCGTATTGTGGTTACCCTTACTCACTTGTTGCGCAACAACAACGCTCGCTTCGGCGGTGCGGGTATTTGCAACGGTGGTGGTGGTGCCAGTGCAATGGTAATCGAAGCTATCTAATAAAGATCATCCCAATTCAAAAGCCCTATTTCGCTAGTCGGAGTAGGGCTTTTTCGTACTTTTACGAGCCGTAATGTTTTTACCCGTAAAAAATACCCCACGTTGGATCATCTTCTCTGGTGATCTAGTGATCTGCCTACTTTCTTTCTTGTTGGCATACTTGGTGCGTTTTGAGTTCAATGTGCCGTACATCGAAGTAGCGTTAGCCAAAACTTTTTTACCCCTCTTTATTATCGTTCGCGCCGCATCTTTCGTCATCGGGCGCACGTATGCGGGCATCATTCGCTATACCAGCACGCAAGATACCCTGCGCATTTTCACCGTGCTTACCCTTGGTAGCTTGCTCATGGGAATCATGAACGTGGTTCGCGCTCAAGTGGTAGATGATGGTCGTTTCTTTCTCCCCAATTCTATTATTATCATTGAATACTTGCTCTCACTCTTTGCGCTTATCGTAGTGCGCATAGCTGTGAAGGTGATGTACATTGAACTAAAAACACCGATTAAGGCGCGCAAGAGAATTGTGATTTATGGAGCAGGGGAGAGCGGCTTGATCACTAAGCGATCTATTGATCGCGACAGTCGCTCAGCCATGGAAGTAGTGGCTTTTTTAGACGATGATAAAAACAAGTCGGGTAAAAAAATGGAAGGTGCGGACATCTACCACACCAGTAAAGCCGACGATCTTTTTGCCCACGGCAAAGTAGAGGAAATTATCATTGCCATTCCTTCGATCACCTTGGCTGCTAAGCAGGCCATGATTCAAAAAGCCTTAGCGTATAAAATCAAGATTTCAAATATTCCTCCTGTTTCTCAGTGGATCAATGGGGAGTTGAGTGTGCGTCAAATCCGCGATGTGCGCATTGAAGATTTGTTAGGGCGCGATGCCATTCGTTTGGATAGCGAAACGGTGAATCAGCACATTGCTGGCAAAGTAGTGCTGGTAACGGGAGCTGCCGGAAGTATAGGTAGCGAAATTGTTCGTCAGGTTTTGGCTTACCAACCGAAAAAGCTCATTGCCTTTGATCAAGCGGAAACGCCGCTTTTTGAATTGGAAAATGAGATTTATTCCAAAGGATTTGCCGATCAATGCGAATTCGTGATCGGCGATGTGCGTCAAAGCGATCGCCTTCGTCGCCTCTTCGATTATTTCCGACCTGAAATTGTTTTTCATGCTGCGGCGTACAAGCATGTGCCGCTCATGGAGAATAATCCAAGTGAAGCCTTGCTGACCAACGTGGCCGGAACCAAATTCTTGGCAGATGTGGCCGAAGAGTTTAGCGTTCAAAAGTTTGTGTTCATTAGTACCGATAAGGCCGTGAATCCCACGAGTGTTATGGGTGCTTCTAAGCGCGCTGCGGAGATTTATATTCAAGCTAAAAACCAAGGTTCTTCCACCAAATACATCACTACTCGATTTGGAAACGTGTTAGGTTCTAACGGTAGTGTGATTCCGATTTTCAAACGTCAAATTGAAAATGGTGGTCCGGTTTGCGTGACACACCCAGAGGTTCGCCGCTTTTTCATGACCATTCCCGAAGCTACGCAGTTGGTGTTGGAAGCAGGAAGCTTTGGTCAAGGCGGAGAAATTTTTGCCTTCGATATGGGCGATGAAATTAAGATCGCCGACCTCGCGAAGAATATGATCACCCTCAGTGGATTGGAAGTAGGGAAGGATATTGAAATCAAATTCACGGGATTGCGCCCAGGTGAAAAACTGTACGAAGAAGTATTGAGCAATCAAGAAACCACCAGACCTACGCATCATCCGAAAATATTGATCGCCGAAGTGCGTCAGTGGTCCAGAGTGGATGCGGAAAAAGAAGTGGATGAATTGATTCATCTGTTTGATAAACAAGATAACAGTAAGATTGTAGCCAAGTTGAAATCCATGATTCCTGAATATCTCAGCAACAATTCGGAGTTTGAACGGTTAGATAAGTAGTTTTGTAAACGGAATAGACGCATTATGACAGTAGATAAAAACATAGAGATTGCCCAGCTTCAGAATGAAATCAGCCAGTACATTGGACTAGGGCAGCACAGTTTAGTATTTAATTTCGAAGAGTCGGGTAGGCACGCCTTACTCCGACTAATCACCGTTAATCCGCGTCACAATCAGTCTTTCCTTTTTCATACCACAGAAGGTCTTACTAAAGTAGAGGCGCTCAAGCACATGCTTGAATACGTGCGCGACTATAAAGATGCCGAGAGCAGTTATACAATTCAATGGTCCATTAAGGGAGAAAATAATCTCCATACGTCTTACTTCAGAGCAAAAAATGTGTTGGGAGCGCTCGATAAACTTTACTTCGATCGTGACCCAAATAGCATTACCGTATTCAGCGTAATGCTCAATCCTATTTCATAAAAGGAGTGAGTAAGTATAAAACCATCTCAACAGGTGGCGAAGCTCAATATCGGGTTTTAGGAAGTCGGCATATAGGACTAGCATATCCCGTATCAAGCGAAGAAGAAATCAAAACCATCATCGATACGCTGTGGAAGGAACACCACAGCGCTACGCATGTATGTTATGCTTGGCGATTAGGTTGGGACAAATCTCGATTCAGAGCCAATGATGATGGCGAGCCTGGAGGCACAGCTGGAAAGCCCATTTTAGGACAAATCCAAAGTTTCGATCTCACGAATATCCTCATTTGTGTTATTCGCTATTATGGCGGTACAAAGTTGGGTACTGGAGGATTGATCGATGCCTATAAGACCACCGCTAAGTTGACTATCGAAGCGTCAACCATAGAAGAGCGAATGGTAAAAGACCATTATTCATTGTCATTTTCGTATGATCAAATGCCCGTGATCATGAAGTTGCTGAAGGATTTGAACATGGAAAAAATCGCGGCACATTTCGAGAATGAATGCAAAGTTGAATTCCTCTTAGACATGGATCAAGAGGGAAGATTGCATAAAGGACTTGAAGATCTGGACGGAGTGGAACTCACTCATGTGGGTCGTCGCTAACCGATGCCGCGTGGCCGCCTCTTCCCGGTTTGTGTAGCAAATCGTATACTGCCTGCCTCTCCCTTTGAGGTATCCGATAAGCCTTGGTTGACCATCGGAGGCTGCCACTTTCCTTGCATCGGTTTGTATATGAACGCACAAGAAAGTGGCTTATTGTTTTTTTCCGAAAAAAAAATGATGGACGATGATTACAAGCACCAACTAACCTGTCAGGCTTGAATCGGGAGTGAGTTTAAAAATGGATTTGTAATGGTGTAGATGAACCTATTCGCCTTTTACAAGCTTCTTGCTGTAGGCTTTGCCATTTTGAAGAAGTTGCAAGTAATAGGTACCGTTGGGCTGCGTATTTAAATCGAGCTGGTTGGTGTATTCTCCACTGAAGTTTTTCAACTGTTCAAAAAAGACCGTACTTCCGTTGGCGTCAAATAGGCTAATGGTTACATCACCTGTTTCCATTGTGGTAAAGTTCAAATTGACTAAACCCGCGTTTGGATTGGGGAAAAAGGATATGCGATCTAAGTTTAAGTCGTTGTTGGTACTCAACTTTGGACTTGCTTTTTTATTCACTTGATCCGCTTCCTCATCAGAGATGTCGGCAATTTCAATAACTATTTCAATGCTTTCGCGATTTTCACGCAGTTGTTGCAAACGTTCTTCAATAGCTTGCTGCTGTTCGTCGATTTGCATCTCTTGTTGCATCAACTGCTCGAGCAATTTTTCCATCTGACGTTCGATGTCTTCTTCATTCACGTCAAATTCATAATCATAGAAATATTGGCCGTCTTCATCCATTCCTTTGAAGTCATGGAATATTCTGAAGTCGTCTTTGCCGCTTACTTCACGAGCACCGAGTGCGCCTTTTATTTCTTTTTCCTTACCATCGCGAATGATCAATAAGGTTACTTCCTGATGAGGTTGAGCTTTCTTTATGTAGTCTGCTAGATCATTGAATTCTTCGATCGGCATGCCATCGATGCTCAGAATAATATCACCGGCACGCAGCTCCATTTTTTCAGCCGCAGATTCTTCGATAACACTTTCGATCAAGGCACCGGGCTCTCCATTTTCATCTCCTGGTGTTACTCCCAAGAAAGCGGTTTCTCTCAACTCAAAGCCTTCTTGATTCCAAGAAAAGGGCTGGCAAATACGAAGAGAATCGCAGGGCGCTGTGCGCGCATCAGGACAAGGAATGGTGATGCTATCAGCATCAATGTTAAACTCAAATCCGCGCATGAAGTCATCGAAAGGCACGGGAGGCATTTCGTTGTTATACGGCATAAAAGGTTCGGGATCTTTTGCACCCAACACTGTTTTTGCCGATTTCTTTTTGTTCTGACGGAGGTATTCGATTTTGATTTCGTCGCCAGGGTTGTGAGATTTAATCAAACTCACTACCTCATCGAAGGAATAGATATCTTGCTTGTCAATCTTTAGAATAATGTCACCTGCTTGAAGTCCGCATTGTTCGGCAGCAGATCCAGGAACAATTTCGGTAATCATGACACGTGGGTCTACCTTTTTAGTGGTTTCACCTGAATTGAAATCTTTTAGCATAACACCCAAAAATGCTTGTGGCTCCATGGGAACAGCAGGCATGGGGGGCATAGGAGGCATAGGAGGGAAGTTGGGAGAAAAGCGCAATTGCATATTCTGATCGCCCTCCATCACATCTGATTTTTCGATGTTGATCGAAAATTGTTGTCCTTCCTTGAGCTGGCCAAATTCATCGAGAATGCCCATTTCTTTCAAAACGGTTTCTACATCTTGGCCTTCTGATAGATTGAATTCTCGAGTTTCTTCTGTTACAGTGCCGTTTTGGTCTTTCTTGATGTAAACGCGAGCCTTGGTTTGCGAAAAAGCAAGAGGGCTGATGCTCACGAAAAGTAAAGCGGCAAATAGCTTAGTAATGGAAGAAAAGGTCATTGCGAGTTGGATTGGACAGCTAAAATAAGTAAGAGTTTTTCCTCTTGGCTGTTAAAGAGCGTCAAAGTCTGTTAAGGGAACTCGGAATGACTGACTGGAAGGATCAATCTTCTTTAAAGAACCAGATTAATCTTCTAGGAACCAAGTGAACTCCTTTGTAATAATAGTGGATGATGTCTTTGTAGGTGTATCCTAAAACGGCCATACGCATCGCACCTTCTTGGCACAATCCTACACCATGTCCAAATCCTTGTCCCATCAATTTCACTTGTTCGCCTTGATCGTGAACAGTGAAGTACGCACTGCGCAATTTAAGATCTTGGCGTATGGTGCGGGTGGGAATAACAAAGGAACTGTCTACCAGATACAAGCTGCGTTTATTAGGCACGTAAGCGATGGCACCTGTACTGTCAGTGACTGGATTCTTTTTCGACTGAATGTATTCATACCATTGTGTGCTAGGCATTGATTTTTCCCAATGACTGTGGGGCATCATGGTGCAAAAGCTATCTGGTCGCGCTACACAATAGGAAAGAGGCTTGCTCCATACATCTTCGGCATTTACGGTATGACCACCACAATTGCTATGAAAAGCGGCGGTAATGAGATCAATGTTGTCATCTACAATTACAATGTCTTCCGTTGCTTCTGTTGCTTGTCGCGCTAGCGGCTCGTGCCGTGGTCGGCCATGATAAACTTGGCAGTGGGTTCCATCGCATACCGAAAATCCTTCTGCCTCGTGACGTCGGAGATTGTTGAGCGCATAGGTGCGGCTAATGATTGCTTGTACTTTGTAGTACTCTATTTCATGATCGCCACCGCCCTCAGCTTCGATAACTCCAGGCACGTAGTTTTCGACATCGAT
>JBDKGH010000074.1:0-15933 GCA_039798265.1 Bacteroidota bacterium | reverse complement strand
GGTGGTGGAGACCCAAGCCCTGTTACCGCCTATGGTGTGTATATGGGAATGAAGGCCAGTATGAAAGAACTGACCGGCCGCGAAGATTTGGCAGGTAAAAAAATCGTTGTTCAAGGTGTTGGCCACGTGGGTGAATACCTAGTTCAGCATTTGGTGAAAGAAAACGCTGAAGTATTTATCACTGATATCTATGAAGATCGTGTAGCAGATGTGGTTAAAAAATATGGTGTTCGCGCCATTGGACTTAACGATGTTTACACTACACCCATGGATATCTACAGTCCTTGTGCTTTAGGAGCTACGGTGAATGATGAAAACCTCGAAAAACTCACCTGCAGCATTATTTGCGGAGCTGCAAATAATCAGTTAGCCAATGAAGTCATTCATGGCGAAGCCGTTCGAAAGAAAGGGATTCTTTATGCCCCTGATTACCTAGTAAATGCTGGTGGTATCATCAATTGCTACTGGGAGATTATCGGTTACAATCGCGATGCAGCTTTGGCTCAGGCCGAAAATATTTATAACACTACTTTGGCGATTTACAAAAAGTCAAAAGAGGAAGGTATTCCTACCTATTTAGCAGCAAATGAAATGGCGGAAGCTCGTATTGCAGCAATCGGGAAAATTAAACAATCATTTTAATACGCAAAAAAGCACAGCAGTATGTTGAATAGAAGGCACATCAGGATTAAGGTATTACAGATATTATTCGCTTATTACAGCGATGATGCACCTGATGCCCGCGTGTACGAAAAAATGCTTTTTGATAGTATTAATCGTTTTCGTGATCTTTACATCGGTCTTATTTCTCTCATGGGAGAAATGCAATCATTGGCTATTGAAAAAATTGAGGCTGGGATGAATAAACGTCTCCCTACTCATGAGGATTTACACCCCAATACCAAGTTTGTAACCAATTCATTGTTGCGAATCATCGCCAATAGCAGAAAGTTGAACGCTGCTTCAAAAGAAATTCACCTTCAGTGGAGAGAGAATCCAGATCTTTTGAAACAAATGTTCAAAATGCTCACCGAATGTGACGACTACAAAGAATACATGGAAAGCAAAGAACGTGGATTCGAACATGATCGCGAATATTTGCTTCGTATGTTTCGTCGTGATTTGATCAATTTTGAATTGATGCATGATTATCTAGAAGATGCTGGTATTTTCTGGAACGACGACTTGGATCTCGCGAGCAGCATGGTATTGCGCACGTTGAAATCAGTTAAGGAATCGGATGACGACATTACTCTTTTGCCCTTGTGGAAAGAGGATGATGATGAAGAAGAATTCTGCCGTCAACTCTTCCGTCAAACATTGGCGCGTGGTGCGGATAATGAGCAGTTAATTGCCAAAAACACCCCGAACTGGGAAACAGATCGTATCGCTTTGATGGATATGGTACTTTTGAAAATGGCTTTCGCCGAATCGATGACATTTGAATCTGTTCCCGTGAAAGTAACCATGAATGAGTATATTGAACTATCCAAATATTACAGCACTCCGAAAAGCGCCAACTTTGTGAATGGACTTTTGGATCAGCTTATTCCGAAGCTTCAAACGGATGGTAAGATCAAGAAAATTGGTCGTGGTTTAGTTGATTAAGTTAGTTGGAGGTGTCGAAAAAGAAAAAACTCATTGTCATTACGGGACCAACGGCTGTTGGCAAAACCGCAGCGGCAATTGAAGTAGCGAAACACTTTCAAACAGAAATAATTTCTGCTGACTCTCGTCAATTCTATGCTGAATTGAACATCGGAGTAGCAAGGCCTTCAACCGATGAATTGTCTGCTGTAAAGCACCATTTCATCGGTTTTTTGTCTCTAGAAGAAGTCTATTCTGCAGGTCGTTTTGAGAAAGATGCACTAGCCCTCTTGGATGACTTATTTATTCATCATGATGTAGTCGTTTGCGCTGGGGGCAGTGGATTGTTCGTAGACGCTCTTTTGCAAGGATTGGATGATCTGCCTTCAGATGAATCCATTCGTGAGCATTGGTCGGCAATTTTTTCTAAAGAAGGAATTGAACCTCTGCAGAAAAAGCTCGCTGGGCTAGATCCTGTTTATTATGATCAAATGGATAAGCAAAATCCTCATCGGTTGATTCGCGCTATTGAAGTTTGTTTAGCTAGTGGCGAAGCCTATTCTTCATTAAGGAAAAAATCTAAAATCGAACGGCCATTTGATTCGATCTTAATTGGGCTTACAAGCGAGCGAGAGTGGTTGTATAACCGAATCAATATGCGCGTAGATGCTATGATCGAACATGGCTTAGTGGAGGAGGCGAGGGCAGTTTTTTCAAAACGATCATTAAACGCCCTCAATACAGTGGGCTATAAAGAAATTTTCGATCATTTCGATGGCGTTTGTTCGATAGAAAAGTCCATCGAATTAATCAAACAGCATACGCGGCAATTTGCTAAAAGGCAGTGGACTTGGTGGAATAAAAAAGAGCACATCCATTGGCTTCACGTAGATCAGCCGCATGATGTGCTCCGTTTCGTTTTGGAAAAACTCGATTAGTAGTTGAACATATTCATTACTATTCGATCGTTCGTTTCCATTCCTTGATCTATAATCTTGTCAATCCACACAGGGTAGCTGCATTCATCCATCAATGCCTGAGAGGTTTTGATGAAACGACGGCGTGTACCTTGTGGGGTATCTAAATCGTATTGAACATTCCATCCCAATACCATAACTCTTACTCCTAAACCATTCAATTTAGAAACCAAATGACGGTATTCACTGTCACCACCAACGATAACAAGAACATCGAATTTTTTAGCAATAGCCAAGTCCATAGCTTCCAAGGCAAACCAAACGTTGATCGGTTTGTCCTGCGTTTCGCCAGTTTCTTGGTCTACTTGAAGAGGGAAGTAGTGAGATACAATTCCTTGGTAAATGAGGGTATCCTCCATTTTACGTTCGTTGGTGAGAACTTCCAAACGACGTTGTGTTTCAGGATAGCGGTTTTCTAAAGCTGCGGTCGGGTAACGTCCGCGGAACCAATGTGCTTCAATTACGGGACACAAGTTGTAACGAGAGTGTTCCAACTGTGCCACTTTATGGCGCACATAATCCAGGAAAC
The DNA here is from genome assembly GCA_039798265.1 of Bacteroidota bacterium. Taxonomy (GTDB): domain Bacteria; phylum Bacteroidota; class Bacteroidia; order Flavobacteriales_D; family Sanyastnellaceae; genus JBDKGH01. The sequence continues at coordinate 12,840 of JBDKGH010000074.1, read as the reverse complement.
CAGAATAGTAAAAACTTTTTCCAATGTCGTGGTGATACTTGTAAAAAGTGTTGACTTGAAGAAAGAATGAACCATCTATAAACATGGCTATTCTTGTTAATTTAACGGGCTCGTGCATGTTATAACAAATTAAAATATATACACTTGAAGGAGAAGTCAATCAGTTAAGGAGGGCGAATATAACACCCTGAGCAAGAATGTTAACACCATTCCGTCAAATTGTCGAAATAAAGGCACTAAAGCCTCAAATTGGGCGCTGACTGACTTCTAAAACGGCACAAAAGAAGTTGGGTTTAACCTTCCATTGAATCGTTCGATGAACGAGTATTCTTTCGTTTGAATAAGGTAGCATCCATTTTACCAAATTTCCAGATCATATTCACGCGCCACATCTGGGGATCGCGGCGCTTAAATGTGTCTTGCACAAAGTAAACAGATTCGCTGTGGGTGTAGTTCACCCGAGTTCTTAGAATATCTTGAATAGAGAATGAAACGGTTAGGCTTTTATCTTTGAAAAAGTCCTTTCTAATACTAGCATCAAGGCTATAAGTAGGTCTCACATAACCTTGAGCGGTATTGCTGTTATTGCCAAATCCGCCCATTCCACCACCGCCGAATCCGCCACCACCTTGTCCGCCGCCGCCGCCACGCTCACTACTGCCTACTTCCAAGGCCTTTCTGCTCGAATAATCGCCATTCAGTTGGAAAGTGAAATTTTTAGGTAACTTAAAAGTAGTATTGATTTTTGTCCAATAACTATTGACTGTATTAGTCAAAGTAGAATCGATATTGGTTCCATCAATGGTGCTTCGATAAAGATTGAGGTTAGCAGTGATGTCAAACCATTTGGTAACAGAAGTTCTGAGTACCAATTCCAAACCTGAAGCAGTACTATGAGCTGCATTATAGTAGGAGGTCACCAAGATGTCATCACCCATTACATCGTTATACTCTTCAAATTGTTGACGTACTGTTACGTTGGTTGTGTATCTGTAGTAAAGAGAAGCGATAAAGGTGTTGCGCTTCGAGAAGTTGTTTTGATAAGAAAGCTCTGCTGAATGGGTGAACTCAGGACGCAAGGAAGGATTTCCTCGAGATACATTCAGAGAATCACTATAGTCAGTAAAAGGGCTCAATTGCATAAATCCTGGACGGTTGATCCTTCTGTTTAAAGCCAATTGAATGTCTTCTTTATCGCTAATTACTCGTGTGATATAGGCAGATGGGAATAAGCTAATAGGATATTGAATGGTAAAGGCAAACGAGGTATCGGCCAATTCTGCTTTGTAATTGCTACTTTCAGCTCGAAGTCCAAATTGATATTTCCAACTTCCTGCGTCGCGTGAATAGGTGCCATAAGCGGCGTAAACTTGATCAAAATAACTATAGTTCACCTGAAGAGAGGTCAATTCTTGGTAAACGCCTGCTGTATCTTTTCGGAAATTCTCATATTCAGAAGTGTAATTTCGAAGTGCCGCTCTTACCCCAAGTTCTAGTTTATTCTTGTCATTTAGCTTATTGACATAATCTACCTGCGACGTGTATAGTTGTTGGGATACTCCTCCTGTTTGTGTTTGTTCTGACGGATTGCCGTCATTGTATTGAGTGCGATAGTAACCGTCAAATTCACTTTTAATCGCATTGAAGTTAACGTCAGCGGTTAACTCATCGCCTTCATCGGTGAATAAGTGTTTGTACAACAAACTTGTTCCTAAATTCTGAAACTGTCTTTTTGTTTCGCTATTGCGATAGTAGTAGCCCAAATTCCCTGTTGTTCCATTAAGAGTATCTGTTTCTACTTCAATATCATCTAATGGATTAAAAGAGCCTTGGTTTATGGATTGTGAGAGAGTAAAAGTGTTTCGGTTGTCAGCAAACCAGTCGATCCCTACTTTGCCACTGGCAAAATACCCGAGGTTAACACTCTGCTGCGATTGACGAAAAGAAGTGGGATTGGTGCCATAATTTTCGCGATCGGTATAGCCGGTGCTGATACTTTTTCGTTGGTTAAGGTTACCGTTGACAAAGAAGTTGAATTTACCTTGTCTTAGGTTGAGATCAATTCCTCCGTTCGATCTTAAGCGACGATCTATGCCGGCTCTTACACTGCCGTTATAGCCTGTTGCGCGGTTGTTTTTCATAACAATATTGACAATACCACCACCGCCACCGCTAGCATCATACTTCGCAGATGGATTGGTAATGACCTCAACCCGAAGAATAGCGTCGGCGGGTATTTGGTCAATGGTCATAGTAGTTGGGCGACCATCAATAAATAGCTGAGGGGCTACATTTCGAGCAGATACATTACCATCGGAGTCCACTTGGAGTGAAGGAATATTTCGAAGAACATCTTCAGCCGTTCCACCAGCGTTCATCGCACTTTTATCCACTTCATAAATTCGTTTGTCGAACTCCATTCTCATCTCTGGAATTTCTCCTTCAATCACCACTTCTTTCATCGTGCTAGAAAGAGTCAGTTTAATGTTGCCGAGATCTTTTTCAGCCATGCCCATGCCAATAGGAGTGAGGGTTGCCTCGAGGATCATATCGGTATAACCGATTAAAGCAAATTTGATTTTCAGCGGTTTGCCAGCAGGAACCTGATCAACCGAAAAGTCACCATTGGAAGCGGTAAGTCCTCCTGTCAAGAGTTTAGGATTTTCGCTAAATGACTGTGCATCAAAAACCTGAACTACCGCGTACTCTAATCCCTTGTTGTTCGAAATATCTACCACTTTTCCGTAAAGCCGACCTGTTGCGTTTGCCGGTTTACCCGATCCCATTGGCGGTTGCGCGTAGGAGAATGTCGTGATGGCTATAAAAAATGCCGATAGCAAAAAAGAGAACGTTAACTTCATGGGATAAAAAGACAAAAACTATGGACGGCTAAAATACGACAAGGTTTAACGCCTATTTGCATTTAACTTTTATTGTTAGTCAAGCTTTCGTGCTAATTTCGCCTCAATGAACTCCATTCCTTTTTCACCGCCACGCATTGATGAAAAAACAATCGCAGCGGTAACAGAAGTACTTCAATCTGGTTGGATCACAACTGGCCCTAAAACTCGATTACTCGAACAACGGGTAGCGGAATATTGTGGTTCGCCAAAAGCACTTTGCCTAAATTCTTGGACAAATGCGGCTGAATTGGTTTTGCGTTGGTTCGGAGTTGGTCCAGGTGATGAGGTGATTGTACCTGTATACACCTATGCCGCCACCGCGAATATTGTTGTTCACGTAGGTGCAACGCCTATTCTCGTTGATTGTCAAAAGGATTCTTTTCTGATTGATTTGGAGCAATTAAAAAAGAAAATTTCAAGTCGTACCAAGGTGATCATGCCCGTGGATATTGGAGGAATGCCAATTGATTACGAAGCGGTGATGAACATCGCCAATACCGTGGGGAAAGATCTTTTTGAAGCAGCAAATGAAAACCAACAAAAGCTCGGTCGCCCACTGGTCATGAGCGATGCTGCTCATTCTTTCGGGGCGATTTATAAGGGAAAAAGAGTGGGAAGCGAAACGGATGTAGCGGGCTTTTCTTTTCATGCGGTAAAAAACTTGACCACTGCCGAGGGCGGTGCAGTCACGTTAAATCTGCCTGCCCCTTTTGATAATGATCAGATTTGGAAAAGTTTGAATGTTTCAGCTTTACACGGCCAAACGAAAGACGCTTTATCAAAAACGCAAGCCGGCCAATGGCGATATGATATTGTAGAAGCAGGATTTAAATGCAATATGACGGACATTCACGCCGCGATTGGATTAGTTGAAATGGATCGGTATAACACGGAAACACTCCCACGACGCAAAGAAATTTGCGATTTGTATACCGATTGTTTTTCTAAACTCCCGGGATTTATTGAACCTGCATTTTCTTCGGAAAAGGCTGAAAGCAGTTATCATCTATATGCACTTAGGATAGCAGGTTTGACAGAAGCTCAGCGGGATGCTATCATCACCGCATGCGCTCTCAAAGGCATCGCCTTAAACGTGCATTTTCAGCCGTTGCCTTTATTGACTTATTATAAAAACAAAGGATGGGACATCAAAGATTTTCCAAATGCATGGGCTCAATATGAAAATGAAATAAGCTTACCTGTTTATTTTGATTTATCTAATGAGTCGGTAGTGTTTGTAGCTCAATCGATTATCGAAGCCTATCACGCCCTTTGATGAAGCGCTTATTTGACATATGTTTTTCTGCAGTATTCATCCTGTGCTTGTTGCCTTTTGGTATTTTGCTATCATTGGCCATTGCATTGGATAGCAGAGGTGGTGTGTTTTTCAAACAAATTAGAGTAGGGAAAAACGGTGTTCATTTTGGGTTATTCAAGTTTCGAACGATGCGCCCTGATTCAGAATCGAAAGGGCAAATTACCGTAGGAGCTAGAGATAATCGCATTACTCGAGTGGGCTATTTTCTGAGGAAATACAAATTAGATGAACTACCGCAGTTGCTCAATATTCTTTTCGGTCAAATGTCGGTAGTGGGCCCACGCCCAGAGGTTCCCAAATATGTGGAACTGTATACTCCAGATCAACTTTCTGTTTTAAAGGTGCGACCAGGATTAACCGATTATGCTTCATTAGAGTACTTCTCTGAAAACGAATTATTAGCGGCTTCCTCTGACCCTGAATCAACTTATCGCCAAGAAATAATGCCTGCAAAACTGGCGTTAAACCAACGGTATATCAAGGAAATGGGTTTTTTTACCGATATCAAAATAATCCTGCGCACGGTAAAGGCGATTTTTCATTAATCGTTATATCTTTGAGGAGTAACCTTGACAAATTGCTCCGTGCTGAAGAAATTTCTTTTCGTTTTTTATGCCATAGTTATCATCGCTCCGAATCTATCGCGGGCGCAATTTGTCGATGTAGGCGGAGTATTCGATTTGCATAATTTTAATGCAAGTACTTATATCGGTAATGGTTCGAGCGGGGTTGATTTTAACCAAGATGGTTGGGATGATATCACTACCGCATCAGGTGGCAGTCTTCCTCGGTTTTTTCAAAGCAATAATGGTGTTCTCGAAGAAGTGTTTTTTCCGCTTTCCATAGATTCTGGTCCTTCTGTTATATCGGTTCAATGGATCGATTATGATGGTGATGGCGATCTTGATTTATTTTTTGATCAATTTGGCGGTCGTCTATATCTCTATCAGAATGACGGGAATTTTAATTTCACGGATGTAACGGCTTCATCGGGTTTAGGAACATCGTTGTCCAACTATTATGGCACAAGCTGGAGTGATTATGATCGCGACGGGGATTTGGACGTCTTTATAACGAAGTACTTTTTGTTCCCTGTCAACCCTTCTGCTTCGATGAGCAGCAGGCTGCATCGAAACAATGGTAATGGTACATTTACTGACGTCACTATTGCTGCTGGTTTACTTTTTATTGCGTCCCCAACGTTTCAAGGGACTTGGTTAGACTTTGATCAAGATGGTTGGCAGGATTTATATATCATTATTGATCGTGCAGCCTATCGCAACCGACTATACCATAATCAACAAAATGGCACTTTTCAAGAGGTCGCTCAAGACACGGGATTGGATCTATACATCGACGCTATGTCCATCACACCAGGCGATTTTGATCGCGATGATGACTTGGATATTTTCGTTGCTAACGGTGTGGATGGCAATTATCTCATGCGGAATGATGGAAATTCGTTTTATACCAATATTGGTCCAGAGGCGGGAGTAGAAGTAAATGCGATATGTTGGGGATCCAATTGGATTGACTACGATAACAATGGGTGGGAAGATCTTTTTGTGGCAGCTAATTTTGGTAATTACGGTCAATACCCCAATTTCTTTTTTACCCAAAATGGTACTTTACCGTTTACCTCCGCTGCCGCTGCGGTTGGACTGGGGTTCGATGATAATCCAACCTTTTGCTCCACGCTGGCTGATTGGAATAGGGATGGCTACTTTGATTTTTACAATAACAATAACGACCCTTTCGAGTCTGACTTTTGGCAAAATGATGGAGGGACTAATCATTGGATCGGCGTGCATTTGCAGGGTGTACTTTCCAATTCTTTCGCCGTAGGCAGTCAGATTAAAGTTTGGACCAATGGTCAGCTTCAAAATCGATATACCCATGTTGGAGAATCCTATCTCTCACAGCACAGTTATGCTGAAATCATTGGGCTTGCAAACGAAACAGTTGTCGATAGTCTTCTTATCCAATGGCCCAACGGATTGACCGAGAAATACTACAATTTGGAGGTTGATCAGTATCATCAATTTGTTGAAGGAGCAACACTTCAACGATTACCCTCTTCAGAAAGTACAGTCATTTGCCCAAATGAAAGCTTGATATTAGATAGCGGTCAGTCTAATTCAATTCTTTGGAATACGGGCGCAACCTCCCGTTTTATTGAAATTACTGAGCCTGGCGATTATTGGTTTACAGCCCAACACGATGGAGCTTGGTTGATTCTATCAGACACGCTTACTATACATCCTAGTTTGCCACTTGAACTCGTTCCATCCGTTGTGAATATTAGTTGTTATGGTCAACAAGATGGTAGCATTTCAATACCCGAGAGCGAGCTCATCGCACAAGTGAATTGGACTAGTGGCGAAGTGGGTAACGCCATCGCTCAACTATCTGCCGGAATGTATGATTGCACAATTACCAAAATAGATGGTTGTATTGAAACATTCAGTTTTGAAGTTATGGAACCTTCAGACCTCCAAGTTCTATCCTTTGAGGTGATACAAGGTAATTGCCCTTTGGCTAATGATGGTCTATTTCAATTTCAAACCATCGAAGGTGGTGTGTCACCCTATAGTTTTATTTATCCTGAAGCAAATGGACAATTGGAAAATGGATCTTATACAGCGTATGCCACGGATTCAAACCAATGTGTGGACTCTATTTCATTTGTAATTGAGTTTCCTAATGCCCTGGACATGGAGTGGATAGCTCACCAACCCAATTGTTATGACGCCACTGATGGAAGCATTGAAGTAACATCAATTTATGGCGGAACTGAGCCTTATACGCTTTCTTGGACTAATGATCAATGGATGAATTTGACAGCAGGAAGCTATACATTACAAATTTCAGATTTTAATGGATGTGAACATTCGGAAATAGTAGAGTTGGTAAGTCCATTGCCATTAAGCGTCGATTTAGCATTAGAGCCCGTTATTTCATTGGTTCAAATGGGGAGTGCAAATGCCACAGTAAACGGCGGAACGCCACCATATCACATTGAATGGAGTACAGGGTTTTTAGGGAATCCATTAACCGAACTAGACCCGAACGAATATTCTGTCGTGATTACGGATAGTTTGGGTTGTACCATTTCTCAAACATTTTTCATTGATATGATCGATCATGTAGAGGAGGAAAAATGGTCCATCGACTTAAACATATATCCTAATCCTGCTGCAGAAACAATAAATTATGCGGTGTCTACTGAACTTGCTTCTTATGATATCATGGATATAAATGGACGAATCATTCTATCTAAAATAAACCCTCTTAACTCGGATTTGATCCATATTTCTGCACTTTCCGGAGGTCTCTATTTCTTTCGGGTAAAAACAAAAAAGGGCAGTGAAAACACTACCCCTTTTGAAGTTATTCGGTAAATAAATCAATTTTTCAAGATCAAGCTCCTGTCACCATTGTCTAGCAGAATGGTGTACATTCCTGTAGCTAAATCACTGAGGTCAACTTGTGTTTCAGCGTTAATGATTGACACCAAGTTTCCAGTCAAATTATAAATGCGAGCACTTGTTTTTTCTGAAAAGAAAAGCATGCCCTGCGTAGGATTGGGGTAAAGGCTGATCGATGATTGCTTTACTACATCTTCTACGATTAATTGACCGCCTGCATTGCTAGCTTCTGGAGTGCTTGAAGTAAAGGTCCACCACGCACCATCACCGTCTGAAATACGCCCATAGCTTTGATCGACGGGAATGTTGGCCCAACAAATTTCATCAATCAAAGAAAAACCATCGGGAGAATAGAAGGCCAAACATTCACTAATGGAACTTAGACGAAAGCTCGCATGCAATACACCTTCTGTATTTTCCTCATCTGCCCAAAACAGACGAAATCCATTGGCAGGAACAGTTACGCTATCCACTTGGGTGTTGGGCACTTGCCATTTCATCGGGTTTTCAGGGTTGTCGCTGAAATAGTAGCCACTTAAATTGACGGCAAAAGAGTTCGGATTATAAATCTCAAACCAATCTTCGTAATTACCATAATTATCAGCAATTGTGATCAGATTAGAGGGCATTACCTCGTTAATATAAAGAGTAGGGAAACTAACAGGCTGAGTCGTGTTACTGACGCGTGGCGTAGGAATGCTAAACACAATACTGGTAGGGCTGCCATCCGATTGGCGACCATAAGATTGGTCGCTTGGTATAGTACTAGGAAGCGTGTACGTATCAATTGTCGAATTATCAGGACCTATAATTTGAATGACCGAGCCAGTCGTTAACGTTTGAGGAAGATGGTTGGTGCCATCAGCCAAGTCATTATCACACCAAAGCAAAACAAATCCTCCTGCGGGAATCGCCGTGTAGTAAGGATTAGTTTGAGGTATCGCGTAACTGACTCCGTTAATGCTGATTTGGTATCCACCTAGGTTTACATGATAAGCGTTAGGATTATACACCTCAATCCAACTTTCAAATTGATATTGCAAATCGTGAACTGTGTTTACATTAGTGACTTGCGCTTCATTTATAACTATAAAATCAGTGGTTAAAACAGTCGTAGCATTCGCTGCATCGAAGGTAGGCGTTCCAAAAAAGGTCCAGTTTGGACAGGCATCACATGTGCGACCATAGCTAAAGTCGACAGCCATTAAAGGGTAGTCAATTTGGTCAATTATGGTAATGCTATCTTGAGCGGTAAGAATAACCGATTCGCCATCGCCGCTGAGGGTAAAACCAACATGATCTTCGCCTTGCGTGAGATCATTGTCAAGCCAAAAGATAAGATGATCGTTGGGAAGTATGGTTGTAACGCCTGCATTGGTGGTGGGAATTTGCCACTTCGTCAAATTAGTGGGGTCATCGCTTAAAAAGTATCCCCCTAAATTTACCAAACTTCCACCACTATTGAATATTTCTATCCAGTCATTCGTTTCGAAAAAATCATCCATAGCGCCATTACTATTGCGTGCAACAAGCTCATTGACGTAAAGGGTCTGTCCAAACAACCCCTTGATTGTCAATAGAGCGAGAGCAATGGTGGCGATTTTTTTCATAAGCTTATGGGGTCGCGTTTATTTGTTTACAGTATGTTAAGGAATTACCCTATTTTTATTAAGACAAATTTACAACCTATAAACCAAAAGCCCGATAGGAAACTTTTCCATACCGGGCTGTGGAGTCTAAATTATGAGGGAAGATTATTGTTCTTGGTAAAGGATAGCACTACCGAATTCTTTAAGAATGCGGTCGGCTTCTGACATGGTGATTTTCAAACCATTGTAATAAGCAGTGATAAATGCGTCGTCAATTCCTTTTTGACGGGCTTCGGCGCGTTTGTTCACTGCATCTTGCAAGCTCGTGAAACGACCAGCAGTGTAGCGGATTTTATTGGTAGCCGTTAATTCGCTGTTCAATGGAGCTATGTTCGCCAATTTTGATGCAGGAGTTGGTTTGCTATACACACCCACCTGAACAGTATAGAACAAACCTTTCGTTGTTTCTACTTGCACAGCAGGAGCAGCATCAGGCACACCTTTATAGTAATCGCCAGCAGTCGCTTTGTTTGCAGGAGTGCTAACAGTTTCTGTGGTAGTAACTGTAGTAACTGTTTTTGTACCATCTGTTGAAACTGTAGTTTGGGTAGTACTGGTAGTGGTTACAGGTGATGCATTGGTCGTATTTACTTTATTAACTGCAGTAGTTGGCTCCAAATTATTGCGCATTGGACCTGATTCAACTAGATCAGAGACTTCTTTGTTGTAAGAAGCAGCGTAATCACTCTCTGTTGCAGCCATCGCTTCGAAGATTGGAATACGCTTACCGTCTTTGTAAGCCACAACGAAAGCATCTGCATATCCCATGCGACGGATGTCCATTTTAATTTGGTCAGCACGATCGTAAGTCATAAAGAAGCCAGCTGAATAGCGAACGAGTCCGTTGCCCACCGTTTCACCGCATACGGGTGCAAACTCGTCAAACAAGTTTTGAGGAATGCGACTGCGGAAGGCACCGATTTGAACTTTGTAGTAAATACCTTTTGGCATCTCTGGGTCAATCGGAATAGGACGAGATTCTGTATAAGCGGCAGCTTTAGTAGGCTTGAAGATATCAGTGATCAAAACCTCAGGGAACGTGTAAACAAAATCTTCGCTTCCAAAAGCAGCAGCTGATGGAGTAGAAGGTAGGCTAGCTACAGGTTGATCATTCACACCTTTAATGATGGGCTCTGGTTGTACATCAATGGCGCCGAGAGAAATGGGTTGTGACACGGCCGATTTCTCAACAGGAATATTTACAACGGCTACATCCTGATCATTAACCCCTTTAATAATTGGTTCAGGCTGAACATCAACATTGGTTGCAGGTGAAGTAACTGTGCTAGCTGGTGTATTAGCGGGGGTAGTAGTTGGAGTAGGTGTAGTTGTCGATTTTGATGGCAACGTTTTATTGTTGCTGACAAAAATGACTTCTGCTGTTCCATCTTCTGTGAGGTAAGGAACAAAACCATTGGCAGCTGGAGTTGTGCTTTCAGTAACTGTAGTTGCAGAGCTGCTAGCCTCTACCTTTTCGGTAGTTGCTGGTTGTACCGATTCTGCGCTTGGAGTTTCCACAACCGCAGTAGGAGCGTTGTCAGAAGCACCCAACACTTGATTGATGCGTGCTTCTGCAACTTTATCGGTGTAACCGAAGCGAAGACTGTTCAACTCGTCATCGTTGTATTCAGCGATAAGCTCTGTATTGCCCAACAAAGCTTGTGACTGTTTCAACAATTCAATAGCATGTACTTCCTTAGCAAAAGCCTGACGGTAAAAATCGTTTTTCTCGATTTCATCCGTAACCGGAGTAGCCTTTTGGCGCAATCCGGCCGCTTCTTCCATTTCAGCAGCAGCTTGTTGAACAAGTTTATTGACTTCATCACGAAGAATAACACGTTCTTCCATGATGTTTTTCTTTTCATCTTTTGCCGCATTGGTTTGTGCCAATTGAGTTGCGTATTCAGCGGCCGTTAGTTCTTGAATGGTATTCACATTACCCAATTCAAGATAGGCTTTACGACCATACAACTCTTCTGCTTGGCGATCCAATTTCTTTTGTTTCGCTTCACTGCTTTCGATAGCAATGGCACCTTCAACTTGGTAAATTTCACTTTGGATAGCGGTGATTTTATCGAAATCACGAACGTTATTTCCAATAGTGGGGTGTTTTTCCATTAATTCTTTAAGACCACCATTTTCATAAGCGAATATGGATTCTACTTCTTCTTTTGATTCAAATAGGGTTTGAACCGTTTCGCCATCCTTGCTTACTTGCGACAAAATCGTTTCTTTTTCTGAGCTCGCTTCAGTGGATGCCCCAGGAGATGCTGGAGTATTTTCAGCTACTACCTCATTGGTCGTTTTTGCGCCGGATGTATTGGCTTCTGGCTGTGAAGTATTTGTGGTCAATTCACGGTCGCTGGTGTAACTAGATAAACGAATATTCGCTTGTTCTTTTTCTTTCAAAAGAGCGGTTAGAGTTTCTGTGCTGCGGAAGATGGTCTTTTGATCGGTACTTTCTTTCATTTCCGCGCGCAACTGAGCTTCCATTTTGTTCAACTCTGTCAAATAAGACTGAGTGATCATGGTTTGCTCTTCTAGCTTATCGCTAGCTGTTTTTTCGCCTTCGATCACTTCTTTGATTGAGCTTTCGTAAGCTCCGCGAAGTGTAGTTACATCATTGGTTTCTTTTTCCAATGTGCGAATAGCAGCACTCAATTGTTGATCTTTTTCAGCAGCAGCGCTTAAAGCCTCTGCTGTATTTTCATTGATGGCGTTTTCTGCATTGAGTTTTCGCTCATTTTTCAATTGTTGAAGTGTAGCTTTTTTCAAGCTATTCAATTCAAATACACGAGCTACATCATTTACTGATTTAGAGTTAATCTGCTCAACAGATGCTGTGTATGCAGGATTGGCCTGGTTGTAAACTTCGTTTAAAACTGTTGGATCAGTAGTTAGAGTAACACTAGGCTCTTGAGCTAGCTCAGCCTGAAGTGCGCCACGCATATCAATCAAACGAGCCATTTCAACTTTTTCATCTTCTGCTAAACCTGTTTCTTGACGCTTTTCAAGCGTGCGGATTTGTTCATTCAAACTGATGATAGAGTTTTCCAATACCATGCGTTGAGGAGCAAAGCTTTGAGTGTTTGCAGTAATCAAAGTAGCCATGGCTGCATCTTTACGAGAAGCAATTTCAGTTGCTCCATGCGAAGGAATGCTAGAGGCATTTTCATATTTTTCTGCGGGAGTAGTATTGGCCTGGATCGGACGCTCAGAAGCTACAACGTTCAAGCTTTCCATAGTGGCGTCAGTAATTTGCGCGAGCATCAATGGATCTTTAATTTCTAAAGCTTCAAGTCGAGTAGTCAAGGCATCGATACGATCAGCCAAGGTTTCCGCTTGCATCGCATTCATTTTCTGAAGTTCTTCTGGCTTTAAACCCAAGGTTGGATTTTCATTCACCGATTTAAAGAATTCAGCATGACGATAAGCATCTTTGGCGTCAAGGCCAATTTGATTGGCACGTTCAGAATCACGCACTACGGCGCGGCGAACAGCATCCAAATCACTTTTTACATTAGCTAAACGCGATTCAGCCT
>JBDKGH010000073.1:0-63325 GCA_039798265.1 Bacteroidota bacterium | reverse complement strand
TAATGAACAATACAACAAGCCTCAATACCTCTACCAAAGCTATTCTAGCTGTAGCTATTCCTATGAGCTTAGGGGCATTTGTGCAATTCATCGTATCGTTTACTGATAATTACTTTGTAGCTAGCATCGACGAATTTGCCATGAGCGGCGCGGCTTTCGTTGGCCTCATCTACATTACGCTGGCTATGATTGGATATGGTCTTGGTAACGCCGCACAGATCATCGTTGCGCGCCGTAACGGAGAAAACCAACCTACTCTTGCCGGCAGAATTACTTCCAATGCACTAATCCTTGGTGCCTGCATTGCCTTGCTTCAATTTGCGCTGCTTCGATTTGCTACCCCGCCTCTGCTCGATCTGCTCATCGAGTCGGATCAAGCACGGTATTACATGAACGAATTTCTTCGCTTTCGGGCTTTTGGTTTTTTCTTCTACACCCCCACTCTTATCATTCATTCGTTTTGGTCAGGTATAGCCCAAACGCGTGTAATGATTTACACCACGCTCATTACTGCACTCGTTAATATTGCTCTTGACTATTGTTTAGTATTTGGAAACGTTGGATTCCCGGAGCTCGGGGTTTCAGGCGCTGCCTTGGCCACTTCCATTAGCGAGGCAACAGCCTTTGTATTTCTCGTTATTTACACTGCTAAAAGCACCGCCAATCGCGACTTTGGCGTGTTCCGACAACTGCTCCTTCCGCTAAAAGAATCTCATTTTTTAGCGGATACAAAAAGCCTCTTCAAATTAGGATTACCCATCATTTTTCAAATGGTACTCAGTCTTTTGATCTGGGTGATTTTTTACAACCTCATTGAAAAACTCGATGGCCAGTCTTTTCAATCTTCTTTCATTATCCGCAACATGTATTCCCTCGTTTGGGTGAGCATCATGGGATTTTCAACTACCGCAAAAACATACGTAAGCGGACTGATCGCAGAAAAACGGTTAACCGAATTATGGCCCACCGTGCGCAAGCTCATGCTGCTTAACTTTTGTGGTGTTTTCCTGCTCAGTCATGGCCTGTGGCTCTACCCCGAATGGATCACCCAACAGTTCACGGATGATCCTGAAGTGATTCGCCTCACCATTCAATCCATGTACATTATTTTACCCGCCATGTACACCTTCGCTTTCACCAGCGTGCTGCTCGGAACAGTAGAAGGAAGTGGAAATACGATTGCTGGATTTGTAGTGGAACTCGCTACCACCGTTTTTTATCTCATCACAGCCTACATGCTCACCATTGTATGGCCACAGCCTGTGTATATTGTATGGATGAGCGACTACGTCTATTTCATTTTCCTCGGTCTTTTTAGCCTCTATTTCCTGCGAAATGATGCATGGAAAAACAAGGTGATTTAGGTTCTCAAAAGAAACTAACACCGATCCTTTTTTCCCCATTTCAATTCTACCTTTGAAGCGTTCGTTTTTTTACCTACACGCTTTTCTATGTTTTTGATTTTCGACACGGAAACCACAGGTTTACCGCAAAACTATAATGCCCCACTTACCGACTTCGACAACTGGCCTCGAGTAGTACAACTCGCTTGGCAGCTGCATGATGCCTCAGGTAAACTGATTTCACGCGGAAATCACATTATCAAACCAGAAGGTTTTTCCATTCCTTACAATGCGGAAAAAGTGCACGGTATCTCCACCGAACGCGCTCTTCGCGAAGGCCTCGACTTAACCGAAGTACTTCAAATTTTTCAGCAAGACCTCCAACAAGCAGGCTACTCTGCTGGACACAACATTGAGTTTGACTTAAACGTGTTAGGCTGTGAATACTTGCGCATGGGATTAGAAAATCCTTTGACAACTATTCCTTATCTCGATACAAAAGAAATCGCCACCGACTATTGCGCGATCCCTGGTGGTAAAGGTGGAAAATTCAAGTGGCCTACCCTCACCGAACTGCATACTAAACTTTTTGGTCATGCCTTCGCGGAAGCGCACGATGCGGCGTATGACGTAGATGCTACAGCCAAGTGCTTCTTCGGTCTGATCACCGAAAATGTTTTGAAACTGAAAGAAATTCCAAATGCAACTTCTATCGTTTATGAAGCGCCAGTATTGGAAGGTGGAAATTTCAAAAAGGAATCGGAACAATCCGCTATAGCCACACCAGTGGCACCCGCCACGACAGTGGAGGTAACTGAGCGTCCTTTTGTGCACTTACACGTACACTCGCAATATTCGATTCTGCAATCTACTATTGAGGTAGAGGCTTTGGTGAAAAAAACAGTAGCCATGGGCGCTCCTGCTGTGGCTCTTACGGACCACGGCAATATGATGGCGGCTTTCGAATTTGTAAACCACGCCAATAAAAACAACATCAAGGCCATCGTGGGTTGCGAGATGAACATCTGTCGCGATCGTAACGATAAACAAAATAAAGACGATGGTTACCAAACGGTCATCATTGCCAAAAACAAAGAAGGTTACCATAACCTCGCAAAGCTTTCTTCGATAGCCTTCACAGAAGGATTTTACTACGTGCCGCGTATTGACAAAAACACGCTGCTCGAGTACAAAGAAAACCTAATCGTAACCACCGGTAGCATTTGGGGCGAGGTGCCTTATCTCATTCTCAACGTTGGCGAAGAAAAAGCTGAAGAAGCTTTCCTCTGGTGGAAAGAGCAGTTTGGCGATAATTTCTACGCAGAGCTCAATCGCCATCATTTGGATGAAGAAGAGGTGGTCAACCGAACGCTCATTCGATTCTGCCAAAAACACGGTGTAAAATATTTCGCAGCTAACAGTGCCTACTATACCAACAGAGCGGATGCCGAGGCACAAGATGCGCTCATCTGCGTGAAAGAAGGCGAATACGTTTCGAAACCCAAAAAATACATCGGTAAACGCGGACGTGAATTCCGTTTCGGATTGCCCAACGATGAATTCTATTTGAAATCGGCACAGGAAATGTCGCAACTCTTTGCCGACCTTCCTGAAGCGATCGATACCACCATGGAAATTGCCGAGCGATGTGAGTCCTACAAACTCCAACGCGACGTATTACTTCCGAAGTTCGATATACCCGAGCAATTCAAAGATCCAGAAGACGAGAATGACGGTGGCAAACGCGGTGAAAATGCATTTCTTCGTCACCTCACGTATGAAGGTGCGAAAAAGCGATATACCGAAATCAAACCCGATATTCAAGAACGTCTTGACTTCGAGTTAGCCACCATCGCAAATACAGGTTATCCTGGTTACTTTTTGATTGTACAAGACTTCTGCAATGAAGCGCGCAATATGGGTGTTTGGGTGGGCCCTGGTCGTGGATCGGCCGCCGGATCGGCGGTAGCCTACTGCATCGGTATTACCAACGTTGACCCGATCAAGTACGATCTGCTTTTTGAGCGTTTCTTGAATCCTGAACGGGTAAGCATGCCCGATATCGATATCGACTTCGATGATGAAGGTCGAGAAAAAGTAATCGAGTATGTTCGAAATAAATATTCCAAAAACGCCGTAGCACAGATTATCACCTACGGTACTATGGCGGCCAAATCGAGTATCCGAGATGCTGGCCGTGTATTCGAATTGCCCCTCAACGAAACAAACGACCTCACCAAACTCATCCCCGACAACACCTCTGTTGCCAAGCTCTTGAAGTGGGATGATAAAGAACTCAACGATAAACTCAGCGGTGACGATCTTCAGAACGCTCGTCGTCTCCGCGACATTTCGAACGGTCATTCGGCCGAATCGAAAATCGTTCAAATGGCTGGTACGCTTGAAGGATCGGTGCGTAACACTGGTATTCACGCCTGCGGTGTCATTATCACCCCTGACGATATTACTCGTTTTGTGCCAGTCGCTACCGCGAAGGATAGCGATATGTGGTGCACCCAATTCGACAACTCAGTGGTAGAAAGTGCAGGTTTGCTCAAGATGGACTTCTTGGGATTAAAAACCCTTACTCTGATGAAACACACCGTGCGTTTGGTAAAAGAACGACACGGGGTTGAGATAGATGTAGATACTATACCACTCGACGATACCAAGACCTACGAACTCTTCCAGCGCGGCGAAACAGTCGGTATCTTCCAATATGAAAGTCCAGGTATGCAAAAATACCTGCGCGAATTGAAGCCAACGGTCTTCGATGACTTGATTGCGATGAACGCCTTGTATCGTCCAGGACCTTTGGAATATATCCCCGACTTTATCAAGCGTAAACACGGACTGCAGGATATTACCTACGATGTGCCCGACATGGAAGAATACCTCAAGGACACTTATGGTATTACCGTTTATCAGGAGCAGGTAATGTTGCTTTCGCAAAAATTGGCGGGCTTCTCGAAAGGTCAAGCCGATACGCTGCGTAAAGCGATGGGTAAAAAGCAAAAAGAAGTCCTCGATAAAATGAAGGGCCAATTCATGGATGGCGCGAAAGCAAAAGGTCATCCGGAAGACAAGCTCGAAAAAATCTGGACCGACTGGGAGGCCTTTGCGAGTTACGCATTCAACAAGTCGCACTCTACCTGTTATGCTTGGATCGCCTATCAAACGGCATATCTCAAAGCACACTATCCTGCAGAATACATGGCGGCGGTGTTGAGCAACAACATGAACGACATCAAGCAGGTTACCTTCTTCATGCAAGAATGTAAGAAGCAGAGAGTTCCTGTATTGGGCCCCGATGTGAACGAATCGGGTGCGTTGTTTAGTGTAAATACCAAAGGTGAAATTCGTTTTGGTATGGCCGCTGTAAAAGGTGTAGGAGAAAATGCTGTAGAAAGCATTATCACAGAACGCAAGAAAGACGGTCCATTTACCAACATCTTCGATTTCATGCGAAGAGTGGACAACAAAACAGGCAACAAAAAAGTATTGGAAAGTTTGGCGCTGAGTGGCGCATTGGATTCGTTCAATATCCCTCGCAGTGCCTATTTTACGAATGATGGTAAAAATGACACCTTCATTGAAACCCTCATTCGTTATGCCGCCTCCTACCGAGAAAGCAAGAATAGCTCACAGGTCTCTCTCTTCGGCGACGACAATGGCGGCGAGGTAATGGAGCCATTATCCCCCAAATCGGAGCCATGGGATACAATGACCCAACTCTCTCGCGAAAAAGAGGTGGTGGGCATGTTCATCAGCGGACACCCGCTCGACGATTTTGCGCTTGAAATTTCGAACTTCTGCTCAGAGGGCGGACTTGATCTCTTGCAAGATTTAAATGCCGTTAAAGGCCGCGATTTGAAGTTTGCGGGCATCGTTCGTGACGCTCAGCACAAAGTATCGCAGAAAGGAAAACCCTATGGCAGTTTTATCTTAGAAGATTACAACAGCACTTTTGAGTTCCGTTTGTTTGGTGATGATTACATCCGTCACAAGCAATTATTGGACACCAAGTTTTATCTTTTTGTGCAAGGCAAATCGCAGGCCCGCGCCTTTGGCGGAAATCCTGGGGATTTAGAATTCAAAATCACCTCCATCGAGCTATTAGCCGAGGTGCGAGAAAAACGAGCAAAATATCTGAACCTAACGATCCCTGTCTCCAAAGTGAATGACAAGATGGTGAATCAACTCAATACCTTACTCACAAAAAACACAGGAGGCGGAAAACTTCGCATCCGACTCTTCGACGAAGAAGCGGACTTGACCTTACCATCAGGCAATATGAGTAAGATCGATATCAACCAAGAACTGCTCGATGAGTTGGAATTGATCGGCGGAATAACCGTGGCGATTTCGGAAAACTAGGGGAAATGATAAAAGGATAAAATGGTAAAATGATAAAATCCATGCATCGCATTCACATGTAATATTCATACGTAGTTTTCATACATCGTATTCACACGAAGTATTCATACGAGAGTATTCATCGCGCTAGCATTCTTTCTTCATCTTTAACAAAAAAATTCATTTATGCGAAGCAGAGCAGAGCTTTTGCATAGCCTAGCATGAATGAAATTGATCAGTAAATACGAATTGAAAATTATTCTATCTTATCAATCAACATGTTTGAACGATAATAAATATCTACTTGACTTTCAAACTCCATCCACAGAAGACACTATTTAGTAGTACTTATTCCACTTCCAATTTAGCGTATTACGTAAATATGCCCTTGATATTGTCGTTGTTCTATTTCTCCTCGGAACTTCAAGATCACAGAGAAAACGTATACACCATCGGGTACATAATGTGAACCTCCGAAGGCATTTCCCGTCCAACGTTCATTGCTATCGTTTGATTCAAATACCTTTTCGCCCCATCGATTAAATACCTGTGCTGAGAAAGTCTCCAAACCCGATAATTCGCCAAAAACGCCCCATACATCATTGACTCCATCGTCCCCTAAAGTTATTGCGTTAGGTATCCATACGGAGAAA
The DNA here is from genome assembly GCA_039798265.1 of Bacteroidota bacterium. Lineage (GTDB taxonomy): Bacteria > Bacteroidota > Bacteroidia > Flavobacteriales_D > Sanyastnellaceae > JBDKGH01. The sequence goes on along the minus strand of JBDKGH010000073.1, from coordinate 56,973 downwards.
GGTTCAGGCTCTAAAAATATATCTGGCTCTTCCACCAACAAATTAAGAGAAGTAGTACAAGAAGATTCTTCCTGTAAGATTACCTCGTAAAGACCGCTTTCCACAGGAGTTATCAGATACCCACTTTCAGAAAGTGGAGCTCCATCTAAAGTCCAAATGAAATCTCCTATCCCAACACTCGTTATTAAGGTCAATGAATCTTCATCAAGAACTAAACTCCCTTCAGGAAAAGCAATTACCGTCACAGCTTGTTCTACCACTATCGTATCATTACCAACTTCATTGAAAACAATCAATTCTACCGAATAAACACCAGGTTGATCGTAGCATACAACTACTTCATCACTGTTCTGCGAAGAGGCTGGATTACCGGATTCAAAATTCCAATCGACTTCTGTTTCGAACTGAGAATTGTTTGTGAATAGAACACAGTCACCAGCGCAAATAACTTGTGTAGATTGTACAAATGATGCAATCGGAAAAACGAGAACTTCCGGTGTGACATCTTGAATTTGGATATTGTCGATGGCAGCACTTCCACCAGAACCGCCAGCTGTGCAAGCCCTAAAACCTATTTGATGCGATGCATTTGTAGCAAAAAAAGTAAAGGTGTGCAAACTCCATTGCGCCTCAGTAGGACTAAAAACAGAAGACTGATCTACGTCCACATTATCCAAGAAAATATGCCATTGACTATTCCCAAATCCTGGAAGAAGATTGGAACCTGCAAACTCAAACGAAATCTGATATTCATTCCCAGGAACAAATCCAGTCACCTCTTGTGCAATTCCCTCTCCAGTTGAGCCTGTTGCTGAATAAGCTCTGCCGTATATGTTTCCATCAGCTGCTTGAGAAGGAATAGTGGATCCACAAACGGCAAAATCACACTCGTCAAAGTTATTACCCTCATTAGAAAAACTGACCCAATTATCAGGCACAGCATTGACCAAACAGGCACCTGTATTTCCCCAAACTTCGAGAGAACCATTCTGAATTGTCTGAGCGACAAAATCATAAGGAACAAACAAAAGAATGGAAACCACAAACAAAGCAATCTTATTAAAATGACGACATTCGCCCATGCAACCTTGAATCTATTAGATACTGCGAATAGGACTTACCCCCTCCGACCAAAGTTGCTTGAGTTCAAGGTTAAATTTTGGCACAACTAAGATTCTGATCAACTAATTAATGAATGATAAGCCTATTATTTAAGGCGGATTGCACTTCATATCAAATTTCACTGGATTAGAGATATAGTTGGCCTCATGTGGCGCCTGAAAGATCGCCCCCTCAGATCGCGGAAGCGGCCTAGAGAAGGATAACACAAAAAACCCCGGCACCTGCGTTCAGGTTTGCGCCGGGGTTCTATCGTACTAAAACCACATGCACGATTAACTTTTACGTTCGTTTATTCCTTCGAAAACATATTCCCTTGACTCAAGTCATCAGCGCTGTGCACTTGTTCAATCCAGTTTTGAGTATATCCAGCCAAGCTGATGAGGATAAGAAAAAGAAGAATAATAAAGAGTAACAACTTTTTCATATGTGCAATCGATTAATCTGTTTTAACTACGATGCACTTTACTCAATAATTCCATAAAAAAACCCCGAAAAAATTTTCGGGGTTTCTTAGTTCGATTGAATCGTACTTCTATTCAACACTCGTTTTACAAGTGCATAAATTCTTTTTTCTTGAGCAAATCCTCTTTCGACTCGCGGTGGGCAGGATCATCTACACAGCAGTCAACAGGACATACCGCAGCACACTGTGGCTCATCGTGAAATCCAACACACTCTGTGCACTTGTCGGTTACGATGTAATATACATCCATGCTCACGGGTTCATTTAAACCATCCGCATCTTGTTCTGATCCACCCTTCAAAGGGTTAATTATACCACGCAGACCTGTGCCGTCAGAATATTTCCATTCCGCACCGCCCTCATAGATTGCATGGTTTGGACATTCAGGCTCGCATGCACCGCAATTGATGCATTCGTCAGTAATCATGATAGCCATCTTCTTCTTTCCTCGTATTAGTGATGAGTTATAACGTAATTTCGCGTCGCAAAAATAGGGTAATTCTTCTATTTCATGGACAACAACCTACAACAACGTATTTCCGCCTTTGTTCAATTGGGCAAAGCCCTGCAGGCACTTTCTACCTCCGATACTTGGCCCGGCTTTGATTGTGGCCTTACCGAGTCCGAATTCAACGACTTTAAGCAGGTTATCCATACCAACTTTCATTATAACGGCTGGTTTACCAAGGATAACGTTGAAATGGCTCTCCGCAACTGGGCCGATGCCCTCCAGGAAGAACGGTTGTTGAAGTGGATAGCGCCATTTACTCATCACCTCGCCTCTATATCCTCCCAGCGTATAGCCATCATCTGTGCCGGCAATATTCCCATGGTGGGGTTTCATGATATTCTCTGCACCCTCCTCTGCGGACACTTCGCCCTCATTAAACCGTCGAGCGACGATTCTCGCCTTATTCCCGGCATCCTTTTTCTTTTGGTAAAATGGCACGAACCATTTGCCCAACAGTTTGAATTTGCCCAAGGAAAACTCGAGAAATTTGACCGCGTAATCGCCACGGGCAGCAATAATACCAGTCGATATTTCCATCAGTATTTTGCCGATTACCCGCACATCATCCGAAAAAGTAGAACAAGTGTGGCCGTGCTCACGGGGCAAGAGTCCAAAGAAGAAATGAAGCAACTCGGACATGATGTGTTTGCTCATTTTGGCCTCGGCTGCCGCAATGTAACGAAGATCTATGTGCCTATTGGCTATGACCTCAACCACTTTTTCGAAGGAATGTATGATTTTCATCCCATCGTAAATCACAATAAATACGCTAACAATTACGACTACATCAAGGCCGTTTGGATGCTCAATCAAGAAGATTTACTGGAAAATGGATTCCTCATTCTCAAACAAGATGATGCCTTAAAGGCCCCAACGGGTAGCCTTTTCTATAGCTACTACAACAATGAAAGTGAGTTAAAGGCGCTCCTCGAGGAAAAAAAGGATGAAATTCAGTGCATCGTAGGCCATGGCTACACGCCTTTTGGTCAAGCTCAATGCCCTCAACTTTCTGACTATGCCGATGGTATAAATACCCTAGAATTCCTTGTTGGGGATGCAATTAATCAATGACTTTTTTCCCAAGAATAATTAGCCAGCCGCTATATTTGTACACTATGAAGCGTATTTCTTTTTTCATCATCGGCCTAGCTGCTTTGCTTTTCTTTAATGGCTGCAGCACTGAAGTCGATCTGAATGCCGATTACAACAGCAAAACGGTCGTCTACGGATTGTTGGATCCAAGAGCAGATATTCAATGGATCAAAATCAACAAAACCTTTTTGGGCGATGGCAATAACCTCGATTACGCCACCATCCGCGATAGCTCCGAATACCGCTGGGAAGAATTCAGCCGCCTTGCTGTTGAAATGTATATCGATGGCGATTATGTAACTGAGTTTCCTCTCAACGATACGCTCCTCAGCAACAAAGAAATCAACGGTATTTTCTACGGACCCGAGCAAACGGTGTACTATTTCCAAACACCCTTGGTAAACGGAGAGGCACAATTGAACGAAGAAGCTACTTATCGCTTAGTAATCGACTTCGTGGAACGCCCAGATGTATCAGCCGAAACCAATGTGGTTAAAACCACTGATATCGGCTTTATTTCTCCGCAGCCCACTTCAACCCTTTTGATGGCCAGCAACCAAGCTGGTAATGCTGTTGATTACAAAACCGTAAACATCCGTTTTTCTACAGGCGAAAACATCAAACTATATGACTTCTCTTTAAAGTTCAACTACACAGAAGTGCTCAATGGCGAACGTGACACCACGAGTATTGAGTACAATTTGGGCTCATACAAATCAACCACTACAGGTGGTGGCATGCTTACTGACTATGAATACTCAGGGTTAGCTTTCTTTACCTTCTTGGGCAACCGCTTAGAAGCCGTAGAAGGTATGCGCCGTGAAATTGGTGTGTTTGATGGTTCTCGCACACGTTGCTTCGACTTGCGTATGAGTGTAGCCAATGAAGACCTCGCCACCTACATAGAAGTCAACTCTCCTGTAACAGGCGTTATTCAAGAACGTCCGACCTGGAGTAACATCGATAACGGCATTGGACTTTTCGCTTCGCGCAGCAGTGTTGAAGTGAAAGGAATTGGTGTTACAGGCGCAGGTCCGAATGGTGTAACCAATATCGGAAATGTAAAAGCTCTGTGCATCGGTCAATACACCAACGATCTTGGTTTCTGCGACCCCAATCCTTCAAGCGATTACACTTGCAACTAATACAAATAAAAAATCCCGGTTAAGCCGGGATTTTTTTTTCTCTTTCGTCTCTTCCACTAGTGTTTTACAAATGGCGTGGATTGGATCTTCCCATCACGATCAATGATCATGAAGTACATACCACTTGCTAATGAACGCACTTCTATTGGCTGTCCGAGGTATTTACCCGTTGCCACTTGCTCGCCGTTGATACCTACAATGCGATAAGTCCTTCCCATCAGTTGATTACCCTGTAGTTGAATATACTCCTCTGTTGGATTAGGATAAAGAGCCATTGCTGAAATGCCTTCTTCATTCACTCCTGTATAAATATCTGCTGTAGCAATGGAAGTAACCACAGGTGTTCCATTGATCAGGTTGGCATTAATCTGAAGAACAGGAACATTAATGGCTGGAGTCATCCACTTGTATTCTACAGCAATCGGACGTTCAAATGCTTGTCCAAAGCCTATGAAACCAATATAAATGGAGTCAGTTGCATAAATCTCTGTGCGCATCTTTAGCACAGGAAACGTTTGATCATAGATGTTCAAGGTACCCCATCCGCTGCAAAAATTCACGCGATCTTGAACCAGTTGGTAAGCACCTAAGGTATCCAAATCAATCATAAGCTCACTATGTGTCGAATCTTGATCGCCATAGTCAATAGGAAGGTGATAAATGATGTCTACGGGATTAAACTGAGCAGGAACCGGAATTCCATTGATCGTTGATCCTACGCCTGTATTGGCATAAACAGAACTGCTGTTCTTGTAATAGTTGTAAACATCCTCGAAGGTAAAGGCACCCGCACTAATATCATCGGTACCAAAAGCAAAGTCAGAGTTGTGCTGATTATCAAAGGGGTTATTGAACAAAAATTGATATAGAATCGGAGTTGTTTCAACAGGAACACAATCCGTTGTGGTAACGTTTGTCAACGGTTGTAATACATCGAAACCAAAATTCCATGTTTGGTTAGGCCCCGTAAATTCCAAATCAACAGAAGGATCTAACAGTGTAGCACCGCGTGTAATGAGCACATCATTGGCCTGGGGTAAGTCATTGCTGACAATTTGAACTTGGCCAAAAACAACGCTACTAACGAGCACTGCAAGAGCCAACGAGAATAGTTTCATCGGGGTTTAGATTTGAGAACGAATATATCACAAAGCAGCTTACTTCTCTTCACTTCATTTCATTTATCTAGTGCACTTATGCCACCATATAAACTACTCATACCAATCGTTAATAAAATGTTCACACTTCATGAAGAGCCTATGGATGAACATATCAATCTGAAATTACATTCGCATAAGTGAGAAAGTGAAGCGATTGAAGATACCAATTACCTTAACTAATCAACAAAAACCAAAACGACTACTGATGATCGACAAATACGATTTCGTCATTCTCGACATTATTCAGTCTTACAAAAAGAATCATCAAAATCAATTGATCAAACTGTCGCAACTCGAAGCGAACTTTTGGACTCGAATTGAACGTGATGATGCTCGCCACACGCACAGTGCTCAATTAGGCGAGCGCATAGCAAAACTCTATTTGGAAGGATACCTCGCAAACCGAGCTGGTTCCGGCTATACTCTTACTAAAAAAGGAAAGGAAGAATTGGCCTACCAATCCGTCTCTCTCTAATTCCCGCGCTATTTATTTTCATATTCGTTGTGGTAGCCCTTGAGCTACCTTTTCAGTTTGCGCTTACGTTAAAAAAAAGTAAGGGGCTCTTCCTTTCGAAAGAACCCCTTTCCTGATTAAACCAAAAACACTGAGCAGCAAACGTTTTTGCCTCCCCAGATCTATATAAAAACAGACTTTTCAATTGGAAGATTTTTTTCTTCCATAGTTTTATAAAAAGGCCAACTGGTATTGCACCACGGCCATCGTTTTATAGCTTGTTTGTTCCAATGTACTTCCGTCGAAAATGGGTCGCAGCTGCGCGCCTACTGTCAACTTTGAGCGATGACCATCGGTGAGTACAGAGCATCCGGCCTCATACATGATCATCGGATCTTTCAACTTTTCATATTGACTATATTGGCAGGAGGCGTAAGGCATAAAGCGCGCTTTCCCTTTCGATTCAGCACTATTGGGTAGCAAGAAGGCTGCTTGCACATACATCGAATTTCCTGTGCCCACTAATGGCACTTTATTCCCCTCGGCATTCAAGGTTCCATTGGCATTCACCGCATCCATCGGATTCATTGGTCCTACGTTGCGCAGATAATTTTTTCCAAAATCATAAGATGAGAATACCCCATAAACATGAATTGCTGAGCCTTTCTCCTTATTGAGCGGCGCATCGTAAATGACATCCACTGAAGCTAAAAGCATGTTATGAAAAACAGTATCCTGCGAGTCATTCTGAAACCAAATCGCCTCTTTTTGATACTCCACTCCTGCTCCTACATTCAATACTGATTTAGTGCCCAAGTAAGTTCCTGCCATGTAAGGAGTAGTATTGGGTTCCTCATCTTTGAAGGCATAATACACATAAGCACTGGGTTGTATATGGGGCGCATATGGAGAAAATTTTGCGTCACTGCCAATGACATACGCTGAAGCCGGATTAGCTGCAGTAGCCAACTCAAAAGGCTTTGATAAAATCAGACGATAATCTAGCTTACCCAATTTCCCTTTTGCATAAACACTTAGCTTACGCAAAAACTGATCGTTCACATCATTCGTCGCCTGCAAGAAAAGAGGCGCGTCTAGTCCAGCTATACTGCCCACAGCAGGCGCTGAATAACGAGAAAAACCTGTCCATCCTGTAAGCCCCGCTCCTATTCCAATGTGCTTACTAAAATTATATTCGCCTATGGCATCATGTAAGAAAAAACCAGTTTTGCGAGGTGTTAGATAGTTGAGGTTATTTTGTCCCAATTGAACATAGAAAAATGTTTTCTCAGAGAGAGATCCCATCAATTGAAAACGAACCCGACGAAGTCCAATATCGAAGGTTTCTTTTTCTTCTTTAGGGTGAGGAACCACACCTCCGCCGCTTACTACACTTCCGGGATTGTTTTGATTGTATCGAAGCCACGTCTGGGCGAGTGCGGTCACCTTTACATATTTGCTTCCATCTTCCCCAAATGTCCATTTCAGCTCAGGTGTTTTTACCTGAGCCTCTGCTGCCACTGCGCAAACAGCGAGTAACAGCATCAACATCAACTTTTTCATACGACTACTTTTTCGTGGATTTTTTTACACGAGCTGAATATTGATCTTGAGCTAAAGGACGTAGCTCTTCTAGGCCCACCATCACAAACCGGCCGCCATCGCGGTGGTAATCTTCCGTAAAGTGATGTATCTGCTTTAAAGAACTATGATCGAGTACTGAAGACTCGTGTACCAACAAACGAACTGATTTTCCTTTAGGGAGATTGTTCAACGTTTTATTCCAGCCCAAAGAGTTCGAAAACACCAATGATGATTTTGCAGTAACCACTATCTCATCGCCTTGGTCTTCGATGTGAAGTCGTGCCTTGAAAAGGTCCCCCACTTTCACTCCATTGAGAACGTGTATAAGCATTTCGATCAACGTCCCAATAAAAATACCGAGAAGTAAATCAGTAGCCAAGGTCACAATAACCGTAGAAACAAAAACAAAAAACTGTTCTTTGCCAATTGCCCAAGTATGCTTGAACTCTTTTGGAGAAGCCAATCGGAAACCCACATAAATAAGCATCGCCGACAGTGCCGCCATGGGAACCATTTTAATCACGGGAGTTAATGCAATGACAAACAGCAACAAAAACAAGCCATGAAATAAATTGGCCCAACGTGTGCGACCTCCATTGTTTACGTTAGCAGAACTACGTGCGATCTCCGAAATCATAGGCAAACCGCCCAGTATTCCTGACACCGCATTACCGATTCCGACAGCTGATAAATCTTTACTGTGATCTGACTTGCGTTTATAGGGATCTAAAAGATCGATGGCCTTTCCGCTCAACAGTGATTCTAAACTCCCGATCAAAACGAACAACAATAAATATTGAAGAGCCTCAACTGTATGTGTGGTAAAGGCTGAAAAATCAACATTCCAAGCGATCGAAAAACTACCAGGGTTCAACAAAGGTTTTGAAGCATCGAAACGCGCATCAGAAAGATGTAGCGCTTGCCCTAAAAAAATGGCTACCACTAAAGCAACCAAGGCAGGCGGTACTTTTTGAACCCACTTGACTTTGATAAAAGGCATTCCAAAAAGGATGACCAAAGAAACGACGCCAATAGCAGCTATCTCCGGCACATTATTCATCAACGTAGTGGGCAGCATAGCAAACAACTCCAAAGGCTCCTTACCTTTCAATAGAGATGGCTCTATTCCCATAAGAATATTCAACTGACGACTCATGATGATCAGACCAATTGCCGCTAGCATTCCGTGAACAACACTTAATGGGAAAATATCAATCATCTTGGCAACCTTCAACTTACCAAGGATAACCTGAATTATTCCGGCTACCACTACTATTCCTAAAGCAAGATGCCAACCCGTTTCGCCGCCCCCCATTACTTCCACACAACCGGCAACGATAACTATCAATCCAGCTGCTGGTCCTTTTATAGTCAAAGGTGAACCGGCAAAAAAAGACACTACAATTCCACCCACAATGGCAGTCATTACTCCCATGATCGGAGGAAATCCGCTTGCTCCGGCAATTCCTAAACAAAGCGGTAAGGCGATTAAAGAAACGAGAAATCCTGACAACAGGTCTTTTGACCAGTTTTGTTTAAATCCCAACAATCCATCGCTGGGTTTTTCATATTGATGATTCATAAATAGGCTGATTTTGATGTGCTTGATGAAAACTCGGCCTTTTAATCCTGGACAAATGTAATGAGCATTGCCTTTGATCAGTGCCGGAAAAACGCTTTTGACCTATTGGTCATTAAGTAAACGACATGAAGCGTTCACCGCAAATCAATCTCAATTCCTGAAGGTACAGTTTCGTAAGAATATACGAACTGTTTTTATGTGTCCGAATGAAGCGAAATAATACTCCTCTTTGCACGAAATGCTTGAAAGAAAAAAATGAAAATAAACAGGAACACCAAGCGAGGATTCTCCACCATCTTCGGTTTCTTCTTCTGTTGGCTCGTTCTCGCATAAAAGACAAGCATTGTCTATCTGCGCATGAGAACTGATCTCTTTTTTAAGTTGAGCTAAAGCATGAAAGTCTTCTTTCGTCTCTGTATGCAACAGAAACATGCTCAATGTCCACTTCGAAACGAAGAGGATGGCGAGAGTGAGTATGAGACTTCTTTTTATCATAAAAAAAACCGATACAAAAGTGTATCGGTTGTTTTTGGTTTAAACGGACTATAACACAACTTTAACAGTTGACTATATCCAATTGTCTTCTAATTTTCTCTTGAGCGCTACCATTTTTATCCCCGTCACTGCCGCTTCTACGCCTTTGTTTCCCAGTGCTCCGCCACTGCGTGCAAGGGCTTGTTCTACATTATTGTCAGTGAGTACTCCGAAGATGACGGGACGTCCTGTTTTCAACGCTACATCTTTCACTCCTTGCGCCACTGCGTTGCAAACAAAATCAAAGTGTGGCGTTTCTCCGCGAATCACACTTCCCAAACAAAGGACTGCTTCCACACTGCGATTTTCGATGAGCATTTGGGCACCCATAGGCAACTCATAGCTGCCTGGAACGGTTACCAAATGGATGTTCTCTTTTCGAAGTCCACACGATAACAAGGTATCCAATGCCCCCTTATAAAGGTTATTGGTAATGTCTTCGTTCCACTCAGAAACAACAATCCCGATACGCATAGATGACGCATCGGGAAGTTGATCTTTTTTATAAGATGATAAGTTCGTTGTCGACATATCGATTATTCCTCAGCCTTCAACATGGCCAACAATTTAGCAGCCTCGTTGTACTCTTGAGATTTTTTATCGTAGCCTTCAGTTGCTGAAGTCAACAAACCTTTTGCTTTCTCTTTGTCACCCAATTCGATGTAAACTTTAGAAGCTTTCAACAAATAAATTGGAGCCAAGAAATCTTTTCCTTTTGAAGAAGCTGCCTTTTTCGCTGCTTTCTCCAAATAAGACGCGCCTTCTTCGTTGTTACCCAACTGAACAAAGCAATCGCCTGCGTTACCTAAAGCTAAAATGCTGAATGTTTCATCATCCAAATCAGCCTCTTGGAAGTTGGTCAATGCAGCTTGGAAATCTCCTTTATCGCGGTAGATGATACCAGTGTAGAACTGAGCCATTTCACCAGCTTTAGTACCATTATAGGTATTCGCTACTGCTTCGAAGCCTTCAAATTCTCCGTTACCATTCAATGCCATATCCAATGAATCCTTCTCAAACCACTGTTGAGCTCTCCAAAGTGCGTTAGCAGCTTCAGCTTCTTTTGGTTTTACAATAAGGTATTGGTATGCAAAAAAACCGGCGAATAAAGCGCCTACTGCGCCTAATACGATAAACAAGGTCTTGCGATTTTTATCGACAAAAACTTCAGTTTTAGTATATACTTCCTGAACGTTTACGATGGTTTCTTCTTTTTGGTCTTGAGCCATGTCTTCTTTTTTTGGAGGGGCAAAAATAAACGAATTCCGTTACCTCTTGACATTCTGTTGCTTTAATCGTTCCTTTACCTGCCGTCTTTTTTTGAACAAAAAGAGGCTAACCCACTATGATTCAAGATATTCAACTCAAAAGACTGGCTGTTTTTCAGTTCAAAAGCTATGCAGAAGCAGCGCTCGACTTCTCTGAAAGGGTCGTTTGTCTCTTGGGGCAGAATGGCGAAGGCAAAACCAAACACCACGACGCAATCCATTACCTGAGTGCCTGCAAAAGCTATTTTAACGCCATCGATTCTCAAAATATCCAACACGGTGCTAACGAATGCGCCATCACCGGTGAATTTGAAATTGGCGAGCTGCCTGAACTCGTAGTATGCGCCATTCGGAAGGGACAAAAAAAGGTTTTTAAGCGCAATCATAAAGATTACGAGCGACTGGCAGACCATGTGGGCTTTATCCCATCGGTGATCATTACGCCCTACGACATAGAACTTATTCTCGAAGGAAGCGAAGTGCGCAGAAAGTTTATCGATTCTACCATATCGCAGCACTCCCGCCGCTATCTCGATGAGCTCATTACCTACAACCACGCTCTCCAGCAACGGAACAACTTGCTGAAACAGTTAGGACCTAAAGGCCCCATAGACGGAGCTTTGCTTGAACCCTGGGATGCTCAATTGGTGCATTTAGGTTCTGCTATTCATCAGGCGAGGCAATTGTTCATGCAACAGTTTACCGAACTATTTACTGCTATTTATAGCAAGCTTAGCCAAAGTCGAGAAACCCCCGGAATCAATTATGAAAGTGATCTTTTCAAAGGTGATTTCGAGCAAATGCTCATCAAGAACCGCGAACGCGATCGATTCCTAGAGCGCACCTCGGCAGGAACTCACCGCGATGAAATGAGTTTTACTCTTGATGGCTTTCCCTTGAAAAAATTTGCCTCGCAAGGTCAACAAAAGTCTTTTCTCATTGCACTAAAGCTCGCACAGTACCTTCTTCTGCGCGACAACTGCCGTAAGAACCCCATTCTTTTGCTCGACGATTTATTCGACAAGCTAGATTCTATGAGGGTAAAAAATCTATTGGCCTGGCTCAACGAAAATAGAGCTGGTCAAATTTTCATCACTGACACTGATTTGCATCGAATTCCTCAACTGCTCAGCGAGTTAAACATGGATCACGAAGTGTGGGAAATTAAAGGTGCTTCCGCAACAAAAATTTGATCACCTTTGTATTCTCATGAGTACCCGCAAACACGCTGATCAACCGTTAAAAGCCATCATCAACGAATGGCTCAACAGTGGTGGGCTTCGTAAAAAGTACAACGAGTTAGAAGTGTTTCAGGCTTACAAAGAGCTCATGGGGCCTGTTATTGCGCGTCATACCACCGATTTAAAATTGCGTGAAAAAACCCTCATCCTTCGCCTCGATTCGGGAGCACTGAAAGAGGAACTTTCCTACTCCAAACAAAAAATAGCGCAACTCATTAACGAAAAGTTTGGATTTACTGTTATAGATCATGTAGAAGTGTGGTAGGTGTTTTCGCGACGACAGTGTATATTGGCCATCACAAACCGCGAAACCAGTATGACCCGTTTTTACAATACGTACCGTAAACTCACCCTCTTCACTGTATTAGCCATCAGCTTCATAGCTCTTTCTGCTGCTTGGAGTTCTGGTGACGAACCTGTAGTTTATCACAAACACAGCGAACTCACACACCTTAAAATGCTCAACAACGGATTACCCGTTGGCGATAATGGTGTTTTCATTGGTTCGGGTAAATGTGCGGGTTGTCACGGCATAGACCCTGTCAATTATGCCAACCTCACTTCAGAGGGCGTTCACGTAAGTCCAACGGAAGACTGGAGAGCCTCTATGATGGCCAACTCAGCAAAAGATCCTTTTTGGAAAGCTAAAGTGGCACACGAAACCACCACTAATCCTGGTAATGCTCAAGAACTGGTGAATAAATGTACTTCTTGTCACTCACCCGTAGGTAGATATACCAATTTGGCCAATGGCATTGATGACTTCACGATGGCTGAACTCGCCGAAGATTCTCTCGCTCGTGATGGTGTAAACTGCGGCGCATGCCACCAACAACGTATGGAAAATCTCGGTAATCGCTTCAGCGGAGAACTATCATACCACACTGACACCATTTGGGGACCTTACGTAAGCGAAGAAATGAGCTTCCCCATCTTCTCGGCTGCAATGACGAGTTTTGTTGGTTACGAGCCTGTAGGTAATCACAAAGTAAGTAAATCAGAATTTTGCGCGGGTTGCCATACACTCTCCACTCACACTGCAGACCTCAGCGGAAACCTAACCGGTGGAAGTTTCATCGAACAAGCTACCTACCATGAATGGCTCAACTCATCATTCAATAATGATGATCCCGCCATTGGAAAGGAATGTCAAGGCTGTCACATGCCTCGTCTCGATGAACCTATTGTCATCGCCTCAGGCTATTCTTTCCTGCCTGGTCGCGAACCTTTTGGTCAACACTGGTTAGTTGGTGGTAATAGCTTTATGCTAGAATTGATGAAAAACCGAATCAATGAACTTGGCATTACCGCCACCACAGATCATTTCGATACGGTGATTGCACGTACACTCGACAACCTCCAAAACCACACTGCTACCGTTGAAGTAACAGAAGGTGTGGTAGATGGCGATACCGCACGATATAACGTGAAAATTACCAACCTCGCTGGTCACAAGCTTCCTAGCGGATACCCTTCTCGCAGAGCTTATGTGGAATTCATTGTTACCGATGACAACGGAAACGAACTCTTCCACAGTGGTGCCATGAACAGCAACTACGAAGTAGTAGGCAACGATCCGGGATACGAACCACATCACGATTTGATTACCGCTGAGGATCAAGTTCAGATTTATGAAATGGTAATGGGTGACGTAAATGGAAATCCTACTACCGTTTTGGAGCGCGGAGCCATGACTCTAAAAGATAACCGCCTTGTGCCCCTCGGATTCAGCACCAATCACGCTGTATATGATACTACTGCCATCGTAGGTGGCGCTGAGTTCGACCCCAACTTCAATCGCGCCAACAACGAAGAAGGATCGGGTACTGATGAGATTCGTTTCCACGTTCCCGTAACTGGTTATGACGGACAAATTCACGTAACAGCCAAGTTGTTTTATCAAAGCTTACCGCCTCGTTGGATGGAAGAACTTTTTGCTACCGATCACCCCACCATCAATGCATTTGAGACGATGTATAATGAAGAAGGTGCCGATCCTGTTGAAGTGGATATGGACGATGTTAGCTCAACCGTTACAGGTGTTGGCGAACGCAGTGCACGTTTTACGGTTATGCCTAATCCAACTACAGATGGACTCGTTTACCTCAATGGCGGAAAAGATGTTATTCAAGAAGTATTGGTGTACGACAGCCGAGGAAAACTCGTGAGCACTTCTAATATCAATGCCACTCGCGGAAGCATTCAATTGCCCAGTTCTCGCGGTAATTATATGTTATGCATTATCACCAACCGAGGTAAAAAAGTAGAAAAAGTACTTCGTCAATAAGTATATGAATATTCAACTGCGCTGTGTGTCACCTAGCGATGCTTCGGATTTGTTAAGCATCTATGCTCCGTATGTGACAGACAGCGCAGTTTCTTTTGAGCTCCTACTTCCTTCAGTGGAAGATTTCGCTCAACGCATCGTGCACTACAGTCAGCGCTTTCCTTGGATCGTTGCAGAAAACGAATCGGGTATTCTGGGATACGCTTATGCATACGCCTACAGAGAGCGAAAAGCCTATCAATGGTGTGTAGAAACCTCTGTGTATCTAGCTCCCGATGCTAAAGGAAAAGGCATTGGTAAATTGCTTTATGATCGATTATTCGAAATTCTCATTGAACTAAACATCACCAGAGCCTACGCTGTCATTACTCTTCCTAATCCGGCTAGTGTGCAATTTCACGCTAAAATGGGCTTCCTTTCTTTTGCCACTTACCAAAAAGTAGGTCACAAATTCAACGCATGGCATGATGTGCATTGGATGGAAAAAGAATTACAATCGCCCCAACTTCCCTCCGACCCTATTGCATTTGCTGATTGGCTCAAAACGGCTAGTGTTTAACTCGTTCCAATACCTTCACATTTGGGCTCTGATGATTCATTTTCCATTGCCCACTTTGCAAGAGTTCATTCAACTGAGCGTCTGTTCTCAAAAGGGACTCTTCACCTTCATTTGAATCGGGTATAATCACCACGTGGGTGGTTTGCTCGGGGATATCAGGAAAAGTATAGCACTGATCTCTTAATGCTAAATGCGGAACGGCCACGTTGGTAGCGGATACAATCGCAGTTTCAGGTATGGCTTTCAAAACAGCTGTTCTTTCCTTCACTACTTCCCAATTGGGGTAATGAGCTTTCGAGTAAATTCTCAAGCGACTTCTATCCATCCATATCGTTGTGTGATCCATCATGCGCACCGTGGTAGCCATGGTCAAAATCACTACTCCATAGGAAAAAAACCTTCGATACGGTTCACGCATAGCCGCGATTACAGAAAACACCAAAATACCTAACAAGGGCAAAAACTCAATTGTGTAATGCGCCTCCACGCCCCACAGTGTGGGTTGATCATGAAACATTTTTTGTAAGATCAAAGGGGCGAACGCAATCAAAAAAGCCGGCTTTTGTATGACAAATAAAAAACCACAGCCTATCATAAACAGCCAAAACTCCATCTTCGCCCACTCAAATCCACTTTGGTGTGCGTGAGGAAAAAACAACCACTCCGCAGCTTGAAGAGGATGACTCAACAAATAAATGACCGCCGATTTCATATCAGGACCCAATACTGAATAGGCAAAGCGCATAGGACTTCCGTTTGCTGTATCCATTGCAGGCATAACCCACTGCGTGATGATCAAGAAGTAAGTGATGGAAAAAAGAGTAACCACCGAGGATAACACCCGGTGAGGCAATAGAAAAAAAGAACTGATCCCAACTGCGGCTAACCAAAGAGAAACATTCTCCTTGCCAATCACCATCAAAACTAACCAAAGGAAGGTTAATCCTTTCTTTCCTTTTTCAAAGGCCATCCAAAACCAAGGAAACAGCGATGCCGAAACTACATTGCTGTGGTAGTCAAATGATAATGCGGCATAGATACCAAAAAAACTTAAGTAGAATAAAAGCCCCTGTATCGCCAATGATGATCGGTTGGGATCCGATAGCATCCACCTATAAAAACCAACAGCACCGAAAAGAACAAAGAACCACTGCATGACCAACAGCGTATAGGAGCCGAACACATAAGAAAAAGGAGAAAACAAAAGAAGATAGAGATCAAAATGATCGTGCAGCAAGTTGATGGGTCTACTCAAAAAAGTACGACTATCATTCCATTGTCCATGAGCATAGTCCCATAATGCATTGGTATAAACGCCAAGGTCCAATGAGTAGGTGCGATAATTTAAGTGATTGACGAATGTTTCCATTCCCATAACCACAGCAAAAAAAACAACCATACATACCGCAAATCGATGCTGTTGCCAAGCCTGATGCAACGGAGAAAAAAGAGGATTGCGTCTTGTGTTTTTTTCCATCAAAATAAACACCTGCTGGCGCAAGTGAATCCCAAATATAAATGAAACGCGCCCTGCTTGAAGAGCAGAGCGCGTTTAACTCATGTATTTATGTAAAGCTTTACAGCAAGTCGTTGGCCATGTTCGCCAATTCACTTCGCTCACCTTTTTCTAACGTAATGTGGCAATATAAATCTTGACCTTTCAATCGCTCAATCACATAAGAAAGTCCGTTTGATTGTTCATCCAAATAAGGGGTATCGATCTGTCTTACATCACCGGTTAAAATAATCTTGGTGTTTTCACCCGCCCGTGTGATGATCGTTTTTACCTCATGCGGAGTCAAGTTTTGTGCTTCATCCACGATAAAAATACAATTGGACAAACTTCTGCCGCGAATAAATGCGAGGGCTGTTATAGTAATTTTGCCCTGAGCTTGCATTTCTTCAATCCCCTTTCGCTTGCGCTCATTTTCACCGTATTGATTTTTAATGAAGTTGAGATTATCCCACAGGGGCTGCATATACGGATTAACCTTTTCATCCGCATCGCCTGGCAAAAAGCCAATTTCTTTATTGCTCAGTGGTACTATGGGACGAGCCAAAATGATTTGATCATAATTGTTTTTTATCTCCAAAGAACCCGCTAACGCCAATAAGGTTTTACCCGTACCCGCCACGCCTGATATGGTGACCAACTTTATGTCCGGGTTTAAAATAGCGTGCAGCGCAAATGCCTGTTCCGCATTTTTTGGTTTTATGCCGCTAGCATATACCTTATCTACCCGCTGTATGGTCTTTTCTTTTCCATTGAGAAAAGCTAAAGCACTCGATGCATGGTTCTTTAATATGTAAAAATGATTCGCTGATTTCTCCTTTCCAAGAACCGTTAGCTTTTTAGATTCTCCATCGGTGTAGAGTTTTCGAATGAAATCGGCATCTACTTCTTCAACAGTAGAAATGCCGCTATACATCATCAGGGCCTCTTTT
Source organism: Bacteroidota bacterium (assembly GCA_039798265.1). GTDB lineage: Bacteria > Bacteroidota > Bacteroidia > Flavobacteriales_D > Sanyastnellaceae > JBDKGH01. The sequence goes on along the minus strand of JBDKGH010000073.1, from coordinate 39,526 downwards.
ACTTTACCGGTCTTGTAATCTTCTGCGGGTAAATTAAGTGCTTTGGCCTTCAAGCGCAGATTGATGTCTTTCGTAACCATCACCACCTTCGCTTTTTTCTCTTCTTGTTGCAACTGAAGAGCAGCATTTAAGATTTTGTGATCATTCTTTTTGACATCAAAGATTCGCTCAGCATCCTTCGGTATATCATCGGATGTATTGAGTACAATCTTTAACTTTCCTTTTCCTTCGTTTTCTAGCGGTATCCACTCATCAAGAGTATGATTTTCGCTCAGGCGATCAATGATCCGAATACTCTCACGTGCTTCAAAATTTTTGGTGTCATTTCCCACCTTAAACTTGTCAAGCTCTTCCAACACCGTGATCGGTATGGCTACGTAATTATCCTCGAAGTTGTTGATGCAGTTGTGATCGTGAAGCAACACAGATGTGTCCAGCACGTAAATCTTCTTTGCTTTACGAGGTGCGGGCATAAGCACTAGGTTTAGGTAATTAATTCGTTACTGTCCTTAGCGGCCTCTTTCCGTCGAAAAAAACCTTCGTTCGGACTAAACGAATATATCCAAAAGCCCTTCGTTTTCGAATGAGCGTTCGGCTAGTTATCAACCTAAACCCGGTTGATAGTAAACTGATTTTCAGAAGTAAGTTTAACGATGGGTTAAAACTCAGGACATCTTAGCGAACATCCCTTTTTCCCCTCTTACAAGTACAAATCGATCAAACCAGGAGGAGCTGCTATGCGCACTTCTCGTTTTTCATGATCAATATTTTCTATGAAATCTTGGTGCAAGGGCAACAAGATCGTCTTGCCATTAAATTTGATTTCAAGCTGCGGATTACCTGCTAGCTCGAGTATTTGAGAGATAACCCCTATAGGACCTTTCTCGGCGTCTATTACAGCATATTCTTCCATGCTGCGCAACTCCATGCGTTCTTCGTCAGCCTCGCTGATATCGCTGAGGTCAATGTACACTTTTGACTTTACCAAAGCCTTTGCGTCCTCTTCAGTATCCACGCCTTCCAACTTCAATTTTGCGGTCTTGTTGGTTTTCTGTTCAATCAGTGTAATGATATACGGGATCAATTGACCTCTTACTTCTAAAAACAAATGATCGAGCCCTTCGTAATCCGATAGAACTTCTGTATCGATGTATACGGTGAGTTCTCCTCTAAAGCCATGCAACTTTGAGATCGATCCTAATTCGTATAAATCTTCCTTCTTTGGAACCATGGTATTGAATTGAAAACGGGATTGAAAAAAAGGGGCTTTCTCTGTGAGAAAGCCCCCGTTTTGTATCGAAAATGAATTTCGAATTATGCTTCTGCGCTATCGCTTGCTGTCTCTTCAGAAGCTGCTGGAGCCTCTTCAGCTGCAGGTGCTTCTTCAGCCACTGGAGCTTCTTCAACTACTGGAGCTGGTGCAGCAGCAGCAGCCAAAGCTTGAAGACGAGCTTCGTTTACTGAACGCTCATGCTTCAATTGAGCAGCATTGGCATCAGACTTAGCTTTCGACAAACCATCGCGTTTAGCTTGTACTTTACTTTCTTTCTCAGCGCTCCATTTCTCCCATTTCGCATCTGCTTGCTCTTGGGTTAAAGCACCTTTTTGTACACCTTTCTGCAAGTGCAAACGGTACAATACACCTTTGTAGCTAAGAATAGCACGCAAAGTGTCTGTAGGTTGAGCACCATTTTGCAACCATGTCAATGCTTTGGCATTGTCCAATACGATTGTTGCAGGGTTAGTGTTTGGGTTGTAGCTACCTACGCGCTCGATGAATTTACCATCACGTGGTGAACGAGAGTCAGCGGCTACGATGTGGAAGAAAGGTTTGCCTTTCTTACCGTGACGTTGAAGTCTTAATTTTACTGGCATTTGAGTTTGTTTTGTGGGTCCGAAACCCGATTAACAAGTTATCCCAATCAACGGATTTTCCGAGAACAGGGGTGCAAATATAGCGCATTCCTTTGATCTACAAGCATCCAAAGCAAATTTATTGATTCCACCATACCGCTGTTCCTAACTTATCGCCCCACACGCACATTTTTTCGCGAAATTCGCCGTTCCGCCTGGTAGACTTATGAAAAATAAAATACTATTCGCCCTCCTCTGCCTCGGACTCGTTCAAGCTCATGCTCAATATGAGAAAAATCCGCTTGTTGAGTCCCAATGGCTCTCCATTTCAGGAGGCTTAAACACCGCCGATTATCGCTCATGGCAAGCGATGGCATCCTACTCCTACCGCAGCGATATCATGCTCACCCAATATCGACTAGCCCTTTCACAAGAGCTCATCGAAGGGCCCAATGACAGTATTTTCTATAAAAAAAACAGAATCATTGAAACCGGCATTCTTTGGGGCGATGCCTACACAAAGAAAAAATGGTACATCTCCGGTGGACTTGGCATGGGGCTCAACATTCGTATGTATGGCGACACGGCTATTCAAAATGACAGCGCTTTCAGATACATCACCGCGGTTACCATAGGAATACCCGCCCAATTGGAAACAGGCTTCTGGATTTCTCCCAATGCAGGAATTGGTGCGTCTATAGTTGCCAATTGGAATTTCCGACAGCCCTATGTAGGTGCGCATTTGCACTTCATTTACCGCTTTAGAAAAAAACAATGACCACTCGTCACGACATCTCGACCCTCGATGACATCACTACACTGGTGGACGAGTTTTATCACCGCGCATTCAAAAATGAAATGCTCGCCCCGCATTTCATCGGACTCGATTTTGACGCGCACAAGCCACGCATGATCGCCTTTTGGGCCTTTGTACTTCTCGATAAGCCTGGCTATAAAACAAATGTTTTCGACAAACATACCCACCTTCATATAGGCCCCGAACATTTCACTGAATGGGTAAACTTGTTTCACCAAACGGTGGACGATCTTTTTGAAGGTGATAAAGCAAAAGACGCCAAATTGCGTGCATCCAGCATAGGATGGTCTTTTGGTGAAAAAATGAAAAACCGACCGCAAGCCTAAGTATGAATAGAAGACAATTCATCCGCAGATCATCGCTTTCTCTCGCTGGGATCTATTTTTTACCCAGCCTACTTACGTCGTGTAAAAAAGAAGAATACTTGGAAGACTCTACTTTCGAAGGTTCTGTAGCCATTATCGGTGCCGGAGCCGCTGGTCTTTATGCCGCTCATCTCCTTTCCAAAAGAGGAATTCCCGTAAAGGTTTTTGAAGCCTCGGATAGAATCGGCGGACGTATTAAACCACTTACCGGATTTGCTTCTTTTCCGATTGAACTCGGAGCCGAAGAAATTCACGGTGACAATTCTGTTTTGTACAGCTTGCTCGCCAATAGCGATGCGCAATTTGTCAATTGGCCGGGTAAAGAATATTATGAACTAGACGGGCTCTTAGTATCAGAAACAGCCATTGCTAATGATCCTGATTACCTCACCACGGAAACCACCTTCAACGAACTGGCCCAATTTACGGGCGGCGACACTTCCGCCTCTACCTATGGCACGCTTCAGGGGATAACCAACCGCACCGCTCATATCTGGAATGGTTGGGTAGGCGCCGAAATGGGAACTTCCAACGATCGCTTAAGCATCGCTGGTGCTGCTTTTCAAACGGCCAACTGGTCTGCCGGCGATCCCGATTTCATTTTGACCAACCGCGATATTCTCAGCACCTTGCTCGATCAAATGCCTGGTGTATCGGTATTGGTTCAAAAAAACACACCCATTGTCAAAATCAATTATCAAAGCAATAAGGTACTACTCACTGATGATCAATTGAACGAATATGAAGCGGACCGCGTTATCGTAACGGCGCCCATTCCTGTTTTGTTTAGCGATGCTATGGAATTTCAACCGGCTTTACCTTCCCTGCATCGCCAAGCCATCAACTCCATTGGAATGGGGCGTGGATATAAATTGATCTTGAAATTTAATGCCCCATTTTGGCCCGCTGATATGGGCTCATTATATACTGCAGGACTAGTACCTCTTTATTGGCCTACCGCCTCTCAGCGCAGTGGATCTGACTTTTTATTGACTGCTTTTATAATGGGGGCGCAGGCTGATCAATTCGCTACGCTTCATGCGAATGGTGAAGCTATTTCCACCATACTAGGCGAACTAGGAGCTTTATTTGGCAGTCAAGTAGGGCCGTCCTTTGTCGATTTTCACTTGATGGACTGGGCGTCGGAGCCATGGATCGGAGGAGCTTATTCTTTCCCTCAACCAGGCACGGGCGAAGTTCGAGGACTGCTCGCTGAACCAGTGGAAGGCAAACTCTTTTTTGCGGGTGAGGCCACCCACACTGGAGGACATTTCGGTACCGTTCACGGAGCTATGGAATCAGGCGCTCGCGCCGTAGCACAAGTATTGAAATCATGAAAAAATTAGTACTTGCTTTATTTGCCTTTTGTTTCTGCGCGCCTTTATTCGCGCAGCTTTCCTATTCGGTGCAGTATAATTATCTGCAAGCCAAAGAATGGGATGATATGGTGCGTGCCTACAACTTCAACAGACCGTGGCAGGAAAACCCACAACCTTTCATCACACATGGCTATGGAGGAAGTATAGGATATTATTTTCTTTTGAAAAGAAGACAAAGTATCTACTTACACCCTCGCCTTTCATTCGATCGTTTTTCATGTAAAGCAGAAAACGGCCAACAGCTTTTGGGAATCAATATCGATCATTTTCAACTGCAGGCTGATTTACAATTCAGCCCAAAAGCACTCTTCCACGATGTGTCCGCGGGGCCTATAGGCACGCGCTGGTTTATGACCTTTAGCCCTGGCGTTGATTACTTTTTTCCGCGCATCAATCGAAACGGTGAACAAGTGTACCTCACCGAAGATGAAATCTATCAGCCCAAAACACTCACGTGGTTCGCGGAATTAGGCACCGGATTCCGTGCACTGTACATCGCCAATAGATGGGTAGTCACTCCCTTTTTCCGCGCTCGATACTATCGAAAATTATCGATAGAAGATTTCCATGAAGAAGCCTTCGGCGCCGATACCGGCGAGTTTGAGAACGAATCATTGAACAATTGGCAATTCCAGGCCGGCATCGAGTGGACGACTATTTTTAGGAAGAAGTAATTTTTTTCGCCGCACTTTCTGCGGAGAATAACACCTTTATTCTCCGCATCACAGGAGGTTGAACCGCAAATGCCCTATCCTATTAAGCTAGTCACGAAAAGTATGGGCACAAAAAATCCCGGCTGAACCGGGATGTTTGTGTCACCGTAGGGAGTCGAACCCCAAACCTTCTGATCCGTAGTCAGATGCTCTATCCAATTGAGCTACGGTGACATTGCTGTAAAGCGGGCGCAAATATACAGACTTTTTTTAATTATGCCACACAAACTGTGCATTTTTTCGTTCGCATCTATCGCGGAACCTCTTTCTACTTGACTTTCAGAAGTTTCAATTCGCCAAAATCAAAGTCTGGATTGGGAACATCTACCTTCATTTCGCTCACATTGCCTTTTGCATCCAATAAAAAGGTGACTTTTCCCTTGGGCAACATCATCTGTGTGCTCCACGAAAGTTCGAAGGTATCGTAGTGAAAATGACTCAAATTTCCCTTGAATAAAGCGGTTGGTTTAAAGTCAATGCTCATCTTTCCGTCTTTTACCATTATCTCCACATCACCGTACACTTCACTGGTATAGGTACCTGCATAACTGGTCAATTCCAACGATGGTTTGGTATGGGGTACTGGTGTTTCGGCTTCCGTGTTTTCTTCGTTTTTAAAGCCTAAAAACATGCCCATCCAATCTTGCTTGGGCTTTACTCCTAAATAAGCATCGAGTATCTCCAGCGTTATGCAAGAAGGCAACGAGTTGATGTTGTTGGTGAGAATAACAAACCCAATATTTTTTCCAGGAATCAAAACGGTTTTAGATATCATACCATCATAACCTCCACCGTGACTCACGATTTTTTCTCCACCATATTCCATCAATTCCCACCCCAATCCATAGCCATTCCAATGGCGAGAAGGCTGATTGGTGCGTTGCCAATTGCTCACTGAGCGTGGGTTTTCGTCGGTCCACATTTCATAAGTGCGGGCTTCGTTCCAATATACTTTATCATTCAACTTGCCTTTGTTCAATTGGAGTTTGATCCATTGGGTAAGTTCTCGAACACTTGCATTGATACTTCCTGCAGGTCCAATGTTATCCCAATTCACGTAATCGATCTGCACATTATTGCCCATTACTTCGTTATGCGGCATGGCCAAATTGGTACTAGTGCTAAAATCACGAATGGTAGTGGTCGCATTTTTCATTCCCAATGGACGAAGAATCCGCGTAGTAACAAAGTCGTCCCAAGACATACCACTCACTTTTCCTACTATTTCGCCAGCGGTCAAATACATGATATTAGAATATCCATATCCGTCGCGAAATCCAAATACGGGTTCCAAATGGCGCGCTCTGCGAATAACCTCCGCTCTCGAGTGTGTGGTTCCATACCAAATTAAGTCTCCCGAAAATGTAGCCAAACCACAACGGTGAGTAAGCAAGTCGCGGATAGTCATTTCAGCACTCACATAAGGTGAGTACAACTGAAACTCGGGTATATACTGTTGTACTTTATCATCCCAATTGAGCTTTCCTTCATCCACCAACATGGCCAAAGCCGCTGCTGTAAAGGCTTTCGAGTTACTCGCAATGGCAAACAGCGATTCGTCGGTAACAGGTTCTTTGGTGTTGACACTCTTTACGCCATAGCCTTTTGAAAGAACTACTTCGCCATCTTTTACAATAGCCACAGCCATGCCGGGCACATTGAAGTCAACGATAGCCTTTTGACAAATGGCATCTATCGAAGCTACGATAGGATCCGGTTTAACTAGTTTTTTCTGAGCTGCAATAGTCGTAGAAACGAAAACAAAAAGGAGCAAAACAATTTTCTTCATAATCCTGTTAATGGAGTACCAAAATACCACGGTTTGTTGAATTACGCCTCAAACCAATCATATCTTTGCGCTATGGAATTCAAAATTGGTGATCGTGTTCGTTTTTTGAATGATGCTGGAGAAGGTAAAATTGTTGACTTTCCTCGAGCTGCATGGGCATTGGTAGAAGACGCTTCTGGTTTTGCTTTCGAACATCCCATTTCTGAATTGGTGACGGTTATTGATCCTCGCAAAGAACTGCGCGGATATGAAATGGTTACACCCACCATTCAAGATCTTCTTGATCGCAACATCGATAAAGGCCTGGTAAAAAAAGCGGCAGATGATTTCAAAGTCATTTATAAAAACAAAAATGCCAGCAGCGAGAAACGCCGCGGTGAAACACTCGAAGTAGATCTGCACATTCACGAAATTCTCGACCGTCACCACGGCATGTCGAATAGTGAAATCGTTGCAGTTCAAATTGAGCATTTTGAACGTATGCTCAAAAGTGCGGAAGAAAATCGCATTTCAAGGGTGATCTTCATACACGGAGTGGGTCAAGGCGTTTTGCGCGCAGAATTGCGAAAGCTTCTCAATGACTATTACCCACATTGCGAATTTCATGATGCGCCCTACAGCGAATACGGCTATGGCGCAACTGAAGTAAGAATTAGAACTTCATCGCAACGAAACAGACGCTAGCGCATTTTCGCAGGATCGTTGTAAGGCTTATCGTCATCAGTGGCAAATTGTCCTACTTCAATATTCTCTTTGAGTATCCATTTTCCTTTTTCTAACTCAAAAAGATCATAGGTTCCGTCAGGTCCGTACTCCGCAAATATGCCTTGCAGCTGAGGTGCCTTTGGCGATACGTGATCCATTACAATGCACTTTTTCTTGGGGTAGTATTTTACCGAAGCACTTACTTCGTTGCTATACTCCATCACAAAGCGTTTGAGCGTACCCTTAGGAGTTTCAAATATGGGAGCGCCAAATCGAATCTTTCCATTGCCAGTAATGGATAAAACGTCTATTACTTTCCGGGTGGTCATATTGTCCTTTCCATCCCACCCGAGCAGCACATAAGTATCTGCTATTTCTTTTTTCTTCTTCTTTACCGGAATGATTTCAAAATACAATGCGCCAAACCACTTATCCGCATTCAAAAATTTGCTTTCTACTTTTTCAATTTCGCGCTCTTGATCCTCCAACTTAATCACACTCACCTCCGCCGTTTTCGGATCTCGGATCATTACAAATCCAAAGTACCGATAGGTTCCATCATTATAGGGTAAATTCCAATTGAGAATGCGAACGTGGGCATCTGATGAAGTGCCTTTCATCATCCGCAATTTGCTGAAAGGATAGTCGAAGGCTTCTGGCATATGAAGGGCTTGTTCAAAAAACGTATTCATGCGCTCTGCATAAGCCATCTTCACATCGTCCGTCATCGCATCGGCCAATCCAGTAAAACTTTCTTGAATGCTATCTTCTAAACTTTCTAGGGTTTGTGCTCTTCCAACCAACGTGAAAAAGATCGCAGCAAACAAAAGGAGTGTCTTTTTCATGCTTCTATGCTTCTTTGGTGTGAACGCCACTTTGATCAAAAAAGTATCAAATCGTAAAGGTGAAGTTGAGCCACTTGTTCCACACCTTGTCCTCATAGGTAATCATGATCACTTTCTCTCGAGCCATGGTAAATCCCAAATCAACGGTGTATTTTTCTTTTACCCATACTTCAAAACCTGCCGATAAACCACCGCCAAATGAGATATCGGTGCGTGGCTGATAGTTGAACGTTTGGTTCGGGTTGGCGGCACCTAGAAATAAATCATAGGTATTGTTACCAATGAAAATCTGATTCTTTTGTACCTCAGTACCGAGCATGGATACAAATGGCTGCATGTAAAAATTACCGTAATCGCTCGTCATCCAACCTTGGCGGTATCCTAAATTGAAATTAAACCGTTGCTCGGTGCCCGTGATGGTGTAGAGCTCAATATCATCTACCGCATTCACTTGTGCACCACGACCATAAAGCTGTAAGGTAAATTGACTCACCGCTTTTAATCGGATGGCGTTTACATTCATGACAAGGGCTGCATAACGGTTGAAGTTATAGCGTATTTGCATGCCAATATTGAATGCGGGAGAATAGCGCATATCGGCAGGATAACTATCATAAGGAACAGAAAAGTCCGTTGCTCCGCCCATTTGATCGAGCAAGTCGTTTCGTTGTGCATTGGTCATCGGCGGCGCACTTAATCGTTCGGCAATCGAATACAATTGCACATCATTGGGGTTGGCCAATAATTGAACTGCTCCTGAACCATTATAGAAGTTGCCTGTTTTTTTAGAAGCAAAATAGACACCTAGGTTTATGCCAAAAGCAAAACCTTTGAACTTGTCTTCTTCGCTCAATTCTTCTTCCTCACCCCAATTGGTGTCCGTATTATCCGCAGGATCGTCCTGTGCTCCGATGTTCGAAACCAATGTGAACGAAGCCATTAAGAGGAGAAAATATTTTTTCATGAACTATTGACTGTTTTGCCAAAAATAGCAACGAAATTGCCGAATCGAAACGAAGAAATGCTATACGCTATTACAGACATAGAAACCACGGGTAGTTTTGCCGCAGGAAACAGCATCACAGAGATTGCGATTTGTGTGCACAATGGCAAAGAAATCATACGTGAATACCAGTCGCTTGTCAATCCCGGAACTAAGCTTCCTCCCTTCATTGTTGGACTTACCGGTATCACCGACGAGATGCTGGAAAATGCGCCCACTTTTGCTGAAGTAGCAGAAGAAATTATGGAAGTTTTTGGCGATGCCATCTTCGTGGCTCACAACGTCAACTTCGATTATTCCTTCATCAAAGCAGAAATGAACGCCTTGGGCTACGATTGGAAACCACGAAAGGTGTGTACTGTTCGTTTGGCGAGAAAAGCCTTTCCTGGCTTCAAAAGTTATGGCCTCGGTAATTTATGCCATAGTCTTGGAATAAAGAACGAAGCTGCTCACCGAGCCATGGGCGATACACACGCTACTGTAAAAGTGTTCGAACGAATTCTTAAAACACTTCCCGAAAAAGAAATTGAAAAAATGATTTCGAGAGGTAATGCAGAAGCCTTTCTTCCCAACCACCTCGATGCTGAAGAGTTTAACCGACTTCCTGAAAGACCTGGAGTATATTATATGCTCGACCAATCGGGAAAGCCTATTTACATTGGGAAAGCAAAAAACATAAAGCAACGGGTAAAAAGTCATTTCAAAGGAAATGCAGAGGACTTTAGACTACAGGCTTTTCTCAAAGAAATTCATCACATCGATTTCAAGGAAACGGGCAATGAACTGATCGCTCTACTTTGGGAAGATGCGCAAATCAGACAGTATTGGCCCAAACACAATAGTGCGCAAAAAAAACGCCCGAACAAATTCGCCGTCTATGAATACCTCGATCAGCGAGGCTATGTGAGACTAGGTATCAATAAAGTTTCGCAAGGGATTACCTCACTAAAGACGTTTACCTCTCTTCAATCTGCTCAAAAATGGTTGGTAGCACTCAGCGAAAAATACAACCTGCATTTACAACTGATCGGTCTTCCGGCTATAGTCGATGGCGACTTGCCTCATCCTGATGAGCACAATCAAAAGATCAGTGCCGCTTTGGAAGAATTCCTGCACTCGGGCAGCAGCTACGTCTTCCTTTCTTCAGGTCGAACCATACAAGAGAGTGGTTTCGTTTGGATTCGTAAAGGGGAAATCAAAGGCTTTGGTTTTATTGACCGTGATGTAGCCATACACCATCCCGACGAGTTAGAGCCCTATACCGAAGCCCTTGCTAGAACAGAAACCAACATTGCCATTCTTCGCAGCTATATCGAAAATCCGCGTGGCATACGTGTGCTGAAATGGGATGAAATTAGCTCAACGCTGCAGCCAGAAACTGCGACACCGGCTTAGCAGCGATGTAGTGCTCTTCTATTTTTTCTATCAACTTATCTGAAGTGATCAACTTGTAATCTAACTCCACCCAATAGTAAAATTGTTTGTTGTACAGATGAGGCACCTCTTGCGCTAGTTCTTTCAAATCGGCGGGAAGAACTTTATTTTTTTCGCCTTGAATATCGCCCCAGTACTTAACAAAAGCAGCACTTTCTACTGCCTTTTTCCACTTTTTGGGTTCCGCAGCAATAGCCGCTCGAATATCCGCTAGCTCTTCTTTGCCCGGCATATAAATACCTCCTGCAATCGCCACTTTCTCGGGACCTAACTCCACATAAATACCTGGATCTCGCTCACTCTTTTTTCCATTCACCGAAACCACCGCTGACGAATGAAGTTTGTATGGTGTTTTATCTTTTGAAAAGCGAACATCTCGGTTGATGCGAAAAATGGCCTGTGAAGGAACCAATTCGGCCATGCGCTTATCATGCTTAGTCATGGTTTGAATCAACGCGGCTACAAAGCGTTCAAACGGCTGCTTGACACTTTTTTCATACTCCGCCTTGTTCGCTTGAAACCAATCGCGGTTATTATTCGCCGCTAGTTTTTTATAAAAAGCGGCAAAGGAAGAATCGAAGTATTTCATCAGTTGATTTTGTAAATAAAAATTTCCTCCGCTCTATTGCGGGGATTCATTTGGTGGAGCAGTTGATCAAACCAACCTGCTTCTACTTTTTTCTCAAAGGTCAACGTAGGAAACGACTTTTTCACCCGTTCAACTCGTTTGTCCAAATCAATGTCTTCTAAAAAAATGACATAATTGGGTTCCGGTTTCGTTACGTTTTTATTCTGCATCAACTTAGCATTATTGGGCATAATGTCCACCAAGTGTTCCCAATCCATCTTCTTACTCACGGTATAATACAAATGCCATGAATCGCTATAAAAAACGGGCATCATAGAACTGTTTTCACTGTGCGAAAATTCAACAATCATGTTTTTCACATCGCCTTGGTCATACAGGTACTCCATAGCTTCCACACGGGCTTTTTTACTGTAGGTAAAAATCATTACGCATAAAACCACCGTATTCAAAGCCCAGAATGTTGTCCAACATGCTTTGAGCAACTTCGTTCTGTTTTTCCAAAAGGTCGATTGTGCAACCCACTCATTCCAGCCCAACACACCGAGCATAACCATAAAGGGTATCATGGGCACAATGAATCGTTCTTGCTTGTTGGGAAAAAGAATATGAAAAAGTAAAAAACCGAATGCAGGTAAAAACAGCATCAGGTGTTTTCTCCAACTTCTCAAAAAACCAAAAAGCAAAAACAAACTTATGGGAGGAAGTATGTAAAAGCCCACCAAACTCACATAGGTAAATGGAGCTCCGGGGTAATTAGCGCTATTCTTTTTATTGTATTCGATGTATCCCGTTAAATGCTGAAACGGCTCGCCTCCCCACAAAAGAATGTCATCTATTTGGGTTAGAAAAAAACCGAGGAAAGAAAAAACACCAAATACGACTCCGCTCCAAAATTGGCGTTGAACCACAAAAACAAATCCTACTAAAGCGGCGAATAAAACGGTTTGATACCTTATTCCAACAGACAATCCCATGATGAGGGCAGCCAGTATCAGCGGCCATCGAATGGTTTTTCCCAAATCCGAGTAACCTTCTTGAAACGTCCATTTGCCCCAGGTAGTAGGACGAATAAGTTGATGTTTTACCAAAAGATAAAAGCCCAACAGCAAAGGCACTTGACATACCATTTCTACCAAATTGCGCACGGCAAAATTGTTGAGCATAGCAATCATCGCAAAGACTAAAGCTACTGTTCGCGCTGACTTCAGATTAGAAATACGCAGGGTGATTTGGTATACCCAATAAATCACTCCTAAGGATAACAGCAAGTGAATAAAGCGCATGAGGTACATCTGTACTTGCGGATTTTCAATGCCCATGGCTATAAGCGATTTGAAAATAAAATACAGACCACCTAAGTAGAAAAAACTAATCGGCTCGGGATGCTCACGTTGATTCTCAACGGTAGGTATCCAGTTAGAATAATTGTATCCATTGGCCCAACCGCCGCTGATCTCCACCGTTAGAAAGTGGTCGTCATGCATCAAATAGCCTTTTGCAAAAAAGACCGCAATCAAACGCACAACAAACGCGAGGGATAGAATAACAACCAGAGGTTTTTCATCCCACCATTGGGCTAATTTACTTTTCATTTTTTACGCCTGAATTACTCCAACATTGTAAGCGCGTTCGGCAGGTGCGTTAGAAGCCGCTGCAATTCCCATACTGAGCCACTTACGCGTATCCACGGGATCAATTATAGCATCCAACCACAAACGTGCAGCCGCATAATAAGGTGAAGTTTGCGCATCATAGCGCTCCTTGATTTTATTGTATAATTCTTCTTCGCGCTCTGCTGTTACTTCCTGCCCTTTTGCCTTCATTGAAGCAACTTCAATTTGAAGCAACACTTTCGCTGCTTGTGCTCCGCCCATTACTGCTACTTGCGCTGTAGGCCAACCTACAATCAAACGCGGATCATAGGCCTTTCCACACATGGCGTAATTTCCTGCACCATAGCTATTGCCCATTACAATCGTAAATTTAGGCACCACGCTATTGGCCTGCGCATTCACCATTTTCGCACCGTCTTTGATGATACCACCCTGTTCCGAGCGTGAGCCCACCATAAAACCCGTTACGTCTTGCAAGAAGACCAATGGAATATTCTTTTGATTACAATTCATGATAAATCGAGCGGCTTTATCAGCACTATCGCTGAAGATAACCCCACCAAACTGTAATCCTTCTTTTTTACTTTTTACCATTTGACGTTGGTTGGCCACAATGCCTACTGACCATCCATCGATGCGCGCATAGGCGCATACGATCGTTTTACCAAACTCTTCTTTGTACTCGGTAAACTCACTATTATCTACCAAACAGCGAATGATGTCTCTTACTTCATAAGGCTTCGCTCGATCTTCAGGCAGAATACCGTACATCATTTTTGCTTCCATCTTAGGAGCGGCTGGCGTGATCCGATCAAAGCCTGCATCGCGTGTTACGCGTCCCATATGCCCCATGATTTCACGGATGCGGTTCAAGGCATCTTTGTCGTCTTTCGCTTTATAATCCGTAACGCCCGAAATTTCGCAATGCGTAGTTGCACCGCCTAAGGTTTCGTTATCGATATCTTCACCGATGGCCGCTTTCACCAAATATGATCCCGCAAGAAATATGGTCCCTGTTTTATCGACGATCAATGCTTCATCACTCATAATGGGCAAATAAGCACCTCCTGCCACACAGCTTCCCATAATCGCCGCAATTTGAGGAATGCCTCTGCTGCTCATTATGGCGTTATTTCTAAAAATTCGCCCGAAGTGTTCTTTATCGGGGAAAATTTCATCTTGCATGGGTAAATACACGCCTGCACTATCTACCAAGTAAATAATGGGCAAGTGATTTTCCATCGCTATTTCTTGGGCGCGTAAATTTTTCTTTCCGGTAATGGGGAACCAAGCTCCTGCTTTTACGGTAGCATCATTGGCTACTACGATGCATTGCTTTTTGTTTACATAGCCCATCACCACCACCACGCCGCCACTGGGGCAACCGCCATGCTCGGGATACATCTCCTCGCCAGCAATGGCGCCAATTTCAATGCGTTCAGTTCCTTTATCCAATAGGTAATCGATACGCTCACGCGCTGTCATCTTTCCCTTCTCGTGTTCTTTTGCTATACGCAACTTGCCGCCGCCTTCGTAAATTTTATCGAGTTTGCGTTGCAGTTGACCTACCAACTGCATCATTTTGTCTTCGTTCTTATTGAACGCAATATCTTGATTCATGGTCATTTCATGATTGAGTTGCGAAATTAAGCGGTTTCGACCTTCACAGTTGGTCTGCCGCAGCCTATTTTTGCCCTATGCGACTATTCTTTTTTTTGTGTGTCGTTTTGATGGCATGTACACCCCCACCGCAGCGGGCTTCACTTCCTGAAAGGATTGAAAAACCTGAATATGCCAAAGGATTTGAAATTCATCACTATGCCGATCATTCCTTGCTGATTTTACTCAATTTAGAAAAGTCAGAAGATACCCTAGCCGTTATACGGTACTCGCCCAACAAACAAGCGAAGTACGCTTGTCAAAGCACCACGCATGTCACTCTTATCGAGGCATTAGGCCTTTCTTCTCAGATCACCGCCTGCGCTTATGCCGACCGCTTATCGGATAGCACCTTACTCGCTCGTTACAATTCTGGAGACTTGATCAACTTGACCAATGGCGATGACTTGGACAAAGAAAAGCTGTGGACTTCAGGTGCTCATTATTTTTTCATTTATCCCTTTGATCGATTGGCACCGGACTTTGCGCCCAAGGATAAAATGACTACTGTGCCCATCAGTGAATACCTCGAGGAGCATCCGCTCGCTCGCGCAGAGTGGATCAAGGTATTTGGAGAATTATCTGGTCAATCAGCCGAAGCATATCATCTATTCAACCAATTGCGAGATCGCTACAACTCCGAAAAAATGAAACACACTCATCAAACGAAACCGAGTGTATTCTTTGGAAGTAAAGAAGGAGATGTGTGGTTTGCTGGACCTGGTCAAAGCTACATTGCCCAACTGATCGAAGATGCTGGAGGAAGTTACTTATTCAGCGATTATAAAGAACCCGGAAATATTTCACTTTCTCAAGAAGAGATGATCGCTAAAACATGGGACATTGATTTTTTTGGCGCTATGGTTTACCAAAGTGAAGACCCGAACGCAATGCAAATAAGAGAAATGACGCGTGGTATGGAAAAAGCCCCCACCTTCTCGGGCAAAAAAACGTTTTTCTGCAATGCCGCACGAAATGACTTTTTCGGAAGCGCCTTACTCGAGCCAGACCTTATGCTCGCGGAATTAGGGCATATCTTCCAACAAAAAAGCTCCCTTTCAGGAGCTCGTTATTTTAAAATGACACCATAAAATTGGCCTTCTCAACAGCCTTTCGGTGACGGTTGAGAAGGCAATTAAGTTTGATCAATTGAGGACCATTCTGATAAACTGCACTTTTTCTGATCTCCTAACGCTGTAGGCGCGGGAATAATCTAAAATGCGCTCGATTGATTCATCTGAAGGCTCATATTGCTGCACCGAATCCAATGCAGGAAAGAGGTCTTTTACCATCTTTTCTTCGTTCTTCGTAAAATCAGCTAATTCTTCAAGTGTAAAATCTAACATAGGCAGTTGTTATTTGTGAGAATAACGCTTCCTTTTTTGAAGTATTGCATCCAACTGAAAAAAAAAAGGGCTCTAACTTAATTAGAGCCCCTTCCTTAACCTTAATCCATGACTTTCTAAGAAAGTGTCATTTCCATATCGTGCTTTTCAATCAGCTTCCGCATGTTGATCAATGCGTAACGCATACGACCCAAAGCGGTATTAATGCTAATATCTAAAGACTCGGAAATTTCCTTAAAACTCATATCGTAGTACAAGCGCATCATCACGATTTCCTTTTGCTCATGAGGCAAAAAGCTCAGCAATCGCTTTGTATCGCTCAAAACTTGCTTATTGATGTTGCTTTCTTCGCAGTTTTTTAAGCCATTATCGATAAAATCGAATGGATCATAGTCATCATTGCCTCGTGTCATGGGCATTTTCTTCTTTCCACGAAAATGATCGATGCACAAATTGTGGGCAATGCGAAGAATCCAAGCTGAAAACTTGCCTTCCTCATTGTAATGGCCTTCTTTCAATGCCTGAATGGCACGAAGAAACGTATCTTGAAAGATGTCTTCCGCTAAAGCGCGGTCTTTCACATACATCATGATCTTAGAGAATACCTTCCCTTTGTATCGCTTTAAAAGCTCTTGGAATGCTTCCTCTTTTCCCTTGGCGTAAGCCTCGACCAATTGACGGTCTGTTAATTGTGACAAGCGCATGATGACCTCCCTTTTTGTTTGGGTTCTACTTAGGTTATTACAACAAAAAAGTAGTGGTCTATTCTATAGCGCTTCTATTTGGGTTTGAGGTACTGGATAAAGAAGGTTAACGATCGATTGTTGTGCTTATTGTTTAAGGCTCGATTTTTTTCCTTCTGTTGAAACAAATATACTTTTTTTTCTTCAAAAAACAAATCTCCACTCTTTTTTTTATGAAATCAAACTTTCATCTCGCTGAGGTGTTACAAGTTTCGGTTTCCGTTAAAAACTTCTTTTTCTTCTTCCGCTCTTCCATTGCACCTTTGGGTGCTTGTATTCCCTATGAAAAAACAAAAGGTTGTCCCCGCTGCTATTGATCAACTTGATCCCCGTAAACACATCATCATCAAAGGTGCCCGCGTGCACAACTTGAAAAATGTTTCGGTTTCTATTCCCCGCAATCAGATGGTGGTGATCACCGGATTATCGGGCTCTGGGAAAAGTAGCTTAGCATTTGACACCCTTTTCGCCGAAGGGCAGCGCCGCTATGTTGAAAGCCTTTCCTCCTATGCGCGCCAATTTCTTGGTCGATTAGATAAACCTGAGGTAGATACGATATTAGGGATTTCTCCCGCTGTAGCAATCGAGCAAAAAGTAACCAGTCGCACCTCGCGGTCAACGGTAGGCACCACCACCGAGATTTATGATTACCTCAAACTGCTCTTTTCTCGCATTGGCCGCACCTACTCGCCCGTTAGTGGACAAGAAGTAAAACGCGATAGACCAACAGATGTGCGGGAGTATATTTTTTCTCATGAAGAAAATACGCGTTTCTACCTACTCGCTCCGGTGCAAAAGCCCAAAGGCTATGACGCCAAGAAGAAACTCGAAACGCTCGGACAGCAAGGCTTCTCGCGCATCAAATTCAACGGTGAATACACCCTCATTGAAGAGGTCATCGAAAAAGCCAAAGCAAAGGACGAAATCTTCGTGGTGATTGATCGCCTCACCGCCAGTCAAGATGAAGACAACCAAACTCGCATTATTGATTCATGCGAAAGTGCCTTCTTTGAAGGCGCTGGTGAGTGTGCCGTAGAAAATGCCGATTCAAAAAAGGTCAAGTCTTTTTCTAATCGCTTCGAAGCGGATGGTATCGAGTTTGAAGAACCGAGTCTCAATCTCTTTTCATTCAATAACCCGGTAGGAGCATGCAAAACATGTGAGGGATTCGGCAGTATTATAGGCATTGATGAAAATCTGGTTGTTCCTGACAAACGTCTTTCTATATACCAAGAAGCCATCGCTTGCTGGCGCGGAGAAAAAATGAGCGAATGGAAAGATCAACTGGTTATGAAAGCACGCAAGTTTGATTTTCCCATTCATAAGCCATGGAATGAGCTAACCGCTGCTCAACGTGACTTGGTATGGTCGGGTAATGAGCACTTCGCTGGACTCAACGCTTTTTTTCAATTCATCGAAAGCGAGTCTTATAAAATACAGTACCGTGTAATGCTCAGCCGCTATCGCGGAAAAACTAAATGCCCCGACTGTAAAGGGACTCGCCTCAGAAAAGACGCCAATTATGTGAAAGTAGGCGGCAGAAATATTACGGAACTCGTTACAGCTCCGATCGGCGAAATATTGCCCTTTTTCAAATCGTTGAAGCTAAACGCACACGAACAAAAAGTAGCCCAACGTTTATTACTGGAAATTACCAATCGCCTATCTTATTTAGGTGACGTCGGTTTAGAATACCTCACCTTGAACAGGCTGAGCAACACGCTAAGTGGTGGCGAATCGCAGCGAATTAATTTAGCCACTAGCCTCGGAAGCTCATTGGTAGGATCGATGTATATACTGGATGAACCAAGCATTGGACTTCATCCCCGAGATACTGACCGATTAATTGGTGTGCTCAAACAGCTCAAAGAACAAGGCAACACCGTGATCATTGTGGAGCATGATGAAAAAATCATGCGCGCCTCTGACAACATCATCGACATGGGGCCGGAAGCCGGAAGCTTTGGTGGTGAAATAACGTTTACGGGAACTACCGAAGAATTGATCAAATCTGGTAAAACACTCACTGCTGATTACCTCACGGGCCGAAAATCCATTGACCTCAAGCCCACACCAAAAAATCTGAAGAACAAGGTGATCATCCGTGGAGCACGAGAGAATAACCTGAAGAATATAGATGTAGAATTTCCCCTTCAATGCTTCACCGTAGTGAGCGGTGTAAGTGGCTCTGGAAAATCTACGTTGATACGTGACATCCTTTACCCAGCCTTGAAAAAGTCGGTACTGGGCCTTCCAGAACCTTCCGGCGAATATGATGCTATCGAAGGAGATTTGTCCATCATCAAATCGGTGGAGTTTGTAGACCAAAATCCGATTGGCAAATCATCGCGTTCCAATCCAGTGACCTACGTAAAGGCGTATGATGAAATAAGAACACTTTTTGCGAATCAAACACTTTCGAAGCACCGTGCTTATAAGCCTTCTCATTTTTCATTCAACGTAGAAGGTGGGCGCTGCGAATCTTGCGAAGGCGAAGGTTATCAGACCATCGAAATGCAATTCATGGCCGATATTAAACTTGTATGTGATACCTGTAAAGGAAAACGATTCAAAGATGAGGTGTTGGAAGTTGAATACCGAGGTAAAAACATTTCGGATGTTTTGGATATGACCGTGGATGATGCCGTTACCTTCTTTGGTGCCGATGAAAAAAATGCGCCCAATAAAAACCTCCTACAAAAACTTCAGCCGCTTCAACAAGTAGGGCTTGGTTATATAGGTCTCGGACAAAGCAGCAGTTCGCTCAGCGGTGGTGAGGCTCAACGAATCAAACTTGCTTCTTTCCTCACCAAAGGACAATCGGACACACATACCGTTTTCATTTTCGATGAGCCTACTACGGGACTGCATTTTCATGACGTGCGAAAGCTCATGGAGAGTTTTAAAGCATTACTTGACCGTGGCCATACCATCATTGCCATTGAGCATAACACCGATGTAATGAAATGCGCTGACTGGTTGATTGACATTGGTCCTGAAGGCGGCGATGCGGGTGGAAATTTGGTGTACACTGGCCCTCCTGCCGGTATCTCAAAAGTGAAAAAATCGCACACCGCTTCCTATCTTTAATTAGCTCAGCAAAACTCACCATTATGGAAAATAAAATCGTCAAAAGCGAGGAAGAGTGGAAACAAGAGTTAGACTCTGAACAATACCGCGTGCTGCGTCAGCACGGCACCGAAAGAGCATTTACAGGCCAATACTGGGACCATCATGAAAATGGCATCTATACTTGCGCTGGGTGTGGTGCGCCCCTTTTTGCTTCGACTACAAAATTTGACAGTGGTACCGGCTGGCCCAGTTTCTTTGCCCCAGTAGATGAGAAATGTATTG
This sequence comes from Bacteroidota bacterium, assembly GCA_039798265.1. GTDB lineage: Bacteria > Bacteroidota > Bacteroidia > Flavobacteriales_D > Sanyastnellaceae > JBDKGH01. The sequence continues at coordinate 19,318 of JBDKGH010000073.1, read as the reverse complement.
AAGAAAAAAGAGATACCACCTTTGGGATGATCAGAACGGAAGTGCATTGTGCCCGTTGCGGAGGACACATGGGACATCTATTTGATGATGGTCCAAAACCAACAGGAATGCGCTATTGCATCAATTCGGTATCCTTAAAGTTTGAGAAGTAGCTTCTTCGGGATCGAATTATCTACCGCAAGAAAAACTATGGTCATAAGAGTGAAAAACCTCTTTAGAAGCGGTTTTTCCCATAATCGAAAACTTACCCGATACCTTACCTTCTGTTGTGATCTGCATGATCAAGACACGCTTACTAGAACCTGCGTAGGTCTGTGGTTTCCCGGGGAGGCAATACCATGCGCCGTCATTCGTGCGAACGGCACCTCCACTCTTTTCAAACTCCGCAAGATCCAACAACTGATTGATGGCGTTCTCGTAATTATCTAAATAGCCAATCGTTAAAAAAGAATCATAACGAACCTGGGCATTCTCTTTAGCCATCTTACGATTGATATTTGAAGAAAGGGGACCACCTTGAGTGGATTGGTAAAACGGCTTAGTACTTTTTATTTCGAGGGGGTGATTGGCATCGCCATATACCATGTGTACAGCATCGCTATCATTGGTGAGTTCAATGTAAATGCGATAAGTGCGACCCGCAACCGCTCCAGCATTATCCACTTCTTCTACCACAACACCTTTTACCTGCGCAAACGACATCGTCGAACTTACGAAAGCAGCCAGGATAAAAAGTAACTTTTTCATACGCAAAAAATCGATGTCCATTTTAGTTCACTACACGGCTGCGATCCAACATACGACCACCAAGATTATTCGCTTTGAATAGACCGCGCTTGCTCGGGATCAAATAGCCTACAGTTACTTCATGGGTATGAGGACTAAATGGCTTTGCTTCTCCTGTGGTAAAATCATAAGAATAAATCAAAGCGAAGTTTTTGAATGTTCCTCCTGCCATTACGCCAATTGCATCTTTGTAGCGAAAGGTGATACCTCCAAATGCTTTTTCGAGGTAATTCAAACGAATGTTTACATCCGTTTGAACAGGTGTATTGCCCGTGAAGCGCATAAATGCACTCGGCTGTAAATCCAAAACATCGTTGATGTAATAACGGTATGAACCCATCAATTGAAAATGTCGAACGTTGAGGTTATCACCAGGATCTACAGATGTTTGAAGTCCTAATTTGGTTTGTGCCAAGTTCGGAATCGAAAATCCAAAATAGTATTGCTTACCATAAACCAACATACCAAAGGCAGTGGTCAAGTTCATCGACACCTCTTTTTGGAAGTTATTTAAAGCGGCATCATTCTGATCATAAACAACTAGCGTCGAGTTATCGAATACCAATTGATTTCCGCCTACACTCAATCCGAAGCTCACTGCATCATCTTGAGTCAACTTAGCCGAATAGGCACCTGTGAGTTCAACTCCAGTGCGAGAAATGGCTCCTCCTGTGTCATCGCGATAAGCTTTTACGCCTCCTGCAAATCCTTTGGAAAAAGACGTATGCCCCGTTAACAATATGGTACTCGGAGCGTTTTTAAAGCCCGTCCATTGATTGCGGTAAGAAGCATAGATGGGCGCATAACTCGTGGTCCCCGCTGCACCAGGATTTACCATAAATGTATTCGTGGCAAATTGGGTACGTCGGGCAAGCTGCTGGGCATTGGCGTTAGCTGATAACAACACAGCCACTACTAAAAAAGAAAATAGATAATTCTTATTCATGGCTGTTTTTAGTATTTAATGGTTACAGTCCCCATAATAGGATCGGCCTCTTCGGAGTAATCAATGATGTAGTAGTAATCTGCTACAGGCAGAGGCTCACCTTTGTAGGTACCATCCCATGCAGAAGGATAACCAGTGGATTCAAATACCACTTGACCCCATCGGTTCACCACTTGAACCTTTGCGTTCGGGAAAAATTCTAAACCACCAATCATCCATAGATCATTAGATCCGTCACCGTTTGGTGTGATGGCATTGGTAATGTAAAAACACCCAATAGTCGGTTCAATAAACACTTCCGTAGTCAGTGTGCATCCAATACTATCCGTAACAATCACTGTGTAGGTTTCACTAGAAATCAGGTTGGTTGCAATAGCCGTCGTTTGCATGTTCGGGTCGTCCCACTGATAAGTAATTGGACCAAACCCATATTGAACAGCCACTGTGGCCGTACCATCTTGCATATCCCAACATGTTTCTGGAGAAGAGAAGGTATTCAAAACCATATTCGTAATCAGGTCTGGAACTACTTCTATCGAATCGCGAATGCTACATTGGTTTTCATCAAAAACAGTAAGTATAATTACTGTCTCACCTAAGTTAAGAATATCAAAGATGGTGTCTCCTGTATTCACGATATCTAAGCTATTGGGCTCAATGATCGTAGTCAACTCCCCTGTTCCACCACTTACTTCAATGATTGCTGCTCCATCAAACATACCCGTACAAGTTGGGCGATCCAGTTGAACATCAATATCAATTTCTGGTGGCTCATTTACGCTAAACTCCAAGGTATCCAAACAACCTTGCAAGTCCTCAATGATCAGCTCATAGTCGTCTGCACAAAGTGAACCGATGGTATTGTTTACACTTCCGGTTGTTCCGTTGGGGTTCAACAAATAACCGTAAGGTGCTGTTCCTCCTACTACAAGGAAGTTGACGCTACCGTCGCATGCGCCACCACAACTAACATCTTCGGCAGAAACAAATGTGGCTTCTAACACTGCTGGTTCCGTAATTTCAACATCGTCTGATGCAGAACAACCATTTTCATCTACAATAGTGTAAGAGTAGTTATTGGGGGCCAGTCCATCATAGGTAACAGGCAGCAATGCTCCATCCAATCCACTAAATAAATCGCCTGTTCCACCTGTTCCACTCACGGTAACCGAACCGTTACCAAAACCAAAACACGAAACGTTGACTGGAGTAAGGATTATTTCCACCTGTGGTGGCGACTGAACCACAATGGAGTTGATTTGATTGATACAGCCAGCTTCATCGGTAATGCGTATGCTGTAGGTACCATCACAAAGTGCTGTGTATGTAATATTCGTTCCTGCACAGGGGGCTTGACAAATGCCAGAGTTAGGAGTCAATACATAATCAAATGCTCCCGTTCCTCCCGCCACGTTGGTCAATGAGATCTCACCATCACAAAATCCAAAGCAAGACTCATCCACTACAGCTAATTCGTAGGTTAAATCTGCGGGTTCTTCAATAATAAACTCACCGGTGATATCGCAATCATTGCCATCCGTAATGGTCCAGGTATATGTTCCTGCACAAAGCGCATTCAAGTTATTTTGCACCACACCTGCTGCATTAAGCACTTCAGTTGTAAAGGCTGGCGTGCCTCCGAAGGTGTTGAAGGCTACTGATCCATTGCAAGAGCCAAAGCAAATTGTAGGTTCGGTTGTAGTCGTTGCACTAAACTCATTTGGTTCAGTAATAGTGAAATTCGCTATATCAACACAACCGTTTGCATCTGTTACCTGAACTGTGTAAATACCTGAATCCAATCCAGTGAAATTAACATTGACCGTACCTGTACCAGAAACCGTATTGACCACTCCTGAGTTAAGGATGAGATCAACCACCTTTGTTCCTGTGCCTCCTGTAACGGTTCCGGTAATTGTTCCGTTGTCGTAACCATAACAAGGGATATTGGTGCTAGTTAGTGTTGTTACTAAATCTGTTGGACAAGCTAGCGTAATGGTCTCTGTAGCCTCACATCCATTTTCGTCTGTTACAGTAACTACTTTTTGTCCGCAGCTCAAATCGGTAATCAATGATCCACAAGCATAATTGCCTGTGCCGTTGATATCTACGGTCAAGTTTCCTGTTCCTCCTGAGCACGTCACTTGAATGGACCCATCTGTATCACCGAAACAAAGAATGTCCTGAACAAGGGTAGCATCAAACAATAATTCATCTGGAATGCTAATCGTAAATACTGCGGAAGTATCTCTACATCCAGCATCATCGATCATAGTGGCGTAATAATCGCCAGGAGCAAGACTGTTAATGGTTAATCCTGCTGTTTGGTTCGTGTAGGTGTTGGCAACTGTGCCGCTTCCAATGGTGTTGCCGTTGTAAAGGGTATAGTCAACACCATTGTAACCGCCGTCATCAAATACAACCTGAGTTGGGTCACCAAAACAATCAACTGCCGTAACAGCCGCATCAGTGTCCATTGGCAAACTCAAACAAGGATGATCAAAACACACTGTTTGCAAAGCTGTTTCGTACACCCCGTTTGGGCCCGTGTAGTTGTTGTAATATTGAATGCTGTAAGTAAGACAAAGGTTTCCGCAAGTAGTAAACTGACCAATGAGAACTCGATCATTCGCATCGGGGATGTTGAGGACATCGTTTACTGGAAGGTGAAAAAATGCGGTATTCGATAAGGTCATGCTGTTCGGACCATCGAAATAGTCACCGTCATTGTTATCATTTTCCCAAGCTTGTAAAAGCGGCAAATCAAGGGTAATGGTATTCAAAGCTGAATTACCGGGTGCTTTGCATAAATTACCAACTGTGAAAAAAGAGTCATAACGCAAAGAGGGATAAACGTTGAGTAATGCGCAGTTGATCGGCTCAACAGTTGGTCCTCCGAAGTCATGCTGGAAAAAATTGCCGCAATCGGTGTTCACGTTGATGATACTGGTAGGACCAATATCCGCTACCGCAGCGTAAATAGAGCCAAGGGCTGGATTGATAGCCGTAGGGCTAAACTGCAAATAAACGCGATAGGTCACATAACCAGTCAAGTCTTGGCCATCACCATAATTGCCATAGTGCGCAATGTATTCCACTACCGGAGTAGGTGCCTGGCTGTAAGCCTTGGTCAGTCCTAAACACGAAATCGTAAGAATCCACAGTAGATTTTTCAGCATAATCGATCTTAAGCTATTTTTTACAAGTCGAGCTTTGCAAGCTTTTAGTTGCTCACACAACACCTCGAAGTTGCGAAAGTAATAAACAGGACGCGGATTTCCTTATTTATTCACCTCCTTTTCTAGCTTTCTCCAATCAAGAATTGGATTCTTTCCTAACCAGCTCTATTTCAGGAAGTTCTTTAAACGCTCCCGAAACAAGGGGAACCGATTCAAGTTACTGTGCTTGCCTCCGGGTATAACTGTCATAGTCAAAGACTTAGACTCTGGAACGGAGCGAAACAGTTTAAGTGCTGATTTATAAGGAACTACCAAATCTTTAGTCCCATGGAAAATATGGGTTCGACATGAAACATTTTTCAAATAAAGATCTGACCGGAATTTATACCGCAATAGCCACCTCACGGGAAGGAATGGGAGATAATATTGGGCTACATCGATAAAATTAAAATAGGGCGTTTCCAACACCAGCATATCTGCCTCCCGTCGGGAAGCCAAGCGTGTGGCAAATCCCGTCCCCAGCGATCTGCCGTAAATGACCTTCCGTTCCGGTTTATGCTGCTCTATGATCCAATCGTAACAAAATTCGACATCTCGATGAAGAATGGCTTCCGTGCGCTTTCCTGTACTTTTCCCATAACCTCGGTAGTCCATTACAAACACATCGTAGCCATGACTGGCCGCCTCTTCGGCCATAAATTGCCAACGCTTAAGGCTGCCTGTATTGCCATGAAGATAAAAGATCAATCCCTTCGACTGCGGTGATTGAATGAGCAAAGTATGAATACACCCACCATAGGGCGTATCAATCATAAACTCTTGAGTGGGGCTAGCCAATTTGATTTCAAACGGCTCGCCTGGCAAGGTGGGGACAAAAATGAATTTTTCTTGAATCAAAAAGTACAATACACATGCCCCTGCGTAAATCAACGCAGCAACCCAAAGGGTATGAAGGACCAGTTGCAGCACTTAGAATTTCAATAAGCTATCGAGTTTTTCTTTCAATCGAGCATTGGCTAAAAAGTTCTTCTCCAATTCTGCGTTAAATGGCACTGGAGTGTCTAAACTCGCTACGCGCATCACAGGTGCGTCTAACGAAGTAAAGCAGTTTTCGGTAATCAAACTCACCAACTCCCCTCCTATTCCGCCTGTTAAGCAATCTTCATGGAGAACAAGCACACGACCTGTCTTTCTTACGGACGCATAAATGGTGTCGGTATCCAAAGGTGCCAAGGTGCGCAAATCAATCAAATCGCCTGATAGAGCTGGGTTTTCATTCATCATTTGCAAGGCCCAATGCACACCTAATCCATAAGTAACAATGGTAAAATCACTTCCCTCTTTCAACACATTAGCTTTCCCGAATGGCAAGGTGTAATAGCCATCTGGCACTTCTTGCTCAATGCTTCTGTACAACGCTTTGTGTTCGAAGAACATCACCGGATTCGGATCTTCAAACGACTGGCAAAGCAAGCCTTTGGCATCTGCAGGAAAGGCTGGATAAGCTATTTTCAATCCTGGGGTATGGAAAAACCAAGCTTCATTGCTTTGGCTATGAAAAGGACCTGCTGCAACTCCTGCCCCTGTTGGCATACGCACCACCACATCGGCGTTTTCTGCCCAGCGGTAATGCAATTTGGCCAAATTATTTACGATCTGATTGAATCCACAGGTAACAAAATCAGCGAATTGCATTTCTACCATGCTCTTCCATCCTTTCATGGATAAACCTAAGGCTGCGCCCACAATGGCCGACTCGCACAAGGGGGTGTTTCGAACGCGGTTTTTGCCAAACTCTTGAACAAAACCCTCTGTCACTTTGAATACGCCTCCATACTCACCAATGTCTTGACCCATCAATACCAGCTTATCGTGCTTACGCATACTTTCACGAAGGCCGTCAGATATAGCATCAATGAGACGCTTAGTAGATTTTCCTCCTTGAGGCGCTTGCTCTACTTGATCGAAGGGCTTAAATAAATCAGCCACTTCTTTTTCAGTAGAAGGAACAATATTCGGCTCGTCATAAGCAATTTTCAAGGCATCCGCTATTTGCTGTTTGATTTCGGCACGAATAGACAATACTTGTTCTTCTGAAATCACTTTTTTCTGCAACAACCACGCTTCGTAATTATCTACAGGATCTTTTTTCTCCCATGATTCGATCAATCCACCTGGATAATACTTCGTTCCCGAAGCTTCTTCATGACCACGAATACGGAAGGTCATAAATTCCATTAGAATGGGACGTGGATTTTTGCGAATACTCTCCGCTGTTTTTTTAACGGTGGTATAAACTTCAATGATGTTGTTACCGTCAATTTGTATCGCATCTTCTTTGGGCATTCCATAGCCAATTGCTTTGTCGATAAATTGCGCGCATCGGAATTGTTCGCGACTAGGAGTAGATAGTCCCCATGAGTTATTCTCGATACCAATAATAACCGGCAAGTCCCAAACAGTCGCCACATTTAAAGCTTCATGAAAATCACCCTCACTCGCTCCGCCGTCACCGCAAAACACAATGGTCGCCTTTTGCTCTTCACCGAGTTTTGCCGCCAAGGCAATACCGTCTGCAATTCCCAATTGCGGGCCTAAGTGAGAAATCATCCCTACCACATGATGCTTTTTTGTTCCAAAGTGAAACGATCGGTCACGCCCTTTGGTGTAGCCCGATTCTTTTCCTTGAAATTGAGCAAACAATTCATGAAGCGGCAGATTTCGTCCGGTAAATATGCCCAAGTTTCTGTGCATCGGAAGAATGAACTCGTCCTCTTGCATAGCCAAAGCCACACCGATAGATATTGCCTCCTGACCAAAGCTGCTGAACCATTTGGAAATCTTACCCAAACGCAATTGACTAAGCATCTTTTCCTCGATCAAACGAGGTAAGAGTATAGCCTTATACAATTTAAGCAACTCCTCATCTGTCAATCCTTTGCGATCGAATGCAATCACGGGCTTTTTGGCTGTTAACATAGACTCAACAAAATTTTCGGCGAATGTACTGCAAAGCCCCTTTATTCTCTATGCTTTCCTCATCAAAGTAGCACAATGTTTTAACCGCACTATTGAACAAGCATTCGACCAGATGAGCCCTACCTGAAAATCAAATTTCAATCAAATAAAATTTACGCAAGACAAAAGGGAGTAAACCTTTTAATCTTTACAGTTCAAAATAACCCATTGTAATCAAGCCCTTCGCTCCTTCAAAAATGCTGAATTATCGGCCGATTAAACATCCCTCAAGTTTCATAAACAAAGAAATAGAAAAAAAATACGTCATCTGTTTCAGACTTTTTTTATCCAAAAAAAATATTGACATTTATCAAAAAAACACACCTACCCTCTCTCAAAAAGCATTGCCTCCTACGCGCAAAAACTGAGTACTATCAGGCCATTCGGAAAATAATGACATTAATTAACAGTTCGAGATTAAAAAAATAAAATTGAAAAAATGAGGAATCATATATATTTGCTCCGAATTATAAAATACCACGCACATGTCATCTAAAATTTTATCTGCGTTAAAGCAAGAGATTGCTGCACGCGAAAAAGAATTGCATGCATTGGTTGACGCTGCTAATTTGATTGCTGCTACAGCATCAGGTCGCGGACGTAAAGCCAAATTCTCTACAGGAGACATCGATTCAATCGTAAAGGCTGCTGGAAAAGGTAGTCCAAAGAAAAAAGGCAGCGGCAAACGCGGTCGTCCAAAGGGTTCTAAAAACAAACCAGGAGCAAAAAAACCGGGCCCAAAAACAGCCGGTAAAAAAACAGCTGCTAAAAAAGCCGTTGTAGCGAAAGCTAAACCAGGCCGTCCAGCAGGTAAGAAAGCAGGAAAAGCTAAAAAGTCAAATGCTGGTCGCCCACGCAAGTCGGCGAGCACATCAGCTGCTCCCGCTGCTTCTTCAGAAAATGCATAATTATCAAGTCAACGATAAAAAGTCCGCCCATCCTGGCGGACTTTTTTTTGACCTACATTTGCTGCCTACCAATTTTGGTTGAATAGACCAACTTGACATGAATACTACCATCGACCTCGTTGTTTCACCACAACAAGCTGCAGACGATCAATTGCTGCGCGACGTAATCCGTAAACAATACGACGGAACATTTTCGAAAGACCATCACTGGCAAGTTTTAAAAAGATCTATTGATGCTCGCCAAAGAGCAATAAAAATCAATTTACGTCTTCTCATCCTTGCACCGCAACAACCTGCAATGCCCTGGTTCAATCCGCGCCAATGGCAACCGGTATCGGACAATAAGAGAGCTGTGGTGATTGGGGCCGGGCCAGCGGGGCTTTTCGCTGCTCTTCAATTAATTGAAAAAGGAATCAAACCCATTGTAGTTGAGCGTGGGAAAGACGTACAAGCGAGAAGGCGCGACTTAGCGGCCATTCATAAAGAACATATCGTAAACCCCGATTCGAACTATTGCTTTGGTGAAGGTGGCGCAGGAACCTACAGCGACGGTAAATTATATACCCGATCTACCAAACGCGGCGATGTAAGAAGAATTCTTGAAACCCTCGTTGAGTTCGGCGCTTCAGAAGCCATTTTGCAAGAAGCACACCCTCACATCGGCACGAATAAGCTGCCCAAAATAATTGCAGCAATCAGAAATAAAGTGATCGAATTAGGTGGAGAAGTGCATTTTAACTCGAAACTTACAGATTTAATTATTGAAAATAAATGCATTACAAAAGCCGTCATTAATGGCAGCACCGAAATAAAAGCAGGTGCTTTTATTCTCGCGACAGGCCACTCTGCTCGAGACATTTTTCATTTATTAAGTGATAAAAAAATAGCGATTGAATTTAAACCTTTTGCACTTGGCGTGCGTGCAGAACACCCTCAACAAATAATAGATAGCGTTCAATATCATTGCGATGACAGAGGTCCTTACTTACCTCCCGCTGCCTATAATTTGGTGCACCAAGCCAAATTAAAAAGCGTGTATTCTTTTTGTATGTGCCCGGGGGGTATTATTGCTCCCTGCGCTACAGGCCACGAAGAAGTGGTAACCAACGGCTGGTCGCCAAGTAAAAGAAATAATCCTTGGGCTAATTCGGGAATCGTTGTGCCCGTAGATTGGGAAGATGTGAAGCCTTTTCACCAACACGGTGAATTAGCAGGGCTAGCCTTTCAATCGCAAGTAGAAAAACTGTGCTGGGAAGCAGCCGGAAAAACCCAACGAGTTCCCGCCCAGCGTATGATTGATTTCGTAGAGGGTCGCCTTAGTAGCTCTTTACCCGATTGTTCTTATCAACCGGGCTTGGTTTCCGCTCGTCTCGACCAAATTCTGCCACCCTACATTGTCAAAACCTTACAAGAGGGCTTTGTAGCCTTTGGCAAAAAAATGCGCGGATATTATACGAATGAGGCAGTTCTCGTGGCTCCAGAAAGTCGTACCAGTTCTCCCATACGCATACCCAGAAATATCGAAACACTGGCGCATACTGAAATCAGCAATTTGTTTCCTTGTGGCGAAGGCGCCGGTTATGCTGGAGGCATTGTATCTGCCGCTATTGATGGTGAAAAAGTGGCCGATAAACTAGCCGAACTTTTGTTGGCCTAATCAAAAAGTTCAGCTGCTTCTTTTCCCACTAAACTGCCAATAGCCACACCCATTCCGCCCATACGAACAGCTATGGCGATGTGCTCCGAATGCCTCTTCACAATAGTGGTTTTCTGATCGCCCATACCCAATATGCCACTCCAACGGTAATCTACTCGCACAGACTGACCATTGCAGATGACTTCTTGTAAAAATTGCTCTAGCAGTCCTTGAATTTTTTCGGTAATTCCAAATTGATCTGTTGTTTCTGTGTCAGCATCGAAATTTCGAAATCCCCCTAACAAAACTCGCTCACCAACTCTTCTAAAATAACGATAGCCCCGATCCATGTGGAAGGTACCTTCCCATGTCAAATGAGGAAGAGGTTCGGTAACGATCACCTGATTACGAACGGGCTGAACGGACACTTCTGGAAGCAATTGACGGGCAAAAGCATTGGTACACACGACCACTTTTCCCACCTCAAACACACCATGATCACAGCGTACTTCAACTGTTTTACCCAGCTCTGAAATAGACAACACATTCATCCCATTCCAGATTTCCACTCCTTCTTGTTGAGCTAATCTCAAAAAAGCGCGCATCATTTTGCCGGTATCAATCGAACCTTCAGCATTATTCAAAATAGCGTGCTCTACTCCACCGAAATTCCAATGCTCAGGTAGCTTCGGGTACACCGAAAAAGGACGGATTCCAATAGCATGAAAGATATCCTCGTTCAGCTCTCCTAGCTGATCGGCCATTTGATGAAAAACAGGTCGCTCAGCAGTGGTAAAAATTTCCTGTCCGCCAACAGGACGATAATCCAGCTCATCATCGCCCAATAATGACCTCAAATAATGCAACCCGTGATATCGGCGCTGAACTAGTCCAAATACCTCTTCTTTGGTCATTTTTGATAAATCATCAAAAATTTCGGTTGGACTCCCAAAACAAGCAAAACCAGCATTTTTAGTACTGGCCCCCGCGGAAAAAACATCCCGCTCTACTACAACTATGCGGCTTTTAGGATTTTTTCTCTTTAAGTGAATGGCGGTACTTAAGCCTACAATTCCGCTTCCTACCACTAAAAAGTGGATGTTTTTCAAAAAAGCTTCACTTTCCCAATAACTAAAATTCATATTTTTACGTTCAAGACAAAATTTGGAGTCCGTAAACCTGCAATTGCGCTCCAAAGTATGCAAGGAAACATGAACAAACCAAGGTCTATTTTCAGATCAATTGCTCTCACTATCGTTTTAGCGGTGGTGACTACTCTTTCTTTTGGGCAAAATGAAATTCTTAATCTCAAAGGATCTCTCAAAGATGAGGGTACAGGTAAAAAGCTAGACGGTGTTCAGATTCAAATATTCAAAAACGGAACTCAGTTCGATGTGGTAGATGCAGGTACCAGCGCCAAGTTCGATTTTGAATTGCCCTTAGGATACACCTATGACGTGAAATTCACGCGTACAGGTTTCGGCACTAAAATTCTTCGATTCGATACACGAAATATTCCACCCGAAGATCGTGCAAATGGCTTTGGACTTGACTTGATTATGGAGCTTTTCACCCTCGAAGAAGGCTTCAATACTGACATTCTAAAGGAACCCATCGGTAAAGCCAATTTTGATTCTCAAGAAAACAACATCGCCTTCGACTTCGCCTACACTGAAGTGATGCGAGAAAAGATTGAAGCCGAACGCAAGCGTTTAGCTGATCTGAAGAAAGACGCTGATAAGTTTAAGAAAGAGTACGATAAGCTCATGGCCGAAGGGGATGGCAAAATGGGTGAAAAAAAATACCAAGAAGCCATGGCGAAGTTCGATGGCGCCTTGAAACTTTTCCCAAAAGACGTACCGGCCAAACAGAAATATGATGAGGCGAAAGCCAAGTTTGACGCAGAAAATGCAGCTGCATCCGCCGACGCTCAATACAATAAACTTCTTGCTGATGGAGACGCCAATCTCAAAGCAAAGAAGTGGGAAGATGCCCGAAAAAACTTCACCGATGCAAGCAAACTCAAACCTTCTGAAAAACTTCCGAAGGAGCGTTTGTACGACATCGATCTTTTTGTGAAATACGACAAATTGGTGAAAGATGCCGACACCCGATTCGGATCGAAAGACTACGCTGTTTCTATTGAAAAATATAAAGAGTCTATCACCGCACTTGCCAATAGCACATACGAGTCTAAAGCTTCTTTTGAAAAATACTCTAAAGATCAAATCACCAAAGCACAAGCCGCTTTGGATGAATTGCTCGCTGGAGAATCCAAGAAAAAAGAACTTCAAAAGAAGTATGACGATTTGATTGCCGCTGCTAACAAGGACTTTGATGCAAAGACCTACGAAGGGGCATTGAAATCATATAAAGAAGCATCGGCATTAATATCAACAGAAGCCTATCCGAAGCAACGTATTTCTGAAATTGAAAAAATACTAGCTGACTTAGCAGCACAAAAATCGAAAGATGCGGCTGCAGAAGCTGAACGCCTTCGTATAGAAAAGCAATATGCTGATCTCATTTCCGCCGCTGACAAAAGTTTTGGTTTACAAAAATATGATGATGCTTTGGTGAGCTATCGCTCGGCATCAGACTTAAAGAAAACAGAACAGTATCCAAAAGACAAGATTGCTGAAATCGAAAAGATCAAAGCCGATTTGTTGGCTCAAAAATCAAAAGCTGATCAGGAAGCCGCTCTGGCTGCAGAACGTGAGCGCATAGCTAAAAAATATAAAGAAGCCATTGACTTTGATTAAAAAAATTTACGTGAAAAAAACTATGATGCCGCTATTGTAAAATACAACGAAGCGAAGAGCATCAAACCAGACGAGGTTTACCCAACAGACCAATTGGCCGAAATTGAACGCTTGAAAAAATTAGCCGCTGATGCGCAAGCCAATGCCAATGCTGTGGCCGCTGCCGAAAATGAGCGTTTAAAAATTGATCGTGAATACAACGCCTTGATTCTCGAAGCTGACGCCTTATTCAAAGATTCAAAGCAAAAAGATGAGGCCAAACTCCTCAATTCAAAAGAAGTGTACAACAAAGCGAGTGAGTTAAAGCCCGCTGAAAAATATCCAAAAGCTCAAATCAGCAACATCGATGTACTTATCGAGCGTTTGAATTCAGAGAAAAACAACTTGGCTGAAGATGAGGCCAAACGCAAAGAGCAAGAGCGTCTCGATCTTGAAGCCAAAATCAAAGCAGAACGCGAAGAAAAAGAGCGTCTAGCTGAAGAAGCTCGTTTGCGCCGTATTGAAGACGAAGAAAGAAAACGCAAGGAAGAAGAAGAGGCACTCGCAGCCGAAGCTGCTGCTCGCAACAAACGAGGTGCATCGAACACTGACCGTTCTCGAGAGGAAGAAGTAGATGCCTATTACCGCGAAGCAAAAGCTATTGAAGACCGAGCTAAATACGAAAAATTGAAGTCTAAAAAAGACGAATTTGAAACGTATTCACAAAGTCAAAATGAGAAAAATGCTAACCTTTACGCCTCGCGCTCAGCTGAGATCGACGGCCAAAAGGAGACCATGGATAAAATGAACCATGCCGGCGGCGGATGGCAAAACCAAAGCATTGCCACGCAGAATGAAAAGAAAAACCGCAACGAAGAGAACAACAAAGAATACAGTGATCGCGGTGCCAGTCGCACAGAACAAGCAGGCGAACGCAATGGTGTGAAGAAAGAAGCGCTCGATAGCATCCCAGAAAAAGATGCCGTACGCCAGCGCTCAATTGAAGAACTCAATCAAAAGAAAGCCGTTTACGCTGATACAGACGAAGTGCTTCGTTCACGCGGAGAAACACTGACTTCTTTGAAAGCCGATAACATGACTCAAAAGAAAGAGGGTGCTGAAAACGTAACCTTCGAAGGCGAAGAACTTCGCAAAGAGCATGTGGAACAAGCTGCTGAAAAAAAGGATATGGCTGAAGCTTACATCAAAGATGTAGAGCGCACAGCGTCTGTTCGTACATCAAGCAATTACCAAAAGACAGAAGATAAAAAAGTTGAAGCCCAAGAATTAGGTGATGGCAAACAAGCCGCTATTGAAGATCGCATTATGGATGCTGAGTTGAAAAAACAAGGCATGGAAAACTTGGTGACCGATAAAGAGACCGAAGCGGCTGAAGCACGTTATCAGCGTCGTGAAGAGTTGTTCAACCGCAACCCTGGTAAACCAAAAACCAACGAAGAATATCAGCCTCGCGAAGGTTCAGAAAGCTTGCAAGAAGGGGTAACCGAGACGTCTTTTGATTATGGCAACAAAAAGATCATTGAGCGTACGGTGAAAAGTGGTAATAAAGTAGATACCTATCGTAAAGTCGTTTCTAAGACAGGTATTTACTACTTCAAAAACAATCAAAGTATCACAGAACAAATGTGGATCTTAGAAACCCTCCAATCTGGCAACTAAGATGAGCAAGCGTTTTATGATTATTAATGGTCCTAATTTGAATTTATTGGGCAAGCGGGAACCTGAGATTTATGGCACCCAAGACTTTGAATCGTTTTTTGAAATACTCCGGAAAACCTACTCAGAAGTGAAGCTCGACTACTACCAAAGTAATGTAGAAGGTGAGTTGATCAATAAACTTCATGAAGTGGGATTTGCCTACGACGGTATTGTGATCAATCCCGGTGGTTATTCGCACACGAGTGTCGCCATTGCCGATGCTATTGCTAGTATTAAAACGCCGTGCATAGAAGTGCACATTTCCAATATTTATGCTCGCGAAGCTTATCGTCACGATTCATTGACCGCCGGTAAATGCATTGGTGTAATCAGTGGTTTTGGAATGTGGTCGTATGAAATGGCTTTGCAGCACCTGGTAGATAACTACTAAGCTTTTTCGCGCTTCGAAAATTCGCGAATGGCACTATCTAAAATGCGTACTAGGTTTTCGGCCTCGCGAAGATCAAGCTGTTTACCCAGTCTTACTTTTTCACCACCATAACTAAAGCCCACGCGCTCACCGCCTATGATCCAAAAGCTATCATCTAAAAAAGCAAAGAAGTTGCTGGGATCTCTTTTGATCAAACCGAGTTTAAATACGCTGTTCAACTTAAAGTCTTCTGGTTTTCCTTTGCTCCAATAAGCATTGTACAAAGAGAGTGTGCCTGCAGAAATACGAATGATCTCTCGCCCACCCTTTCTCCACAAAAATACTTTTGTCAAACGGATCATGAAGAATGCCCACAAGCCAGTACAAATAACAAAGAATATGCGCTCCTCAAATACGGAGGCTTTTATCATGTAGGTGATAAACACACCTCCACAAAAGGTCCACGCTAGCAGCCACGAAATCAATAAAGACATCTGCCAACGTTCAATTTGTTGGGTGATGGTTACAACTATATCATCCTTGGAACGAAGCACGCTGATGCGCTTGCCCATAAATTTTGGTTCTGTCTGACTCATACTTCTGATAATACCGAAGAGTATAATTTCTCATACATAGGTAGCACCTTATCTATGCTAAACTCTGCTGCTCGTTCTCTTGCTTTTTCTCCAAACTTTTTCAAACGCGAATCATCGCTCAGGAGGTAAACGGCATTTTTAGCCATGTCCTCCACATCGCCTACGTTGCTCATCATGCCAGTAACGCCATGTCTGTTTACTTCAGGCAAACCACCCGTATTCGTAGAGATAACAGGAACACCCAAAGCCATGGCCTCGAGCGCCGCTAAACCAAAACTTTCCGATTCAGAAGGCAAGAGGAACAAATCGGCAAGACTCAATACTTCCGCTGGATTCTTTACATTTCCCAAAAAGATAACCCGATCGCACATGCCGTGCTCACGGCACATCATTTCAGCACGAGAACGTTCGGGACCATCGCCCACCATAAGCAATTTTGCTTTTACTTTATCCTTCACCTGGGCAAAAATGCTCAATACATCCATTACCCTTTTCACCGGACGGAAATTGGAAATGTGCACGACCAATCTTTCATCCTCCTCTGCATAATCTTGGCGCAGCTCCTCCTTTTCAGGAAACTCCATTTTCTCGAAGTTGATAAAGTTGGGGATCACCTCAATTTCTCGATTGATGCCGAACAGTTTGTAAGTATCCAACCGCAGACTTTGAGATACCGCCGTAACAGCATCACTTTTATTAATCGCAAAAGAGATAACAGGTTCAAAAGAGGCGTCTTTTCCCAACAGAGTGATATCTGTACCGTGGAGCGTGGTGATCAAAGGCAAGTGAATCCCTTCTTCCGCTAAAATCTGCTTGGCCATATAGCCCGCAGAAGCATGGGGTATAGCGTAATGAACATGCAGTAAATCCAACTTTTCATATTTCGCCACCTCCACTAGTTTGCTGGCTAGAACAAGCTCATAAGGCGGATACAAAAACAGCGGATATTCACTCACATTCACCTCGTGGTATCGAATGTTCTTCCGCGAGGAGCCAAGTCTAACGGGCTGACTGTATGTGATAAAGTGGATCTCGTGACCTTTCTCTGCAAGTGCCTTCCCCAACTCTGTTGCCACCACTCCACTTCCACCAAAGGTGGGATATCCTACTATTCCAATTTTTAGCATGTACGTATAATTCCACACGAAGGTCGGAAGTTCATGCCACCTAAAAAAGAAAATAGTTATTTAATAACTATTCGGCCTTAAATCCGAGAACGGAATAGGCTATAGCCTGAATTTTCGTGCGGATATCCATGCTTTGGATTTTTTTATTCTCCGCGTCAGGATTTACCCTGTTACTTAAGAATACGTAAACCATTTGCGTTTCTGGATCAGCCCAGCACATAGTACCTGTAAATCCGGTGTGCCCGAAACTGAGAGGACTCGCCTCTTTACACGTACTGCCACTTCCAGGTGTAAGTGATGGCTTATCGAACCCGATGCCTCTTCTATTATTCGGGAAATGGCGGTGGTTAAATAGATCAATTGTTTCTTTAGTAACGAACTGTTTACCAGCATAGCTTCCTCCATTGAGTAGCATTTGCATGATCGCCGCCACATCTTGGGCATTGGAGAAAACTCCCGCATGACCAGCAACACCTCCTAACATAGCCGCTCCTTGATCGTGCACATATCCGCGTACATGCTGATCGCGCCATACACCATCGTCCTCGGTTGGAGCTATGTATGAAGCACTCATTCTTTTCAGCGGATTATACCCTATTGTCTGCAGCCCCATGGGTTCGTAAAACGAGGTGCTCACGTATTCATCTAAACTAACTCCCGTTTGTTTTTCTACGATTCGTTGCATAAAGTAATACCCCAAATCGCTGTACTTGTAAGTTTTCTCTGAAGAAATAGGCGTTTTCAAAATGGTCTCAAACATCACATCTTCGTAATTGTCGGCGATGAACATGCCATTCGCTACTTGATGCGTGAAGCCCGGCTCCGAAGAGGTTCTATACAGACTGGGAAGAAGATCATCTCCATTCATGGTTTTTTGATAAAATGGTATCCACGCTGTAAAACCAGCAGTATGCGACATCATCGCGGCAATTTCAACCTTTGCATACGGACTATCCTTAGGTATAGGAAGGTAATCGCCCAACGTTTTATGAATATCGAGCAATCCTTGATCAACTAGCTTCATCGCACACAAGGTGGATGAAACAAGTTTGGTAATAGAAGCCAAATCATATACCGTATTCAAGGTTACTTTTTCTGATTGATTGTAATCCAAATGACCAAAAGCCTTGTCATAAACCACATAGCCATTTTTGGTAAGTAACACACGACAACCAGGATAAGCACCCGCAGATATACCATTGAGCGCAATGCTATCCACTTTGGCAAAGCACTTTTCATCCAATTCTACATCCGATCGATTTTTATCGGACATCATATCTTCTTGATAACCGTTACGATTTTTTCCTTGTGTAATTTGATCGGCTTTGCTTGTTTTTTTCCCACCTGCCTTGGCTGCCGCTTGCGTGCATATTCCTAAATAAGATGGACTTACCCAACGAAGACGTGTTGGCCTGTCCATACCCACTCCTTGACCTTGATTGAATCCTGCAGCAATAGACACGGGAAGTTTTCCATCCGCAGTGCACGCCCCCGAAATAACTTCGGCCGTTACTTGTTGTGTCATCGCATCGTCCTGATAGCTCACTACTATACTTTGCACATTATCTAAGTCTTGAAAGCTATTCATAGCATAGGGATTGGCAAAAACAGAAAGTACAACATCTGTCTTTGCTCCTACTGCATTGAGAACGCGCACCGATTCTCCGCTTACTCCAAAATTTTTGGTTGCCTTGTTACTGGTATTCAAAACCGCTGCAATTACCAAATCATATTTTGAAAGCGTGTCCTGCCAAGCAATGGACGAATTAAAGTCGGGTGCCTTTTCCATTGAGAATTTATCCACCTTGGCATACTTCGAAATCGTTTCAGAAAAAGGGTTATCCTTAGCCTCGCCAATGGACACTACCGCTACTCGCGAAATATCGCTGTGACACAAAGGAGCAATACTTCCGTTATTTCTCATAACGGTAATCGAAGATTCAATTATCCGCTTTTTCAAATTTAACGCGTAAGGCGTGTTCAATTCTTCTACCAACTGTTGAGTCGAAATAGGAGCTTGTTGATCCAGGCCAGCCCACTCTTTAGCACGCAAAATCTTCAAACACTTTTCATCAATCAGTGCCTGAGTAATCAGCCCGCTATCTACGGCAAGCTTAATGCGTTCTATTGCTTTGGATACATTCAAGGAATATAACAACACGTCATTGCCGGCTTGCAGTGCTTTTAAATCTACCTCACCTGGTTCATAGTACTTAGCCACTCCTTGCATATTCAGTGCGTCAGTAAAGACCAACCCTTTGAATCCCATTTTTTCTTGAAGAAGATCATGGA